>DASTVQ010000072.1:0-22529 GCA_035759015.1 Kribbella sp.
GATCGGTCCGAACACGCCCCCTTTCCCTCGCGATCGGTCCGAATACGGCTTAGATACCGGCCGTATTCGGACCGATCGCCGGAGTGTGGGGGGCGGGTTCGGACCGATCGCGGGAAGACAAGGGACGGGTTCGGACCGATCACGGTGGGGACGGCAGGGCGGGGCTAGGTGGGGCGGTAGGTGAAGGTGAGGTTGTAGCGATCGGAGCGGTAGATCGAGCGGCCCAGCTCGATCAGCTCGCCTGATGCCGTTCGCGGGGCCGAGGTGACGACCAGGCAGGGTTTCTCAGCGTCGATGCCGAGCACCTCGGCTTCCGATGGGTCGGGCGGCCGAGCGCTCACGGAGGCGGAGACCATCCCGAGCGTGACGCCCCAGCGCGACGACAGCTCCTCGTACAGGGAGAGCGCGCCGAGATCGAGCTCCTCGAGTCCTGGGTAGCGGCGCAGGGAGAGCGTGGTGCGCACAATCGCCATCGGTTCACCATCGCCGGTACGGAGCCGAACGAGGTGCAGGACCGGCGCGCCCGGCGACTCTTCCAGCTCGGCGGCGAGAGCCTCGTCGGCCTTGCCCACCATGTGTTCCAGCACCTTCGCGCCCGGGGTGAGTCCGCGGGCGCGCATGTCCTGGCTGAAGGACGGGTGCGGCATCCGGGCCGGGGGTGAATCGGCGACGAAGGTGCCTCCACCGGGCCGCCGAACCGCGAGTCCGTTCGCGACCACCCGGTCGACCTCCTGGCGGACGGTCATCCTGGCGACGTGGAAGCGCTCGGCCAGCACACGTTCCGAGGGCAGTACGCTGCCGGCTGTGAGCGTACGGGTCAGCGCCTCGAGGATCTCGCGGAGCTGGTCACCCTTCGGCCGGTCGCTGCGCAGCTCCGTCGGGAGTCCGGCAAGGTCACCGGGGTTGTTCCTGGAGCGGGCCATGTGGTGAGTATCCCTGCGCGACGGTCATCCAAACCGGCTCCGCGGCCTTCTTCGCGCTTGAGGCGCTCATGGACGCGGAGGCCAGTCATTGACATCCGGCGGCACGAACCCGACCCGGCCGACGAACCAGTACCAGGAGAACACGTCGGCAACCGCGTTCGGAGGGTTGCGGTGGATAGCTCGCTCCATGTAGAGCCAGGATTCGCGGAACCTGGAGTCGGGTTGATTCTTGAGCGACGGGAACAGCGCCTTGATGCTGCGGTGTGCACTGTTGCGATGCGCGGCCCACACGCCACTCATCGAACGGTGGACACCGGCGTACTGGATGGCTTTGTAGCTCAGGCAGAGCTGGCCCCTGCTGTTGCGCGGACGGGTGTCGCCGGGGCTGACCCGAGCCGCTGTCCTGTGAAGCTGCTGGTAAAGGTCCCAGGTCATGCCGTAGAAGCCAGGGGGACCGTCATCCCTGAGATTCCGCTTCAGACCGTTGCGACCCTTCAGGTAAGCCGCCACCTGCGCCTTCGCTTGAGCAGCGAGGTCCTTGTCCCCCTTGGCCACCGCGTGGATGTGGTACGGCCAGTTGGCTTGTTCCGGGGTACGAAGCCACGCAGCGAAACCGACCTTGCGAAGGGCCAGCACGGCAGCTCCCCGCCTCGCGGGACCGAGGTCACGGGCCCGGATGTCGACCACACCCCCGCCATCGTGCGTACCGGCAGACGAACGCACGCCTCCCTTGTTGTACGAGCCCTGCGTGATCACGAACTTGAAGCCGGCCAACTTCTCAGCGGCCTCGATCATGTTCCACGTACGCTGGTTGACGTTCGATCGTCCCCGGTGGGTGATGATCTTCTCCCGCGGGGCCATCAGTCCTCCTCCTTCTCTGCGCTCGGGTACTCGACGCCGGGCTCCGCTTCCGGACCCGCGTCCTGCTCCGCCTGGCCATCGTCCACGTACTCGGCCTCGTCCTGGTCAGGCAGCAAGCCGAGGTCCAGGTCCTCGTCCGTAGCCTGCATGGGTTCGACGGTCTCGGCTCCTTCCTCCTCCGCGGCACCCAACTCGACTGAGCCGCCCGGCTCCTCCGGGACTTGCATCTCTGCCGGGACCTGCGGCTCCTACGGGACTTGCACCTCCGCCGGGATCTGCGGCTCTGTCGGGGCCTGCGGCTCTGTCGGGGCCTGCGGCTCTACCGCGGGACGAGGTGGTGGCTCCGTCGCGGTACCGCCTGGCAGTCCCTCGAGCAGAGTCTGGCCCCGCTGGTCGAGCAGCCGGGAGAGCGCCTGTTGAGCGAAGCCGAAGACAAGGGCATAGGCCAGGATCTGTCCCTGGGAATCGAGTACTGACAGCCCAGGCACGAAGTTGCCCTGGATGGCGATCAGGGCCAATATCGCGGTGAATGCACCCAGCGGGAATTTGAGAGTCGCCAAAGCGATCGGCACGTCGTACGGCGTGGAAGTCCCTTTGAGGTTACGGATCGACATTGCCGCGGCCAGGGCACCACCGAGCGCTCCCAGCATGGCCACTACCGCGATGTCGGCACCGGTCGGATGGGCGGTCAAGCCAGAGCTCGTTGGGCAGGTCTGCCCCTGCTCCTGCGTGAGACCGGCGGTGGTCATCACCTCATTGGGGAAGCAAAGAGGTATCAGATTCGGATTCTGCGACACGACGACAACCGCGACGACGACGAGGACAAAGATGGACAACGCAGCCAGCAGCACGATGTTGCGGAAGCTGCGCAGGCGCGCGTGCTCGAGATCCAGCTGCTCATAACTGTCGCCGATCAGCCGACGCAGGCTAGGGCGCAGGTGATCGACCGGCCCACAGCGGGATGCCTCGGCATGCAGCTGCTCGGCGGCAACCAGCCGGGGGTCGTCCCGGCGGAACATCGCCTGCGCCCTGGCCAAGGCCATGGGAATCTCGGCCCGTAGTTCATCCTCATCGAGGAGGTCGACCATCTGAGTCCGGGCCGTGTGCAGGTTTCGGTACGCCGCCTCGACCAGCGTGCCCCGCCACCAGTTCGTCCAGCGGCGGGGAATGGGATCCTCGCGGAATGCGGCCGAGCGCGCCTTCGCGATGAGCGCAGAGACTCCCTGGGCAATAGCCTCCTGCTGTGGGCTCAGGGGGCCGGCCTGAGCCGCGTCCAAGCGCATCTGCAGCTTATCGGCGTCGACAGCCACATGCTGGACCCAGATCCGCCTTCGTGCCTTCTTGTTCTTTGGTTTCTGGTTCACGACTACATCCCCCACCTGCGCCCCACCCCTAAGGCGCTGCGAACCCAGGCAACTCCGAGAAATCGCCTCTGCTCGCCGTTCCACAGATCCAGCGAGTTCTCGGAGAATGCCCTTTCCAACAGCAAGTCAGGTCAAGCGTGGACCTTGACCTTGCCCGAGGGCAATAGCGAACCCCACCGGTTTCAGATTCATCGGAAGCAACGGTGAATGGCTTGTGGGAACCGCGGCAACTGAGCCGCTGAGGATGCTCGAGACTTGCACCTGTGGGACGGTCAGGCTCGTGGCGCTCGCTCGATCATCCGGTTGCCGGGGGCAAGGCACTTCTGACGAATCGTCGCCCACCACGGCCGCCCGGCGGCCTTCCCCAACCCGGGCCCGAGCTCTGTCCCGACACCCAGACCCGGGGCGATCCACCCGCGCCGCCACCACCGACCTCAGGACCAGGGCTGAGCAAGTCTGTGGAAACCCGTCAGGCGGTTCGTCGCATCTGGGGCACCAACGCGGCGAGTCCGCCCCAGTTCCGACGAATCGGCAGAAGGGTTTCCACAGAAAGCGGACGGGGGGCGAACCGCGAGTCCGGGACCGGCCTGGCCGGAGGTCCACGCACGTGAGTGCTGGGTGGCCCCACAACCTATTGATGCGGCAGGCGAGTTTGCTTTCCACAGGTCTGTGCAGTCCTGAGGAGGCGTCGGCTAAAGGCTGCCGACCTGGGCGACGCGGAGGTCATCCTCGGATTCCGGTCGTCCGAAGGAGCGGCCCAGCATGACGTATCCGATTGCGTAGGGGATGGCTCCGGCGATCTCGAGCACCGATGTGGTCATCGAGTGCGGCCCGAGGCCGAGCAGCGCGGCGGTGCCGCCGAGCGAGTACAGCACGGCCCCCGCTCCCAGCAGCAGACCCGTCGATCGCGCCCCGTGCCGACTGACCAGGCGGGCGAGCAGCACGTAGCCCAGCGGGAACAGGATGTTGGCCGCCAGCACGATCACGGTCCCGCTGAGGTCGAGGTCTTCGGAGGTGTGCACGATGCCTGGGGCGTACTTCGCCGTCACGGGGTTGTGGGAGCCGTCGTAGACGATCAGAGCGGCCCAGGACATGGTTCCGATCAGGGCGGTGTACAGCGCCGGTAGCCCGCGGGGACCGAACCGACGTACTCCCAGTGCGAGGACGCCGGCCAGGCAGGCCGCCTGCACCAGCAGGCTCATGGCTTCCACAGCATGAGTGGTCTCGTACCAGTTGTAGTTGGCCGCGATGTCGTGTCCGTCGCGTGCGGGGTGCAGTATCACCGAGATCAAGAACAGCGGGCCACCGACCATCGCCGTGACCTTCACTATCCTGCGCAGACGCTGCAGACCGCTGTCCGAAGCTGTCTGTCCACTCGAATCGGCATCTGCGGCCGTCGTGGGTGGTGTTCCCGCCGAGGGGTGGGTACTCATCAAGGTTCCTCGCCTGTCGGAATTAAGTCGAACACTTCTGTACGAGTAAGCAAGGTACCATAACCCGAACACTCATGTACTAGTTATCCGTCTCGGCGAACGGTTGCAAACGCCCTGGCCAGCACCACGGCGGGTCCGCAACGTCGGTATCTACAGTTGCCTTCGGCATCGACGTGTTGCTGGCACCGGAGCTTCGCCGGCAGCGAGCAAGCCGGCGGGGCCATCCCCGACCCGGACCCAAGGGGCGACACCGGCACAACGGACGGTCACGCGATCAGCCGCCTACTGAAGACCGGGCTAGGTTGAAGGTATGAGTCCTGCACAGTTCGTGAAGGAGAACGCTGTCACCGGCGAGTGGAAGCGTCAGGGCAACCGGTTCACCGGGCGGATCACCCGGGACTCGGCCTCGGCGCCGGGTGAGGGGCCGGACGACCAGGGCCGCTGGCCGGTCGAGCCCGGCCGGTACCGGCTGGTGGTCAGCCTGGCCTGTCCGTGGGCGCACCGCGCGATCATCGTCCGCAAGCTGCTCGGGCTGGAGGACGCGATCAGCCTCGCCGTGGTGGACCCGATCCGCGACGAGCAGGGCTGGCGGTTCACGCTCGACCCCGACGGACGGGATCCCGTGCTGGGCATCCGCTATCTCGCCGAGGTGTACCGGGCGAGCGACCCGGACTACGAGGGTCGCGTTACCGTGCCCGCGATCGTGGACACGGAGACCGGCCTGGTCGTCACGAACGACTACCCGCAGATCACGCTCGACCTCTCGACCGAGTGGGTGGACTTCCACCGGGCGGGAGCCCCGCAGTTGATCCCGGCGGACCGCCAGGAGCTGGACCAGCTGATTGCGGAGATCTACCAGGACGTGAACAACGGCGTCTACCGCTGCGGCTTCGCGACCACCCAGGAGGCCTACGAGGCCGCGTACGACGCATTGTTCGCGCAGCTGGACGCGTTGGAGCGGCGGCTGGCCGACCGCGAGTACCTCCTCGGCGACAGCCTCAGCGAGGTGGACATCCGACTCTTCACCACCCTGGTGCGGTTCGACGCGGTCTATCACGGGCACTTCAAGTGCAACCGCGTGAAGCTGACGGAGCTGCCCAACTTGTGGGCCTATGCGCGACGGCTGTACAAGTCGCCAGGGTTCGGCGAGACCGTCGACTTCGACCACATCAAGCGGCACTACTACCTCACCCACGACACCATCAACCCGAACGGAATCGTGCCGAAGGGCCCGGTCCCGCGCGTCTGGCTCAGCTGAAAAAGCACGACCTGACCCGCGACATGTTGCCGTTACCTCGTACCTTGGAACGACTGTTCCGGGACGAGGAGTGTGGCGACATGACAGATGTCCGGCCAGAGGTACTGGTCCTCGACGTGAACGAGACCTTGTCGGATCTCGAGCCGTTGCGAGTGGTGTTCGAGGTGCAGGGGCTGTCGGGCCACCTGCTGGACACCTGGTTCGCGGCGACGCTGCGCGATGGGTTCGCGCTCACAGCAGCCGGCGGTTATGCATCGTTCCGCGCCGTGGCTGCCGACGTCCTGCGCACCTTGCTGGCGAGCAGCAAACTCGATGACAGCTCGGAAGCAGTCGACAGGGTGTTGTCCCGCCTCCCCGACCTGCCTGCCCACGCTGACGTCGCGCCAGGACTGCGACGGCTGCATGAGCACGGCCTACGGCTCATCACCTTGACCAACGGTGCGGCAGCGATGTCCGAACGCATGCTGGCCGATGCCGGCGTGCTGCCACTGCTCGAGCACCGGCTGTCCGTCGAGCAGCCCGGTCGGTGGAAGCCGCACCCCGATGCCTACCACTACGCGGCTGAGGTGTGCGGGGTCGATGTCGCGCGGATGGCTCTGGTTGCCGTTCACCCGTGGGATGTCGACGGCGCCCGCCGGGCCGGGCTGCTCGGCTACTGGCTCGACCGCAGGAAGACGCCGTACCCGGAGGCGTTCCTGGCGCCGGACCTGCGGGCTGCCGACCTGACGTCACTCGCGGATGCGCTCGGCGCTGTGCGCTGACCCCTCAGCTGAAGGCGAAATAGCGCAGCCACAGGTACGGTGCGGCGACCGCGATGGTGATCGCGGTGACCACCAGGCCCTTGCGGGTGAACTCCCAGAAGCTGATCGGCGTCCCGGCCCGTAGGGCGATGCCGATCACCACCACGTTGGCGCTGGCCCCGACAGCCGTGGCGTTGCCGCCGAAGTCGGCGCCGATGGCCAGCGCCCACCACAGCGCATCCGCCTGCGACGGATCCGGGATGCTCTTGGTGAGCTCCTGCACGACGGGGCTCATGGTCGCGACGTAGGGAATGTTGTCGACCACACCGGACAGCACCGCCGAGACTACGAGGATCAGCATCGCCGCAAGCAAAGCCTTGCCTTCGGTGATCCTGCCGACCTGCTCGGCGAGGCGGCCGATCACGCCGGTCTTGACCAGCGCGCCCACCATCACGAAGAGACCCGCGAAGAACAGCAGCGTCTGCCATTCGACGCTGTTCATGTAGTCCTTGGTCGCGACACCGGAGATCAGCACGAGCAGCCCGGCGCCGAGCAGCGCCACCACCGACGGCTCGATCCCGAAGGCCGAGTGCCCGACGAAGCCGGCGAGCACCACCAGCAGCACCGCACCGCTCTTGACCAGCAGGGTCCGGTCCTCGATCGCCTCGCGCTCGTTCAGCCGCATCACGTTCTCGACGCGAGCCGGGTCGACGGCGAACGATCCCCGGAACATCCGCGGCAGGATCAGGCAGAAGACCACCAGCTCGACCACGACCAGCGGCGCCAGATGCATCAGGAAGTCGTTGAAGGTCAACCCGGACCGGCTGGCGATGATGATGTTCGGCGGGTCGCCGATCAGCGTCGCCGCTCCGCCGATGTTGGAGGCCATCACCTCCGCGATCAGGAACGGCACGGGGTCGAGGCCCAGCCGGTCGCAGACCAGGAGGGTGACCGGCGCGATCAGCAGCACCGTGGTCACGTTGTCGAGCAAGGCCGACGCCAGCGCCGTGATCAGGGTGAGCAGGATCATCACGCGCAACGGCGATCCCTTGGCCCGCTTGGCTGCCCAGATCGCGACGAACTCGAACACGCCGGTACGCCGTAGCACGCCGACGATCACCATCATCCCGAACAGCAGGAAGATGACGTCCCAGTCGACCCCGGTCTCGTGCGAGTAGAAGGCGTCCGCGGAGTCGGTCACGCCGAGCGCGAGCAGTACCCCCGCGCCGCCGAGCGCGGCGAGCAGCTTGTGCGTCCACTCCGTCGCGATCAGCACGTACGCGACGACGAAGACGACGATCGCGATCATCGTCATGCCGCGGACCCCGCAACCGGCCCGCGCGTCAGTGCGGTGCGATCGCCAGCTCGAGCAGCCGGGACGCGGTGACGGCGCCGATGATCTCGCGGTCCTTCGTCACGACGACCAGCGGGCAGCGCAGCCGCGCCATCACCGCGGCGATCTCCAGGATCGTGTCGTCGTGGTGCACCACCGGCAGCTCCGGCGGGGCGGCCGGCAGCATCTCGCGGACCTTGGCGCCGGACAACTTGTCCGCGACCCGATCGGCCAGCGGCTCGTCGATCACCCGAGCTAGTGACGGGTCGTCCTGGACATAGCTCGGCACCAGGAAGCGGACCACCTGCGATGCCGGCAGCACCGCATAGGGCCGGCCGCGCTCGTCGGTGACGATCAGCCCCGGCAGTCGCCTTCCGGCGAGCAGGTCCACCGCCTCCCGGGCGTCGGAGTCGAGCCCGACCACTGGGAAGTCCTCCGCCATCTGCTCTCCGTGCACACCCGCAGAGTACGCCGGGCGTACGAGTACTCCAGCGGCGAGTGACAGCGCTGTCACGGCTGTGCAGGGGCGGCGGCATCGGGGCTCCTCGGGCGCGATCGATCCACCCACCCCGGCTGGAGTGAGCGATGCCGACCAGACTTCCCGGCGCTCCGCGGACCAGGTTTCCTTATCCTGCTGCCAAGAGCAAACAGGTAGGCTTTGGTTCGGTGTGCCGGGAAGTCTGGTCGGCGACGTTTCCGACGACCCCGAGCGAAGGGCGCTGCCTTGAGCCCAGTCAAGCGTCTGCGACAGCAGCGCCGCGCCTTCCCGCGCATCCTGGGTCCGGAGCGGGCGTTCCTGGCCGACACCCTGCGTGCCGAGACCACCGGCGGACTGCTGTTGGTCGGTGCCGCCGCCGTCGCCCTGATCTGGGCCAACTCGCCGTGGCAGGACGCCTACCACCACCTGCGCGAGACCGAGCTCGGTCCGCTGACCGTCGAGGCGTGGGCGGCCGACGGTGCGCTCGCGCTGTTCTTCTACCTGGCCGGTGTCGAGCTGAAGCGCGAGCTGGTCGTCGGCACGCTGTCCAAGCTCAGCGAGGCGGTCGTGCCGGTTGTCGCCGCACTCGCGGGAATGGTGCTTCCGGCAATCATCTACCTGACGGTCAACCTGACCGCGCCGGCCGGTCGTACCGAGGGCTGGGCGGTGCCGACGGCAACCGATATCGCCTTCGCCCTGGCCGTGCTGGCGATCGTCGGGTCATCGCTGCCGAGTGCCCTGCGGGCCTTCCTGCTCACGCTCGCCGTGGTCGACGACTTCGGCGCGATCCTCGTCATCGCGGTCTTCTTCTCGCACGGCTTCCACCTGGTGGCGTTGCTGGCCGCGCTGGCGCTGGTGGCGGTGTTCTACCTGATGCAGCGGTTCCGGGTCCGCTCGCCACTGTTCTACCTGCCGGTGGCGGCCGGTGCCTGGTGGTTCATGCACGAGTCAGGCATCCACGCGACCATCGCGGGCGTCACCCTCGGCCTGGCCACCCGGGTGCTGCCGGACCCGGAGGAGAGGTCGTCGCCGGCCGAGCGCGTCGAGCACCGGCTGCGCCCGTGGTCGGCCGGTCTCGCCGTACCGATCTTCGCGCTGTTCGCCGCAGGCGTGACACTGAGCGGTTCGGCGATGCGCGAGATGCTGACGGACCCGGTCGCGATCGGTGTCGTGGCGGGCCTGGTGGTCGGCAAGTTCGTCGGGGTCTTCGGCGGGTCCTGGCTCACCGCGCGATTCACCCGGGCCGAGCTCAACTCCGACCTGGCCTGGCGAGACGTCGGTGCCGTCTCGGTGCTGGCGGGCATCGGCTTCACCGTCGCCCTCCTGATCGCGCAGCTCGCCTTCGGTGAGGACGTCGCCCAGACCGAGCGCGCCAAGGCCGCCGTACTGGTCGGCTCGGTGCTGTCCGCGCTGGCGGCCGCTGGCCTGCTGTTCCGGCGCAACCGCGCGTACGCCGAGGACGCGGTCGGCTGAGGCCGTTCCGGACCACCATGGCGAGGCCCGGCGCGCGAGCGAGCCCATCGCCGCCGACGGGCGGTACTGTCGGAGGACGAACCCGCGGAAGGAGAGCCATGTCGATGGGGCAGAACGAGGGCGAGCCCACGGTCGGGCAGCTCGTCGCCAATGCCAGCAGGGATCTGTCCAGCCTCGTCCGCAGCGAGATCGAGCTGGCGAAGGCGGAACTCAAGTCCACCGCCAAGGCGGCCGGGACCGGAGCCGGCATGTTCGGCGCCGCGTCCTTCCTGGTCCTGCTGGCGATCATCCTGCTGTCCATCGCCGCGGCGTACGGACTGAACGCCCTCGGGCTGCACCCGGCCCTGTCGTTCCTGATCGTTGCCGCGGTCTACCTGCTGCTGGCGGCCATGCTGGTGCTGATCGGCAAGCAGCAGCTGGGCAAGGCCAAAGGCCCGCAGCGCGCGATCGAGACCTCGAAGGAGTCGGTCGAGGCGCTCAAGGCGATCGGGAAGGGCGACTGAGCCCCGCCGGCGTCTCCGACCTCCTCGTCGACGGACCCTGGTCGCACTCCCTCGTCTCGGCCAACGGGGCCCGGTTCCACGTCGCCGAGTGCGGTGCGGCCGACGCTCCCCTCGTGTTGTTCCTCCATGGCTTCCCGGAATTCTGGTGGGCATGGCGTCACCAGCTGCCTGTCGTGGCCGCGGCGGGATACCGCGCTGTGGCCATGGACCTGCGCGGGTACGGTGCGAGTGACAAGACACCACGCGGGTACGACGCCTTCACCGCTTCGGCCGACGTGTCGGGCGTGATCCGCTCGCTCGGTGATACCGAGGCCGTGGTGGTCGGGCATGGCTGGGGTGGTTTCGTCGCCTGGTCGACGGCTGTGCTCGCCCGACGCCAGGTCCGAGCTGTTGCCGCGGTGTCAGCTGCACACCCGCTGATGCCGATGTGGTCGCAGCACCTGCGCTCGCTGGCCCAGGTTGGCTGGTTCCAGCTGCCCGTGCTGCCGGAACGACGCTTGCTGGCCCACGACGGTGTACACATCGAGCAACTGCTCCGGTCTTGGTCAGCGCCCGGCAGCGGCTTCCCCGACGCCGAGGCGAGTCGCCGGTACCGGGCAGCTCTGCAGGTCTGGCCGGCGCCGCATTGCGCGCTGGAGTACCACCGTTGGCTCGTGCGCTCCAAGCTGCGGTCGGACGGGCGCCGGTTCTCGTCCCAGATGCGGACCCCGGTCGACGTACCGGTTCTGCAGGTCCATGGCGTCCTCGATGAGGTTGTCACGCCGACCGGTGCCGCGACCCCACCGGGGCTGATCACTGGACCGCGCCGCCAGGAGATGCTGACCGGCGTCGGGCATTTCCCGCATGAGGAGGCACCGGAGCTTTTCAATGAACTTCTGCTCGACTGGCTCCCGAGCGTCTTCAAGGAATGAGTCTCCGCCGCTCAGGAGACGGCCACCGCGCCGACGGTGCCGGTCACCAGGAAGCTGGTGCCGCGCCGGTCGACCCGGGAGGTCTGCCAGCGGCCGTCCAGGCAGCTCCGCCAGGTGCTGACGCCGACCTCGAAGTGACCGTCCTTGCCGACCACCGGACCGACGGTGATGACGGGCCCCTTCGGTGGCTCCGCGTCACAACCGTCGGACGACACCGGGCGCTCACGCACCCACTGGATCGGCGCGATGGAAGCCAGGTCGTCCTCGATCGCCCTCTTGACCGCATCTGAGAAAGGCCTGCCGCGCGCCGATCGCCCCATCGCGTCGCCCGCGCTCTGCTGTGGCGCGTCCAGCACGATCAGCACCGGCCAGCCCGCCGCCGGTTGCTCGTACTCCGCCGCCTCCCTGATCACGGCCGCCCAGACCGCAACGTCGACCGACTGCTTGGTCTGGCTTGGACTCTGCCTCGTGACGGTAGACGTGGCCACCCCGGGCTGCCGCTCGTCGCCCGCCCCGGCTCCAGCGGCATACACGGCGCCGCCGAGCACCAGGAGAACCGAGGCAGCGGCCAGTAGTACCGGCGCTCGAGGGCGCCTCGCACCTATAGTTGCCGCAGGCAACCCATCGACGAGGTTCTCCTTCTCCGCAAAGGTCTCCCGCAACAGTCGCCCGGTCTCTTCCTCGGTCAGTTTCGCCATCTCACGACTCCTCGTTCGGCGCCGGCACGACGGCCCGCAGGCTCGCCAGACCACGCGCGGCGTTGGACCGGACGGTGCTCGCCGAACATCTCAGTACGGCGGCGATCTCGTCGTCCGGCAGATCTTCGTAGTACCGCAGCACGAGCACGGCGCGCTGCTGACGCGGCAGGGTCGCCAGCAACCGCCAGGCAGCGTCACGCTGCGCCTGCCGGCTGCTCACGTCCTCCACTGGCGCCGGCTCGACGATCTCCGCGACTGGCACCTCGCGGTTCCGCAGCAGCCGGCGCCAGCTGAGGAACTCGTTCACCACCATGACGCGCAAGTACGCCTCGGGATGCTCCAGGACGCCGATCCGCTCCCAGCGCTGGTGCGCCCTCGCCAGAACCGCCTGGACCAGATCCTCCGCGCTGTGCACACCGCCGGACAACATCAGCGCCAGTCGCAGGAGGCGCCGCTCGTTCGACGCCACCACCTCGTCGAACGATGCCGCGGTCGCACCTGTTGTCACCGTCACCCCCTTCCAACGCGCTCACCCACCCGCGCTGCTGCATCCGCCGACGATCCGGTCTGCCCCCGACGACAATCCAGTCCGGCCGGCCCCTGAGGCAGAGCCCGACTCTCCTGTAGCTTCCATGCGTCGTCCGCTCGGCGATAGGCCGTGGACTCCCTCCGCCCAGCGCAACGCCGTCACTCATCATCCGCGCCCCGGCCGGGCTTGCCTGTGGAAATCCATCCGGCGATTCGTCGCATCTGGTGCACCAGCGCGGCCAGTCCGCCCCAGATCCGACGAATCGTCAGAAGGTTTTCCCCTGGTGGGGATCGCGGGGCTGGTGGCTAGGGTTTGGGGTGTAGGTGAGCTGGAGGGTGCCGGTGGAGAACTGCCTGGTCCGCGCGAGGTCGAAGCGGGTCAGGTCTGCTCCCGCGAGTAGGGAAGCACCCGACCCGAGGACCACCAGGTTCAGCAACAGCCGGAGCTCGTCGACCAGACCGAGGCGCCACAGGTCCACCGTCAGGGGTGAACTGCCCAAGATCGCGATGTCCTTTCCCGGCTGGGCCTTGAGCTCCAGTAGTTCCCGCTCGACGTCGGTGCGGATCAGCCGGGTGTTGGTCCAGTCGGCGCGGGTCAGCCGACAACTCATCGCTTTGGCTCAATGCGTCAGTGGACGAGCAGGGCTGGGAGCGAAGCCGGCTCGGCGTGTGTCCCCGCACGGACATTGTCGCGGGCGGACGACCAGAGCGGGCGTCCCGCGGGCCATCAGGTGCAGCTACGGGTGGAGACTGCCTGGGTGGCCCTGGCTCCGACGGCTGCGTCCTCCGAGACCTGTTCCGCCGTCAGGACGTACCCGGTGCGGTTGTCCTCCACCGAGGCGGCGAACACCACTCCGTACACGGTGCCCTTGGGGGATAGCAACGGCCCGCCCGAATTGCCCGGGCGGACCGAGGCCCAGATCGAGAAGGCCCGGCGGGTGACCGTCCGATCGCCGTAGATGTCCGGGCCTCGGAGCCGTTCCTCCGAACGGATCCGGGCCGGTTCGGAGTCGAACGGGCCGTTCTCGGGGTAGCCGAGGACCACCGCCGGTGCGTCCGCCTGGCCACCCTCGTCGAACACCAGCGGCTTGGCCGTCAGCTTCGGCACGTAGAGCACGGCGATGTCGACGCTCGAGTCGAACAGCACCACTGTGGCGTCGTACGAGTGCCCGTCGAGCTCGACCTTTGGCGAGCGGACCCCGGCGACCACGTGCGCGTTCGTCATCACCCGCTGCGGGGCGTAGACGAAGCCGGACCCTTCGAGGCCGCGGGAGCAGTTCGCCACGCCGGTGACCTTGGCGATCCGGCTGTACGCGTCGCGGACGGCCGGCTGACGCGCGACGCCGCTGTCCGGCGGCTGCGTCTCTCGGATGCGCTCCGGCACGAACGGGTCGAGGAAGCGCGGGAACAGGTCCGTGTTGACGACGTCGTTGAACGCCTGCAGCGCCTGGTCCGCCCCGCCCGGCATGACCCCGTCGACCTTCGCCAGGACCTCGGAGTTGCGTACGGCCGAGGTGACGCTGGGGATCCGCGCACCGCTCACCGCGACGCCGAGCACCCACGACACGACCAGGACCGAGACAGCTGCCAGCACTGCACCGCCAAGCGCATCGACTGCCTTCACGGGCCGCCAGGAGATCTGGTTGCGCAGCTTGGACCCGAGCAGCGCGCCGATGGTTCGACCGATCGACGCCAGCAGCACGACCAGGACGAGCGCGGCGAACGACACCTCGACGCTCGGCGAGAAATTGTCCAGCACCCGGGGCACGCCGTACACACCGATGGCAGCCCCGGCGAGCAGGCCGAGCGTCGCGCACGCACCGAGCACGAAGCCCTCGATGTACCCGGAGATCGCGACCAGGGCGGTGACAACCAGCAACGCGATGTCGAGACCGGTCACTCCACACCCTCCGGACGTCCCAGGTCGTGCTCGATGGCGGTCAACCGGCGCAACTCATGCGACCGCTGTGCCTCCCCCCGCCAGGCCGCCTCGACCAGCCGGTCGGGCAACGGTACGACGTTCGACGGGTTCCAGTCCTGCGCCCAGCCGCCCATCGTCAGCATTTTGTCGAGCAGACCTGCCGTGAACCCCCAGATGTAGAGATTGTCGACGGTGAACGCGGGACCGATGTAGCCGGACGGATGCAGGCAGCTGATCCGGTTCCGCGGGTCGGCCAGGGCCTTGACCGAGACCCGGTGGACCGAGGCGACCTCGGCCGGGTCGACCACCGCGACCGGCGACGGCGCCTGCCACCAGGCCAGCACGGGTGAGACCGCGAAGTTGCTCACCGGCACCCACAGCGCCGGCCAGACCGCGAACACCTCCACCCCGCCGGGGCTCAGGCCGGTCTCCTCCTCGGCCTCCCGCAGCGCGGTCCGGACCAGGCCATCGACGCCGTCGCCGTCGCCGTCATCCACCCGACCGCCCGGGAACGCCATCTGCCCGGCGTGGGATCGCAACGTCCACGCCCGCTCGGTGAGGAGGACGTCCGGCCCGTCACTCACCTCGTCGCCCTCCGCCAGCAGGATCAGTACGGCGGACTGCCGAATGCCCGGGTCGTCCGGGGGTACGAAGCGGGACAGCTCCAGCGGATCGACCCGCTTCGACGCCGTCGCCAGCGGATGCAACCAATCCGGCAGGTCCGCGTCGTACGTCGTGCTGGTCTTCACAGCCGGACCCCCAGCTTGTCTTTCACCAGGTCGTCGAGCTCCTGCTGCGACTTGAACGGGCCACGGTGGACGTAGGTCACTATCCCGTCCGCATCGACGAAGGCCGTCAGCGGTGGCCCGACGATCTTCAGCGGCTGTCTGAGCTGCTTGTCCGCGTCGACCAGATGGGGATACGAGAGCTGGTGGTCCACGGCGAACTTGACCGCCAGGTCCGCGCGCGGATCCTCGTAATCGATCCCGAGAAGCGCGACCTTGCCGCCCGCCTTCCGCGCCAGCCCGGCCAGGTACGGCGCTTCCTCACGGCACGGACCGCACCACTGGGCCCAGATGTTGACCAGCAGCGGACCACGCAGATCCGCCAGCCGGATGTCGGGGCCCTCACCGAGGCAGGCCAGGGTCACGTCGGGAAGGCTGTTCGCCACCGGTGGCCGCGAGGTGGCCGGCGGGCAGGCCACGAGCTTCTCCGCCCCCGCGACACTGCGGCCGGCCCCGGCCTGTTGCGTGCCGCCGCCTTGTTGCGCACCGCAGGACCCCACAAGGGTGAGGAGCACCAGCCCTGCGAGCACCCGGACTGCCAGGCTCACGTCGGCACCTTCACCAGTTTCGCCGCCAGGTCCGGGTCGGTCGGGCCCTCACCATAGGACGGGCACCACTGCGCAACCGGGCAGGCGCCGCAGGCCGGCTTCTTGGCATGGCACCGGCGCCGGCCGTGGAAGATCAGCCGGTGCGACAACATGGTCCAGTCCTTCTTCGGGAACAGGTCGCCGATGATGTGCTCGACCTTCACCGGGTCGGTCTCGTCGGTCCAGCCGAACCTGCGCACCAACCGCCCCACGTGCGTGTCGACGGTGATCCCCGGCACCCCGAATGCGTTGCCGAGCACCACGTTCGCCGTCTTCCGGCCGGTACCCGGCAGCTTGACCAGCTCGTCCAGCTTGCCCGGGACCTCGCCGCCGTACTCGTCGCACAGCGCCTGGCCCAGCTTGATCAGGCTGTTCGTCTTGGCCCGGAAGAAGCCGGTCGGCTTGAGGATGACCTCCATCTCGTCCCGGTCGGCTCCCGCGTACGCCGCGGCGTCCGGGTATTTCGCGAACAACGTGGGGGTCACCGAGTTCACCATCTTGTCGGTGGTCTGCGCCGACAAGATGGTGGCCACCAGCAACTCCAGCGGCGAGGTGAAGTCAAGCTCGCAGTGGGCGTCCGGATAGGTCTCGGCAAGCACCCGGTCCATCCGTCGGGCGCGTCTGACGAGCTGTGCATGCGTCTCCTCCGCAACCACCCGCCGCTTGGGCGTCGCCTTCGTGGGCGCCTTCGTGGGCGCCTTCGTAGGCGCCTTGGTGGTCGCCTTCGTAGGCGCTTTGGTGGTCGCCTTGGTGGTCGCCTTCGTGGTCGCCTTGGTGGTCGCCTTGGTGGACGCCTTGGTGGGCGCCTTGGTGGGCGCCTTGGTGGTCGCCTTCGTGGGCGCTTTGGTGGTCGCCTTGCCACGCTTGGCTGCGATGCCGTCCCCGGGCGACACGCCGGCCGTGCCTGACACGCCGCCGGTGGCCGCCGCGCCGGCCTTGGCCGACACGCCCTCCATGCCTGACGCGTCGGGCTTGCCTGAGACGCCATCTGCTGCCTTGGCCGCCTTCAGCGACGCACCGGCCGCCGTGCCCGCCGCGGTCGGCTTCGCCCCTGCCTTGCGTGTGACCTCTGGTCGGCCCTCGCCCGCGGCCATGGCCGCAGACAGGCGGGTGGACTTCCGCGGCGCTCCGCGCTCCGCCGAGACCTGTGCAGAAGGCCCGGCCGGAGCCTCCGCGGCCGGCTGCGCCGAGGGCCCTGCTGCGGACTGTGCCTGGGCCTGCACGGCGCGCTGACCGGTGGCCTTCGCGGCCTTGCGAGCCGTCGTACGGGGCTGGCCGGAGTCCGACTCGGCGGGCTTCTCGGGGGACGCGGATGAAGGGTCCGCGACACGCTGGGTGGGCATGCAGGCAAGCCTACGTGGCGGCGCCGACACAGGAGGGGCTACCGTTTTGGGGCACCCGGGTGTTGACAGCCGGGTGCCGCGCAGACTCCCTGCGCGTTCGCTGGTAAGTGGAAACAGGTCTGAGGAGGCCCATTCGTGGACGCCGCAGTGCTTCGGCAGGCTCCATTGTTCAGTCAGCTCGACGACGAGGCGGCCGACGCGCTCGCCGCGTCGATGACCGAAAGCAGGCTGCGCCGCGGCCAGGTCCTGTTCCACGAGGGGGACTCCGGCGACCGGCTCTTCGTCGTGACCGAGGGCAAGGTCAAGCTCGGCCGTACCTCCGCCGACGGCCGCGAGAACCTGATCGCTGTGCTCGGGCCCGGCCAGATGTTCGGCGAGCTCTCACTGTTCGACCCGGGACCGCGCTCAGCGACCGTCACGGCCGTCACCGACGCCTCGATGATGTCGCTGACCCACGACGAGCTGCTGCGCTGGCTCGCGGGCCGACCCGAGGTGGCCCGCGGTCTGCTGCTCCAGCTGGCGTCGCGCCTCCGCAAGGTGTCGGACGTCGTCGCCGACCTCGTCTTCTCCGACGTACCGGGCCGCGTGGCCAAGGCGTTGCTGGACCTCGCCAGCCGCTTCGGCCGTACCGCCGACGACGGCGTCCACGTGCACCACGACCTCACCCAGGAGGAGCTGGCCCAACTGGTCGGCGCCTCCCGTGAGACTGTCAACAAGGCCCTCGCCGACTTCGCCTCCCGCGGCTGGGTCCGCCTCGAGCCCCGCTCGGTCGTCCTCCTCGACGTAGAGCGCCTCCAACGCCGCGCCCGCTGACCCCACCTGCTGCCCACGCCGGCCTGCTCATCCCCTGCCACAGGAGGGGTTAACCCCGTCTGGTGCGGGTTATCCCGCCGTACGCCACGGGGTAACCCTCCACCCGAGGGGCTACCCCGCCGAACGACCCACCGGCACCTAGCGCCGAGCAGCACCCCACCGCGCCTGTGCGCCCCCTCCCGTACGCAGTCCGCTGAGCGGGAGCCGCGCCGTTATCCTCCCGGCGTACCGCCTGAGCTCGCTGCGTGAGCTCAGGCGGTCTTCCGGGCGCGGTCGAACGCCTGGCGGATCCTGCCCACCACCACAGCCGGATCGGACAGGTCGGACCAGGTGATCCGCACCACCTGGAGACCGAGCGCGCGCAGTCGGTCCTCGCGGACCTTCTCCCTGGCGAGCACCTCCGCGCCACCTGCGGCGTACTTCACCAAGCCGTCGAACTCGACGACCGTCCGGTTCTCGGGAAAGTAGAAGTCGACCCGTGCGAATGTCCCGGTCGGATCCGCCAGCTCGACCTGCAGCGCCGGCGGCGGCAGACCGTGGTTGGCCATCAACACCCTCAACCGGGACTCGCCGACTGATTCGGACAGACCTGTGGCGAAGCGCCGGGCGGCCCGGGCGGTCGGGCTTCCAGGCCAGAATGCGGTTGCCGCCAGCAACCGATCCCCATCGGCGGGAGTCATGGCGCCGGCCGCCAGCACCGCGTCGAAGCTGACGACCGCCGACTCGAAACCCGTCGTACAGGCGAACTCGAACGCGGCTCGTGCCGGGGTGGTGACCAGCAGCCCCTCCACCTCGCACAGGTCGTCCGCCGCCAGGAGGCCGTTGTGATGCCGTACGCCCGCGAGCGAGCGACCGCCGGCTCTGTCCACGCGGGTCACATGCACCTCGTCCATTGAGGCGTCCCACACCGGCACCCGATGCAGAGCCAGCGCGGACTGGTGACTCACCGCGACCATGCCTGGGCTCATCGAATTCACAGCCGCGTGCACCAGTTCGAGGTGTTCGGCCGTCCTGCGCCTCCAACTCGGCAGGTGACCGAACTTCGACGCGGCTGCGTACTGGCCGCGCCGCAGCCGACGCCACCTCCCGTCAGTGAGCCGCTCGCGGATCTGCGCCTGGGTGTAGCCGGCAGCGAGGGCCTGCCGTCGGCTGAAGACGCCACCCTGTGCCGCCGCCGTGACTTCAAGTTCCGGATTCACCGCTCCAGCATCGAGCGGCAGAGCACGTTCTCGCTCACTGCTCCGAGCTTCTTGTGGATAACTGCTGGAGGGGATGACCCCAGCCGAGGTGGGTTACCCCGTCGCATGCCGAGGGAGAACCCCTTACCCAAAGGGTTAACCCCTTGAGTGGTTCCCGGAGCCGGACTCGAGCGGATCCCGGAGCCGGACTTGAGCGGTTCACGGCGCCGGAATGGTCCACGCGGGACGACCGCGACCGACGGCGGGGCTGGCGGCGGGGCTGGTGCGGCGAGCCTGGAGGACCATTGCGCCGCGCTGTCCGCGGCCGATCGGAAGGGGAGTTCCGTCAGCCGTGGAGATAGTCGAGTTGGGCTTGGACGGAGCGTTCCGCGGCGGGCCAGAGGACGGGGTCTACGTCGGTGTAGACGCGTTCGACCACTTCCCGCGGGGTGACGGCTCCGGCTGCGAGTGCCTCGCGGACCTGGGCTAGGCGCTCTTGCCGGTGCTGGAGGTAGAAGTCCAGTACGCCGGTTGGGTCCTCGATCACCGGGCCGTGCCCCGGCAGCAGCCGCTGCACCCCGGAAGAAGACGCGAAGGCACTCAGCCGCTCCAGCGAGTCGAGATAGGGGCCCAACGCTCCGTCAGGATGAGCGACTACCGACGTACCACGGCCGAGCACTGTGTCGCCCGTCAGCAGAGAACCGTCCTGCGGAAGCCAGAAGCAGACCGAGTCAAGGGTGTGCCCGGGCGTCGCGAGCACCTCCACCCGCAGGGCGCCGGCGGTGATCACGTCTCCTTCGGCCAGGCCGCCGGGCCCCTCCGCCGATCCGCCACTCCGACCGGCGAGGCGGAAGGCCGGGTCGACCGAGCGCACGCCACAGCCGGCTCGTTCAGCGAACCAGGCGGCACCTTCCGAGTGGTCGAAGTGACCGTGGGTCAGCAGCACCACCTCGACCTCACACCCGTACGACGCGACTGCGTCGAGCACCGTCCGCAGGTGCCCCGTCAGCAACGGGCCGGGGTCGACCACGACGGCCGTCGACGCGTCGGGAGCCCGGAGGATCCACGTGTTGGTTCCCTCCAGCGTCATCGGACCGGGGTTGGCAGCCAACACGCGGGCGGCGTACTCCGTCACGGCCTCGACCGTCATGTCGTCTCCAAGTAGGCCCGGTCGTCCTCGATCCGCAGGACCGGCAGGATCGGCCTGACCACCCGGTCGGCGGCGGCCGCGAGCGCCTCGGCCACCTCGCCGTACGGCATCAGGTCGCGACAACACAGATACGTCGGCGGCAGCATGGCCATGTCGCCGGCCTCCACAGCGCGAACCGCCTCAGCCGGGGACAGCCAGGCCACCTGGTCGGACTCGCTCGTCACGTCGCGCGTCACCTGCCCGACCGGCAGAGCGGCGACGAAGAAGCGAGTGTCGTACCGGCGGGGCTCGAACTCCGGGGTGATCCAGTGCGCCCACACACCGAGCAGATCCGCGCGCAGCACCAACCCGCGGCGGTGCAGGAAGTCGGCGAATCCGAGTGACCGGTCCTCCAAGGCCACCCTGTCCGCCTCCCAGTCGTCACCCGTGGTGTCCTCAACGACGGACTCGGTGGAGGGTCCGGCGAGGAGCACGCCCGACTCCTCGAAGGTCTCCCGTACGGCGGCCGCCACGAAGGCGGCGGCTGTGTCGGCCGGGCAGCCGAGGCGTTCGGCGAACCAGGCAGGCGGCGGGCCCGCCCAGGAATCCGCGATCGAGGCGTCGGTCTCGTCCACCCGGCCGCCCGGGAAGACCGTCATCCCGGCCGCGAAAGCCATCGTCTGGTGCCGACGCAGCAGGTAGACCTCCGGCCCGGTCGACGTGTCCCGGAGAAGGATGACCGTCGAGGCCGGGCGTGGTTCGGCCGGCGTCCGGCCCTCACGGGCGAACGCAAGGGCAGCCGCAGCCATCGGCCCGCGCAGAGGTTGCGCGCGCAGTTCAGCGGACACGACCGGACCGTTTTCCTGCGTGTCCTCGAGCCACGCCCGAACGCCCGCCCATCTCGGGGCCGCACCGGTCCGAACACCGCCGCGACGCGGCGCCGTACGGGCTCGGGACCGGCAGGGCAGGGCGCGGGCTGGTCGGGCGCCGCACGTCAGGCGACCTCGACGATGATCTCCACCTCGACCGGGGCGTCGAGCGGCAGTACCGAGACGCCGACCGCGCTTCGGGCGTGCTGGCCGGCCGCGCCGAAGACGTGACCGAACAGCTCGGACGCGCCGTTGGCGACCTGCGGCTGACCGGTGAAGTCGGGGGTCGAGGCGACGAAGGCGACCACCTTGACGATGCGCTTCACGTTCGCGAGGTCGCCGATCTCGGCCTTGATCGCGGCCAGCGCGTTGAGGGCGCACTGCTGGGCGCACTCGACGGCGACCTCGGGGCTGACCTTGTCACCGTTCTTACCGGTGGCGATGAGGGCTCCGTCACGAAGCGGAAGCTGGCCGGACGTGTAGACCAGGTTGCCGGTGCGGACCGCGGGAACATAGGCCGCGACCGGCTTGGCCACATCGGGGAGCTTCAGGCCGAGCTCGGCCAGCTTCTCGTCCGGACTGCTCATGACTCCTCGATCTCACGCTTGAGATAGGCGACCAGCGAGTCCGGGTTGGGGCCGGGGATGACGGTGACGAGCTCCCAGCCGTCCTGGCCGACGTTGTCGAGGATTTCCTTGGTCGCGTGGACCAGCAGAGGCACGGTGAAGTACTCGAACTTCTTCATGGCTGGACTCTAGCCGCCCCCTCCCCCACCGAAGCGGCTCCCTGGACTGGACAGCCTAGGCTGGACGGCATGGCAAGGCTGCATGTGGTGACCGGCAAGGGGGGCACCGGCAAGACGACGGTCGCCGCGGCGATGGCGCTCGCGCTCGCCGAGCAGGACAAGCGCGTCCTGCTGGTCGAGGTCGAGGGCCGACAAGGGCTCGCCCAGCTGTTCGACGTACCGCCGCTGCCGTACGTCGAGCGGCGGATCGCGGTCGGACCGGGTGGCGGCGAGGTGTTCGCGCTCGCGGTGGACGCCGAGGCCGCCCTGCTGGAGTACCTCGACATGTACTACCACCTCGGCCGGGCCGGGAAGGCGCTGGACAAGGTCGGCGCGGTGGATTTCGTCACCACCATCGCGCCCGGGCTGCGGGATGTGCTGCTGACCGGCAAGGTGTACGAGGCCACCCGGCGCAAGGCGCACGGCCGCCTCGCGTACGACGCCGTCGTACTGGACGCGCCTCCGACCGGGCGCATCGGCCGGTTCCTGAACGTCAACCACGAGGTGGCCGGTCTGGCCAAGGTGGGCCCTATCCGCAACCAGGCGGACGCGATCATGGGCATGCTGCGGTCGGACGTCACCGCGGTGCATCTGGTCACGCTGCTGGAGGAGATGCC
>DASTVQ010000073.1:0-6588 GCA_035759015.1 Kribbella sp.
GATCGCCTCGCCGCCGGCGACAGCGGCGATCGCCCGGACCACATCGTCCGGGTCGGCCCCCTTGAGGACATATCCCAGCGCGCCGGCCCGCATGGCGGCGAAGACCGAGTCGTCGTCGTCGAACATCGTCAGCATCAGCACCGCCACGTCCGGCGCCACCCGGCTGACCTCCCGGGTGGCTTCGATGCCGGAGAGGTCCGGCAGTTGGATGTCCATCACGAGGACGTCGGGCCGCTGCGTCACGGCGGCCCGGATCGCTCCACGACCGGTCGCGGCGATGCCGACCATCTGGACCGGCATGTTCGTCAGTCTCACTGGAGTCTGCGGTGTGGTGGCGGTCGCCATGGTGAGTCGTCGCGGGGCTCCCGTGCTCACCACTGTCGGCACGATCCTCGCGTTCGCCGGCTTCACCGCGCTGTTCGCCGGCGGTCCGGCCAGCGATCTGATCCCCTATCTCACGGCAACCGAGAGCCTGGACCGTGCCACCGCGTACCAGCTCGGTTCCGGCCTGGAACTCGGTCCGCACGCCGCGGTGACCGGAATCATCTTCGTCCTCGGTCACCTCGTCGGAACGGTCCTCCTCGGCCTGGCCATGTGGCGCGCACGCGTCGCCCCGGCCTGGCTGGCGCTCGGGCTCGCCGTGTCGCAGCCGATCCACCTCATCTCGGTGATGACCGGCCTGCGGCCGCTCGACCTCGTCGGGTGGGGCCTCACCGCAGTCGGTTTCGGCGCCGCCTCCTGGGCCTTGCTCCGGATGCGCAACGACGAGTTCGATCTCCGTCCGGTGCCTCAGCAGGTGAGCACGCCCTGAAGGTGTTTCAGTGCTTGTCGACGACCGCCACGTCGAAGTCGGTACCTGCAGGGGCGCCGGGACCCAACGGCGGTGGCAGGCCGAGGTCGAAGCGACTGTTGACGATCGCCAACCGGTTGCCGTGCTCCGCGACCGTGGTCGGGATGCGGAACAACCCGTCGACATCGGTATCGGTGCGAACCGAGACGATCTCGCCGCTAGACAGGTCAGGGCTGAGGCGGATCTCGACCAGCCGCTCGGAGAAGTTCTCCACCACCCACAGCGTGCGGCCGTCGAGCAGGATGCCGTCAGCGTTGCCGGGGGTGATCGCCCCGCCAGTCAGCTCGATGGTGCGGCTGGCACCGGTACGCGGGTCGACGGTGATGACAGCGCCCAGCTGGGAGTGCGCGACGACCAGCACCTCACCTTGGGGCGTGGCGTCGATCCCGTTCAGGTTCGGGATGCCGGCGATCGTCGCGGCCGGCCCGCTGAGCGGGATCGTCGCTGCAGCACCGATCGTGCCGTCGGCGGCGATCGGCACCTTGTACAGCACCGGCTGGAGCGAATCGGTGAAGTAGGCCCCGCCCTTCGTCACCACCACGTCGTTCACGAGCGACGGCAGGTCGGTGAACCGCAGATCCGCCACCCGTGCGCCATCGCGGGTGTCGTACACATAGCCGTGCCCGGTCGGGCCACCGGCGACCCACAGCCGGTGACGGGACTCTTCGACCTTCAGCCCGAGCGCGGCCCGACCCGGTGGGGCGTCCACGAACACCGCCCCCGCGCCGCTGCGCAGGTCGCCGCGATAGATGTCGCCGGCAGCCACCGACCCGACGTAGAAGGTCGAGCCGGTCCCGACCGCGATCCCCTCCGGAGCGAAGTCGTTCGGCAACGGCACCGACTCGGGGAACGGCGCGCCGGCCGCAACACTCAGGACGATCGCGGGAACCGCGAGCGCAGCTTTCATGAACCGCGACATCGGACCCTCCCCGAGGATCCTGTGCCGTCGGCCTCCCCGGTCGAGTCGGACCCTCCTGTTTCCCGACGGTAGGCCTGGACCGCCCGCGTCGTCCAGCGCGCACGAGGCCGCGAAAGCTGTCAGGCGTCGTAGTCCAGGACGACCCGCGGGCTGGTCGGGTGGGACTGGCAGGTCAGCACGTAGCCGGCACGGATCTCGTCGGGCTCCAGCGCCCAGTTGGTGTCCATCCGGACCGAGCCCTCGACCACCTTGGCCCGGCAGGTGCCGCAGACACCGCCCTTGCACGCGAACGGCGCATCCGAGCGCACCGTGAGCATCGCGTCCAGCACCGGCTTGGCATGCTCTGCCAGTAGGAAGGTCGACCGCCGCCCGTCGAGGGTGACCGTCACCTCGGCGGCATCCTCGTCCACCGCGGTCTGCTCGACGCGGGCCACCGGCGCCTCGTCGCCGACATGGAACAGCTCGGCGTGCACGTGCTCGCGCGCCACACCCCGGCCGAGGAGCAACCCCTGGGCGCCGACCACCATCGCGTACGGCCCGCACAGGAACCACTCGTCGACCGACTGCAGAGGCAGGATCGTGTCGATCATCCGGGACAGGCGGTCGCTGTCGATCCGGCCGCTGAACAGCTCCACGTCGGTCGACTCCCGCGACAGCACGTGCACCAGGTGGAACCGCTCGGCGTACCGGTCCTTCAGGTCGGCGAGCTCGTCCGCGAACATCACCGAGCCGGCGGTGCGGTTGCCATACACGAGCGTCACCCTGCTCAGCGGCTCCACCTCCAGGGTGGTCGCGACGAGCGACAGCACCGGCGTGATGCCGCTGCCGGCCGCGATGAACGCGTAGTGCCTGGCGTTCGCCGGGTCCAGCGGCGTACCGAATCGTCCGAGCGGGGTCATCACGTCGACGGTCTCGCCGACCTTCAGCCGGGTCGCCGCGTACGCCGAGAACTCGCCGCCCGGGATCCGCTTCACGCCGATCCGGAGCACACCCGAACCGGCCGGCGAGCAGATCGAGTAGCTGCGCCGGACCTCGTCGCCGTCGCGGCGGACGGTCAGGTGCTGGCCGGCCGCGAACTCGTACTCGGCCGCCAGCTCAGGCGGCACCGCGAAGGTGATCGCCACCGAGTCGTCCGTGATCGGTTCGATCGCCGCCACCTCCAGCGGGTGGAAGGTCGCCCGCCGCCGGGTCACAGTGGTCGTCATCAGATCGCCTTGAAGTGGTCGAAAGGCTCGCGGCAGGCGTTGCAACGCCACAGCGACTTGCACGAGGTGGATCCGAACCTGCTCAGCTCGGTCGTGTCGGGCGAACCGCACAGCGGACACCTGACGGTCAGCGACAGCGCGACCGGTCCACCGACGGCCCGATGCCCGGTCGGGGGCGCGATGCCGAACTCCTCGAGCTTGGCCTTGCCCGCCTCGCTCATCCAGTCCGTCGTCCACGCGGGTGACAGCACCGTCTCCACCCGGCCCCGGGCTCCCAGCCGCTCGAGCGCATCCTCGACCTCTCGCCGGATCACATCCATCGCGGGGCAACCGGAGTACGTCGGGGTGATCACCACGACAACCTCGTCGCCGTCTCGCCGTACTTGTCTCAGCACGCCCAGGTCCTCGATGGTCAGCACCGGCACCTCGGGGTCGACCACCTCGGCGACCGCCGCCCAGATCCTTGCGTCCGAAGGAGGGCGAGTCACGCCCCGCGCATCATCGGACGCAGGCTCGGTCGCGGCCGGCCGGCGGGTCACCAGGTCGCTCCAGGGTGCGAGCGGGCGATGTGCTGCAGCTCCGCCAGGAGGTAGCCGAGGTGCTCGGTGTGCCGTCCGTCGCGACCACCCGAGTGCTGGTACGTCGACTCCGGCCGGGCGCAGGTCGATGCGTCGATCACGGCTCCGACGCGGCCAGCCCACTCGGTAGCCAGCCCGGCGGGATCCACGGCAACACCACCCAGCCGCTGCACCACCTCATCCGTCGCGAACATCTCCGCGGTGTACGGCCACATGGTCTCGAGGCCTGCCTGCATCCGGCGATGGCTCTCCCGGGTACCGTCACCCAGGCGCAACACCCACTGGGTGGCGTGGTCGACGTGGTACGCGACCTCCTTGACCGCCTTTCCGGCGACGCCGGCGAGGGTCTCGTCGGCGGAACCGCACAGCTCCTCATAGAGGAGGTGCTGGTACGTCGCGAAGTAGAGCAGCCGGGCGATGGTCGCCGCGAAGTCGCCGTTGGGCAGCTCGCACAGCTGAAGGTTGGTGAAGGCGCGTTCGTCGCGGAAGTAGGCCAGGTCGTCCTCGCTCCGGCCCGCGCCCTCCACCTGGCCGGCATAGGCGAGCAGGGCTCGCGCCTGACCGAGCTGGTCGAGCGCGATGTTGCCCAGGGCAACGTCTTCTTCGAGCTGCGGGGCGGCCGCGATCCACTCACCGGTGCGCTGGGCGGCGATCAGCGCGTCGTCCCCGAGCCGGAGCGTGTAGGTGAAGAGATCGTTCACAGGTGCTCGACGCCTTCCGGGACCTCGTAGAAGGTCGGGTGCCGGTAGACCTTGTCGCCCGCCGGGTCGAAGAACTCGTCCTTCTCGTCCGGGCTGGAGGCGGTGATGTCGGCCGACGGCACCACCCAGATCGACACGCCCTCCTGGCGGCGGGTGTAGACGTCGCGGGCGTTGCGCAGCGCCATCGTCGCGTCCGGCGCGTGCAGGCTGCCGACATGCACGTGCGACAGGCCGCGCCGGGATCGGACGAAGACCTCCCACAAAGGCTCGATCATGCCGCACTCCCCGCTGCCCTGGTGGCCTGCTTCTCGGCATACGCGGCGGCGGCCTCACGGACCCAGGCACCGTCCGCGTGCGCCCTGACGCGATGCGAGAGGCGCTGCGCGTTGCACGGGCCGTTTCCTTTGACCACCTCGTACAGCTCGGTGAAGTCGGGCTGGGTGAAGACGTAGTGGCCGGCTGCCTCGTCGTAGTGCAGGCCGTCGTCCGGGATGCGCAGGCCGAGCACGTCCGCCTGCGGCACCGTCATGTCGACGAACCGCTGCCGCAGCTCGTCGTTGCTGTGGCGCTTGATCCCCCACGCCATCGACTGCTCCGAGTGCGTCGAGGTCGCGTCCGGCGGGCCGAACATCATCAGGCTCGGCCACCACCAGCGGTCCAGCGCGTCCTGGGCCATCGCCCGCTGCGCGGGCGTCCCGTTGCACAGCGTGTGCAGGATCTCGAACCCCTGCCGCTGGTGGAACGACTCCTCCTTGCAGACCCGCACCATCGCTCGCGCGTACGGCCCGTACGAGCAGCGGCACAGCGGGACCTGGTTCACGATCGCGGCCCCGTCGACGAGCCAGCCGATCGCACCGATGTCGGCCCAGGTCAGCGTCGGGTAGTTGAAGATGCTCGAGTACTTCTGGCGACCGCTGTGCAGCAGGTCCAGCAGGTCGGCCCGGTCCACCCCGAGCGTCTCGGCCGCGGCGTACAGGTACAGACCGTGACCGGCCTCGTCCTGGACCTTGGCCATCAGGATCGCCTTCCGCCGCAGACTCGGCGCCCGGCTGATCCAGTTGCCCTCCGGCTGCATGCCGATGATCTCGGAGTGCGCGTGCTGGGCGATCTGCCGGATCAGGGTCTTGCGGTACCCATCGGGCATGGCGTCGCGCGGCTCGATCCGGCCGTCGGCGTCGATCGTCGCCTGGAAGGTGTCCATGGTCGCCAGCATAGCCCAGGTGTGACACTTGATCGCCAGATTCGACGTTCAGTGTCACACCTATCGAACGCCCGGGGAGCACCGCGTGATCGGAGCCCGGAGGGGCCAGTGGAAGGATGAGCGCATGAGCGACGAGCACTCCCACCCGTTCGAGGTGCCCGAGCCGACCGGCGGCAGCCTGTCCGCCCTCGGCGGCACCGACTCGCCGGTGGCCGAGACCAGCGTCCGGCACGCGCTGCCGGCGGAAGCTCCGGCGATCGGCGCGATCCAGGTGGCCGCCTGGCGCCGCGCGTACCGGGACCTGCTCCCGGCCGAGGTGGTCGACCAGCTCGACCCGAGCCACTTCGCGGAGCAGTGGCGGACCGCGCTGCTCGCGCCCGGCGAGGCGCGCAACCGGGTGATGGTCGCGCTCGCGGGCCATGAGGTGGTCGGCTTCGCCGCGACCACCCCCTCCGACGACCCGGACGCGGATCCTGCCACCGACGCGCTGGTAGCCGAGTTGTGCGTCGATCCCGAGGCGACTCGCGCGGGCCACGGCTCGCGCCTGCTGAACGCCGTCGTCGACACCGTCCGTGCGGACGGCTTCACCCGTCTGACCATCTGGGTGAACTCGACCGATGACCTGTTGCGAGGGTTCTACACCGAGGCCGGCTGGGCTCCCGACGGGGCCCACCGCGAGCTGGACCTGTACGGCGACGGCAGCGTGCGGGTCAAGCAGATCCGCCTGCACACGGACCCTGGTGCGACCACCGACTGACCAAGCTTGACCTTGCCCTCAGGGTCAAGGTCTACGGTGCTGCGATGCACCTCCTGCTCATCTCCGGCAGCACCCGCGCCGCATCCACCAACACCGCCGTACTGCGTACCGCGCAGGCCCTTGCACCGGCTGAGGTCAGCACCACGCTGTACGACGGGTTGTCCGAGCTCCCGGCGTTCAACCCCGACGATGATCACCCGCCGCTGCATCCCGCTGTCGACGGACTGCGCCGGGCGGTCGGTACCGCGGACGCGATCTTGTTCTGCACACCGGAGTACGCGGGTGCCCTGCCCGGCAGCTTCAAGAATCTGCTCGACTGGACCGTGGGCGGTGGCGAGATGGACGGCCGGCGCGTCGCCTGGCTCAACATCTCCTCC
>DASTVQ010000074.1:0-52525 GCA_035759015.1 Kribbella sp.
CAGGTAATGATTCTCGACGGTGTTGATGTCGATCGCGAAGCCGTATGAGTGGGGCGACAGCGCGTACGGGTTTCCGGTTACCTGCCGGCAGTTGAAGACCGACGTGTTGTCGGCCTCCATGGACAAGATGTCGCTCCCGCCGAACACGTCGACGCGCTCCATCCTGCGGATCGGGAACCGGGCGATCAGCGCGGCGTTCCAGACGTTGATCATCTTCTGCACGGCCGCGTCGCGGACCACCAGCTGGCCTCGATGCACCCTGGCGTCCATCCCCCAGTAGTTCAAGGTCAGCAGCCGCAGTGATGCCGGCCCGACCGGACAGCCCGAGCGGTACGTCTTCGACACCGTGGCTGCGGTGACCGCATAGACCTTGGGGTTCAGATACGCCTTCACGTCGAAGGCGGCCGTCGCCGTGTACTCCGTCGCGGCCACCGTCGTCAGAGTCCTGACCCGTACAGTCCAGTGTGCGGGGTAGTTGTCCGGCACGCGCAGCCGGAACCGGCCGTTGGCGTCAGTGGTGCCCTGGGTCAGCGGGCGCCAGTACCCGCTGGAGTTCCGGTACTCCAGCAGTACGCCGCGGCCGACCTCGACCGGCGTCAACTGCCCGGCCACCGCGACGCCGGTCAGCGTCACGTAGACCGACGCGGGCTGAGTCATGGTCAGGCGCCGGTCCTTCGCCTCGGCCACTCGTTGCGGCGACACAGCGCGGGCCCCCACCAGCTGGGAGCCGACGGCGGTCCGGAAGGTCGCCCGGACGGGTGAGGGCAACGCGTATTTGATCGTGTAGGCGCCACCGGCGGTGGTCCGAGTCGCTCCGCGCAGGATCCAGCCTTTGGAGGTGTTCTGCCACAGCGAGATGTACCAGTCGACAGCACCATTGCTGAGCTTCCCGGAGAAGGTGATCAGCCGGTCTTCCCACTGTGTCGCAGGCTGGTCCAGCGATATCGACAGGATCTCCTCTGCCGTCGCGGCCGGCGTCGTGGTCTCAGGTGAGGTCGTCTCAGCGGGCGTCGTCTCAGGTGGCGTGGTCTCAGTGGGCGTGCTCTCCGGCGGAGTTGTGGGCGTCACCGATGAGGTCGTGGACGTCGCGGCCGGGCTCGCGGTGGCGGACGAGGCGGATGGATCAGCCGATGGCTCCGACTCCGCGTGCGCGACCTGGGACACAGGAAGCACCCCGAGCAACAGTGCGCCGAGCACGGCCGTCCCGCCGCGAACCTTGTGGTTCGACATTCCCAAATCCTCCCCAGGCAGGGAGCCGGTGGGCTCCGCGTCCGTATGCTGTCATTGACGCACCAACGGGTGATGAAGTTCGGTCAACGGCTTGCTGGCCCAGCCGGCGCCGTCAACCGGCGGCTCGAGGGCGTCAGCGGCCGCTACCTCGAGGGCTGCAACGAAGCCGATGCCCACGAGCCGGGCATCCGCCGCGGCGCTGCCGCTACGCGCTCGACCCCGGACAACGCCGGCCGCTCCCGGAAGATCTCGCTCGACGCCCTTTCCGGGCTCCCCAGCTCCAACTAGAACCATGGATCGCTGTCATCCCGGGCGCTGTTTGTGTTCTTGGGCTGGGTGATCCACCAGGGCGACGACTCGACTCGCCATGAACCGGGCTGTTCGGATCACCGCACCGCTGCGGGTCAGTTCCGTCACCTCGACCAGGCCGCGTCGTACGGCTGTCTCCACTCGACGCCCGGCCTTCGTCGCCGTCACCTCATAAGTACGGGTGGCATCTCCGATGTCGACGACTATCTCGACCCGATCACCCTTCATTGCCGGTCTCCTGCCGTCTGGGCCGCCGTCGGCAAACCGTAGGTCGGCATCCTTCTCCGAGGATAGTCGTCCTCGATCGTGTGCACCGGTTTCGTCCCCGAGCTCTCGAGTCGTTCGGGCTCGAGCTCGTGGGGTTTACAGGTCGGGGGTGACCGGGTCGCCGGCCCACTCGCCCCGGCGACCCCGCCACGGTCATCCCGATGCCTGCATGCAGGTCCAGGCAGCAGGACGATTGATCCGGATCCGACGCACGCCAGACCGTCCGTCACCTGACTACCCGTGCGACACGGCCTAGCTTGTCGAGCGGATGAAGTTGTCGATTGCCATGGTGAACTCGGATGCCTTGTCCTCTTGGAGGAAGTGCGCGGCGTTGGTGATGGTGGTGTGGGGTTGGCCTTGCGCGCCCGGTATCCGGCTGGTGAGGTGCGTGCTGTTGCCCCCGGTGACGTGGTCCTTGTCGCTGAACACGCACAGGAATGGGGTCTGCAGAGTCTCCAACACCTCCCACGCCTGGCTGATCAGCTCGTTGGCCTCGTCGCTCTCGGTGATAGGGATGAGCACGGACCAACGGCGGACACCGTGCAGGTAGGCGTCGCCCGGGAAAGGGGCGTTGTACGCGGCCCGCACCGCGGGATCGATCTTGGTGAGGGTGAAGTCCTCGATGATCTGTCCCGGCTCGAGCTGCTCGGTCCGTTGGGTGAATTGCATGAACTTTGCGAGATACGCCCAGCCCGGGCCAAGGTCGGTGCCCCCCTCCCTGGGGCCTGAGGTGTTCGAGGCCACTACGCGGCGGAACCGGTCTGGCTGGTCCGCCAACAGCAGCAGGCCCAGCAGCCCGCCCCAGTCGTGGCACACCATCGTCACGTCTCGCAGGTCGAGCCGGTCGAAAACGGCCTCGCGCAGCCAGTTGAGGTGATGCTGGTACGTGTACAGGAAGCGATCTGTCGGCTTGTCCGACTTCCCCATGCCGACAAGGTCGATAGCCACACAGCGGTGTCCCGCCGCCACCAGCGGCGGGATGACGTGCCGATACAGGTAGCTCCAGGACGGGTTGCCGTGCACCAGCAGGATCGTCTCGCCGGACGCTTTCGCCGCATCGCTGGGCCGTTCGTCGATGTAGTGCACTCGCAACTGGGTGCCGTCACGGTCACCCGCGTTGATCCTGACGTAGTGCGGTTTGAACGGATAGTCGGGCAGGCTCTCGAACCGCTCGTTCGGCGTGCGCGCGACTCTTCTGCCGACGGCTGACTCACTCGTCGCGGCGGCAGCCGTCGGCTTCCTCAGATCCACAGTGGTGCCCAGCAGAGCGCCGCCGGACAGCATCGCCGCGCCCTTGAGGAACTTACGCCGGCCTTTCGGGTCACCTGGCTTCTCTTCGATCATGGATTCCTTGCTCTCTCGGTTGGCCTCGTCGTACGAGCCCCGGCGGACTGTCTGGCGGCCGGGCACAACCTGAGAGACGGCTGCGCCCTGGAGCGTGACGTCAGTCCCTGGAACGTGACCCACATCTCGCCGAACGCCAGGCACGGCACCAGGCCGCCGGGCCGACTGGGAGCGGCGTCAAGCTGTGATACGAGCCACAACCCGAGCTGCGGGTGTCACACCATGGGTCCGATACCGCTCTCAGGGTGCGACCGAAGCCGGCGCAACGGAAGGAACCTGCGATGTCCGATCGCGAGCCGGGCGGAAGGGACGGCTCTCCACCCGAGGGCCTGTTCACGACTGCGACGCAGGTCTACGGCGAGCATCGCGAGCTGCTGTTCTCGATCGTCTACAACATCTTGAGCAGCGTTTCCGACGCCGAGGACGTGCTGCAAGAGACCTGGCTGGCCTGGGCCGCCCGCAACCAGGCGACTGATGCCGGAGAGGCCGAAGAGATCGTCAGCCCTCGCGCCTATCTGGTGCGGATCGCGGTCAACGCAGCGTTGGCCCGCCAAGCGAGCATCCGGCGTCGCCGCGAGACCTATGTCGGCCCCTGGCTGCCGGAACCGGTCGAAACTCCAGCCCATGGCCAGATTGTGGCCGGCCCCGCGGACGATGCCGCCGATCCAGCTCTACGCGCCGAATCGGTATCGCTGGCAATGCAGGTCGTGCTGGAGTCGCTCACCCCACTGGAGCGAGCGGTCTTCGTGCTGCACGAGGTGTTCGGCTACGCCCACACTGAGATCGCGGCGATCCTCGACCGCAGTCCGGCCGCGGTGCGCCAGCTCGCACACCGTGCCCGCGAGCACGTCCAGGCGCGGCGCCCCACCTACGAGGTGGATCCGCGGCTCAGGCAGCAGGTGACCGAGCGATTCGTGGCCGCGGCTGCCGGCGGCGAGGTGCAGGCTCTGCTCGAGCTGCTGGCACCGGACGTGACCATGGTCGCCGACGGCGGCGGCAAGGCCCCGGCTGCGGGTCTGCATCCAGTCCACGGCCGCGACAAGGTTGCCCGCGCCCTGGCCGCCGGCGTCGGCCGATTCCCCGGCGGCCTGGACATCCGCTATCGCCAGGTCAACGGCGCCCCCGCGGCGTTGCTGTTCGACGGCGAGATCCCCTTCGCCGTTCTGGCCCTCGACATCAACCCCGACGGCGAGCAGATCAGCGGGATCTACCTCGTGTCCAACCCTGACAAGCTCGCCCACCTCGACTGAACCGACAACAGAACGGAGAACCATGTTCGCCGCATTCGTCACGGTCACGATCCTGGCCGCTGTCGCGAACTCCTTCTCGGCCGGCATGGACTTCATCCGTCATGAGCGGGTCACCGTCGTGATGGAACGAGGTCGCGTACCGCTGTCCTGGATGATCCCCTTGGGCAGCCTCAAGGCGGCCGGCGCGCTCGGACTGCTGGTCGGCCTTGCTGTGCCACTGATAGGAACCGCCGCGGCCGTCGGCCTCGTCCTGTTCTTCCTGGGCGCACTCGTCGTCCACCTGCGGGCGCGCTACTACGAGTTCGGCACGCTCGCCACCTTCCTGTCTCTGGCCGTGGCCGCGCTGGTGCTCGGGCTCGCCCAACGAGGACCTTGGTGACGACGCTGCCCGAGTCATCATGTGCACTCAGCAAATCTGTCGGGTACGCAAGTTTGCCGATGCCGGCCTGACGAGCATCGGACCACGCAGGTACTGATCCAGCGGTGAACGAGGTCGTCGGCGGCTGGGCGGACCAAGTGGCCAGACTACGAGCAGCGCTTCGTGCCCGCCCAGCCGACGAACCGCTCTGGCGGGCGGTCAGCCATGCGGTCATGCCGGCGACCACCACGCTCAGCTCCACCCTCACCCAGGCTCCGCAATACATCGCCGATGGCCTGCCCACGTCGACGACGAGGGGTGAGACGACCGCGCACCGCTGACCTGGCGCGGCTCACGCGACGACCGCGCTGCAGGCGCTCGGGCGCCGCCTCCTACCGGAGTAGGAGTCCGAGTCGTCGGCGGGTACGAGGCTCAAATCGGGCTCTCCGACGACGCGCTCGGTGCGGCTGCCCACCTAGCGTCGAGACATCAGCTCGATGACGAAACGGCACCCGATCTCGTGGCGACCCAATGACCGCGCGCCCTTTCGCATCCCGACCAGAAGGAGGAGTCATGAACTTCGGAGCACCGCAGACCCGGGAACTTGCCGCCCGCGACAGCGACGGCGTCCACGTCCTTCTGTTGTGGCACCCACGCGAGAACACGCTGACGGTGGCGGTGGAGGACAGGCGTGCCGGCGATCGTTTCCACCTTGCGGTCAAGCCTGATCGTGCTCTCGATGCCTTCTACCACCCCTTCGCCTACGCGGCATAGGTCAAGGGGCCGTGCGGACAACAAGACAGCCGCCAACGGGTCGACCGATCGACTCTGTCCCAGGTGAGCCAACGATGAACTCGAAGAAGGAACGGACATGTTACGCACCAAGCACCGCACTCGACGAAGCGAAGAGTCCGGGGCAGTAGGCACTCCGGCTGCCTCGCCATCGCAGTCGCGCAACCTGGCGGCGCGCATGGGTCGCTGGAGCGCCAGTCACTGGAAGACCGCCACGTTCGGCTGGCTGGCCTTTGTCGTCATCACCTTCGCGCTCGGCGGCCTGGTCGGCACGAAGAACATCGACCCGAACACGTCGGGTCCGGGCGAGTCCGGCCGCGCCGACAGGATTCTGGACGCCGGCTTCAAGCAGCCGGCCGGCGAGAGCGTCCTGATCGAGAGCCGCTCGCTTCGAGCGAGCGATCCTGCCTTCACCGCGGCGATCGAGGACGTCGTCGCCGGGATCTCCAAGCTGGAGGCCGTTCAGAACGTCCGCTCGCCGCTCGAGCGCACCAACGCGGGCCAGATCGCGCCCAATGGGCACGCCGTCCTCGTCGAGTTCCAGATCCGCGGCGACGCCGACAAGGCAGTCGAGAAGGTCGACCCGATCCTCGACCGGGTCGCCGAGGCGCAGCAGGCACACCCGCAGTTCTTCATCGGCGAGTTCGGTGAGGCGAGCGCGGTCGCGGCGGTCAACGGAGCGGTCGCGGACGACCTGAACAGGGCCGGGCTGTTCTCTCTTCCGATCACGGCGATCATCCTCGTCATCGCGTTCGGAGCGCTCGTGGCCGCGGGCATACCGCTGCTGCTCGCGCTGACCGGGGTGTTCGCGACGTTCGGCCTGATCGCGCTGCCCAGCCAGCTGATTCCAGTAGCGCTGGAGGCCAACGCCTTGGTGCTCCTGGTCGGACTGGCGGTGGGCGTCGACTACTCGATGTTCTACCTGAAGCGGGAACGTGAGGAGCGGGCCGCCGGGCGCAGCGAACGAGCGGCGCTGGAAGCCGCCGCCACCACCTCTGGCCGATCGGTGCTGATCTCCGGGCTGACGGTGATGGTGGCGATGGCCGGCATGTTCCTGACCGGCGACGAGGGCTTCGCCTCGTTCGGCCTCGCGACGATGATCGTGGTCGCGATCGCGATGCTCGGCTCGCTCACCGTGCTTCCGGCGCTGCTGTCCGGGCTGGGGGACAAGGTCGACCGGCTGCGCGTGCCTCTCATCGGCAGGCTCCGCCGCAATGGCGGCGAAGGGCGCGTCTGGGGCGCGATCGTCGACCGCGTCCTGCGCCGGCCCGTTCTCTTCGCACTCCTCGCCGGCGGCCTGCTCGTCGCGATCGCAGCGCCGGTGCTGCAGCTCCACATGGTCGTCGCGGGACCGGACACGTTCCCGCAGTCCTTGCCCATCGTGAAGACGTACAACCGTATGCAGCAGGCGTTTCCCGGGACGGCGATCCCTGCGAACGTCGTGGTCAAGGCGCCGAACGTGAACGCACCGGCCGTGCGAGAGGCGATCGACCAGCTCGAGCAGCGGGCCCTCGCGAGCGGGCGGATGCACGACCCGATCACGGTTGCCGTCAACAAGGACGCGACGGTCGCGAACATCACCGTCCCGATCGATGGTACGGGAGCCGACGCCGCTTCGAACGCCGCCCTCGCCACGTTGCGCAACGAGGTCATGCCTGAGACCGTGGGCGCGCTTGCGGACGCCGAGTCGGGCGTCACCGGCCTCACCGCCCAGTGGAAGGACTCCACCGAACGGACGACGTCGAAACTCCCGCTCGTGTTCGCGTTCGTGCTCGTGCTCGCGTTCGGGCTGATGCTGTTCGCATTCCGCTCGCTCGTGGTCGCGGTGAAGGCGATCCTTCTCAACCTGCTCTCGGTGGCGGCCGCCTGCGGGATGCTGGTACTCGTCTTCCAGCACGGCTTCGGCAAGGGCCTGCTCGGCTTCAGCTCCACCGCGGGGATCGATCCGGTGATACCGCTGCTGCTGTTCGTGATTCTGTTCGGCCTGTCGATGGACTACCACGTCTTCATCCTCAGCCGGATCCGCGAGACGTTCGACCGCGGCGCGAGCACCGAGGACGCGATCGCGCATGGGATCAAGTCCACAGCCGGTGTCGTCACCAGCGCGGCGGTTGTCATGGTCAGCGTGTTCGCGGTCTTCGCTGCGCTCTCGATGCTCTTCTACAAGCAGTTCGGCGTCGGGCTCGCGACAGCGATCCTGATCGACGCCACCATCGTCCGAGGCGTGCTCCTGCCCGCGACGATGAAGTTGCTCGGTGACTGGAACTGGTACCTGCCCAAGTGGCTCCAGTGGCTTCCGCAGCCCGAGGGGCGCAAGTCCGAGGCTGCACTGGACGTCAGGCCGGCGCCCGCCTCCGCGTAATCACCTGATCGGATCCCCGGCCCTGCGGGCCGGGGATCCGACGCACGTCAGGACGGCGTCAAGGTTCGCCACCCGGGCGTCAAGACGGCGTCAAGATCGCCCCTCGGGTGTGCGCGGCGGCTGTTGGCTGGTGTCGTGAAGGTTCTCGGAGTGTCGAAGCGGTTTCTGGTCGGGCGCCCGCTGCGCAGTGAGCGGCTGGACCAGACGTTGCTGCCGAAGAAGCTGGCCTTGCCGGTGTTCTGCAGCGACCCGTTGTCCTCGAACGCGTACGCGACCGAGGAGATCCTGCTGATGCTCAGCCTCGGTGGTCTGACGCTGCTGCAGCTCACGCCGTGGATCGCCATGGTCGTTGTCGCCTTGCTCGTCGTCGTGGTGGCGTCGTACCGGCAGACCTGCCACGCCTACCCGAACGGTGGCGGCGCGTATGCGGTGAGCCGGGCGAACCTGGGCCGGAACGCCTCATTGGTGGCCGCCAGCGCGTTGCTCGTCGACTATGTGCTGACGGTCGCGGTGTCAGTGGCCGCCGGCGTACAGAACGTCGTGTCTGCGCTGCCGGGGCTCGAGCCGCATGCGGTCGCGGTGTCGATCGGCATGATCGCGGTCCTGGCGCTGATGAATCTGCGCGGGGTCAGGGAGTCGGGTACCGCCTTCGCGATCCCGACGTATGGCTTCATTGCTGTCGTGTTGACGATGATCGCGGTCGGAGGCCTCCGCACCCTGACCGGCGACGCGCCGCGTGCGGAGTCGGCGCCGTACGGCATCGAACCCGCGACCCATGCCAGTGGTCTCGTCGTTCTGCTGCTCGCGATGCGCGCCTTCGCCTCCGGGTGTACGGCGCTCACCGGCGTGGAGGCGGTGAGCAACGGGGTGCCGAGCTTCAAGCCACCGAAGAGCCGCAACGCCGCGGCCACCTTGACGATCATGGGCGCCGTGACCATCGCGATGTTCGTCGGCATCACGACGTTGGCCCTGACCGCGGACGTGCATGTCGTCGGCGACCCCGCGCGGCTCGTCGGCGCTCCTGCTGGTTATGAGCAGCGCACGGTGATCGCGCAGGTCGCCGGTGCCGTCTTCGGCGGCTATCACTCGTTGGGGTTCTTCGCGGTCCAAGCCTTCACGGCGGCGATCCTGATCCTGGCCGCGAACACCGCGTTCAACGGTTTCCCGATCCTGGCGTCGCTGCTCGGTCACGACGGCTTCTTGCCGCGGCAGTTCTCCCGGCGAGGAGACCGGCTGGTGTACAGCAACGGCATCCTGATCTTGTCCGCACTGGCCGGGCTGCTCATCTGGGCCTTCGACGCCAGCACCACGAGGCTGATCCAGCTCTACATCATCGGTGTGTTCGTGTCGTTCACCCTCAGCCAGGCCGGCATGGTTGTGCACTGGACCCGCAGGCTGGGCCAGCCGTCGCCGTCCGTTCCGCGCCGTTCGATGCAGAGATCACGTGCGATCAACGCGCTGGGCGCGGTCTTCACCGCTGTCGTGCTCGTTGTCGTTCTGATCACGAAGTTCACCCACGGCGCGTGGATCGTGGTGCTCGCCATGCCGTCGATATTCCTGCTGATGAAGAGCATCCGGCGGCATTACGACAATGTCGATGCCGAGCTGCGGCCGGGACCGGGCGGGGTCGTCCTGCCGGCTCGCGTCTATGCGATCGTCTTGATCTCCAAGCTGCACACGCCGACGTTGCGGGCGCTGGCCTACGCCCGGGCCACCCGGCCCACATCCCTCACCGCGGTGACGGTGAGCACCGACCCGGAGGAGTCCGACGAGCTGCTTCGAGATTGGGGCGAGCGCGAGATCCCGGTGCCGCTGAAGGTCCTGTACTCGCCGTACCGCGACGTCACCGGTCCGGTGCTCGACTACGTCAAGCACATCCGGCGGTCCAGCCCACGCGACCTGATCGCGGTGTTCATCCCCGAGTACGTCGTCGGGCACTGGTGGGAGCAGTTGCTGCACAACCAGAGCGCGCTCCGGCTGAAGGCACGGTTGCTGTTCCAGCCCGGGGTGATGATGATCAACGTACCGTGGCAGCTCGGCTCGGCGGAGGTTCTCGAGGCCCGTCGAGTCGAGCCACCGGCTGAGCCAACGAGCGGGGGAGCGGCCGACCAGGTCGGTACGAGGGCGTGACGGTTGCCGCGCCGGCGCCGTGCAACAGTTGATTCCGTGGTGCAGAACAGCGGGTCCATGTCCGCAGCTGCCGCGGATCTGTCCGCCCGGAAGTTCTCGGCAAGCCGTGCCCGGCGGGCGCGGCTCTGGACCGGGCTGGGGCTGGTTGTCGCCGGTCTTCCGGCTCTGACCGCAGCACTGGTCAGGTTGCGCGGGCATGTCGCGCTCGAGAGCGTGCTGCTGCTCTACCTGCTGGTGGTCGTGTTGGTGGCGGTCGCCGGGGGCATAGTGCCGGGCGTTGTGGCCGCGTTGGCAGCCGTGCTGCTGGTCAACTACTTCTTCACCATGCCGTACCACACCCTGGTCGTCGACCAGCGCGACAGCATCATCGCCTTGGTCGTCTTCGTGCTCGTCGCGGTGACCGTCAGCGTGACCGTGGAGGTGGCGATGCGCCATCGGGTTGCGGCGACGCGTAGCCGTACCGAGGCAGAGGTGCTGTCTCGGTTCACGGCGGAGCCGGTCACGGACACCTCGCTCGCCGCCGTCCTGGAGCAGGTGCGCGACACCTTCGGGATGGTTTCCGTTGCGCTGCTCGAACGCCACGGCGACAACGAGCGGGTCGCCGCCACCGCCGGCCGGCCACTGCGGGGTCACCCGGTCATCTCGGTGCCTGCCGGTGACGGCCTGCGGCTGGTGGCCGAAGGCCCGGAGCTGTTCGCGGAGGACCGGAAGCTGCTGACCCGGCTGGCGGGCGCGGCGGCGCGGGCATGGGAGGGCAAGCAACTGGCCGGAGAGGCCGCCCAGGCCCGACAGCTTGCTGAGGTCGACCGGCTGCGCTCCGCCCTGCTGGCCGCCGTCGGCCACGATCTGCGGACGCCGCTGTCGGCCATCAAGGCCGCGGTGTCCAGTCTCCGGCAGCGCGACGTGAGCTGGAGTCCGGCCGAGCGGGCCGAACTGCTCGCAACCATCGAGGAGTCGGCCGACCGGCTCGACGACCTGATCGCCAACCTGCTCGCGATGAGCCGCCTGCAGGCGGGCGCGTTGTCGGTCTCCACCCGGCCGGTGGTGCTGGACGAGGTCGTCGCCAACGCGTTGATCGGCGTACCTGCCGCTGACGTCACGCTGGAGGTACCGGACGACCTACCGCTGGTGCTGGCCGACCCGGGGCTGCTTGAGCGGGTGATCGCCAACCTGGTCGACAACGCCCGCCGCTTCTCGCCGGTCGGCGCCCCGGTCCACATCGAGGCCGAGTACGGCGACGCGATGGTGCGGCTGAGTGTCGTGGACTCCGGACCGGGCGTGCCCGCAGAGGACTGGGAACACATCTTCACGCCGTTCCAGCGGCTCGATGACCATCGGTCCGACGGCGGCTTCGGCCTTGGACTCGCGATCGCCCGCGGATTCAGCGAGGCCATGGACTGCAAACTGATCCCGTCACAAACCCTCGGCGGAGGACTGACGATGACAGTGACCCTTCCGGTGATGCCGTGACCCGCGTCCTGATCGTCGACGACGACCGCCCGCTGCTGCGGGCGCTGGCCATCAACCTGCGCGCCTGGAAGTACGACGTGGAGACCGCCGCAGACGGGACATCCGCGCTGGCTACCGCTGCCCGACGACCACCTGATCTCGTCATCCTGGACCTCGGCCTACCCGACATGAACGGCGTCGAAGTCGTCTGCGGCCTCCGTGGCTGGTCCTCGGCCCCGATCATCGTGCTGTCCGCCCGTGATGCACAGGCCGACAAGGTCGCGGCACTCGATGCCGGCGCGGACGACTACGTGACCAAGCCCTTCGGCGTGGACGAGTTGCTCGCCCGGATCCGCGCCGCGCTCCGCCGCAGCTCCTCGGCCGGCACCGAACCCGTCGTGCAGACCGACGCATTCGTCATCGACCTCGCCGCCAAGCGCGTCACCACACCCCACGGCGATATCCGGCTCACCCCGACGGAGTGGGGCCTGCTGGAGGTGCTGGTCCGTAACCCGGGCAAGCTGGTCAGCCAAAGGCAACTGCTCCAGGAGGTCTGGGGACCACGCTACGAGTCCGAGACCAACTACCTTCGGGTGTACATGGCCCAGCTCCGGCGCAAGCTCGAGCTGAACCCGTCTCGCCCCGAGCATCTGATCACCGAGCCCGGCATCGGCTACCGCTTCGAGCCATAGCGCGCTCGTCGGCTGCGTCATGAGGTCACGCTGATGGGACCGGGTCCTTCCCAGATCTGAACGTCGTCTGGATCCACGTTGCAGCAAGCTGGCGTGGATGGTGGCCCGCAGTCCGCGGTCGCCTGTAGCAGCCCTTGTTCGGGACAGGCAAGTGCGGATGTTTGCCTCAGGCCCGGACCGCGGCCGCGAACGGGACGTCGTCGGACCGCGGGATGACTTCGATCTCGTTGCCGAGGGCCCATTCGGCCACACGGGACGCCGTCGCGGCGGGGATCAGATCGCTGATTCCTGGTGCCGCCGGGATGTCGGTCGTCGCGTGCGCGTCGTGAGGCAGCACCACCCGGAAACCCAGCGACAAGGCCGCGCGTGCCGTCGCACTGACGCACATCTCGGACATCACGCCGCAGAGCGCCATCGACCGCACGCTGCGCTCCTCGAGCAGGTCAGCTAGGGCCGTTCCGGCGAAGGCGCTGTCGTTCGTCTTCCGGATCACAACCTCTGTGGCACTGGGTTCGACCGATAGGTGCAACTCCCAGCCAGGCGTCCCGGGCTCGTCCACCTTGCCGACCGGCCCATCGTTTTGCACATGAACAACAAGCGCACCGCTCGCGCGTGCCCTGTCCAACAGATCCGCCGCATGCTCGACCAAGCGGGCCGCGTCCGGAACTGCGCCAGTACCAGAGACATGTCCGGACTGAATGTCGATCATCAGCAGTGCTTCGACGGGCGTCACGGGCTCTGGCATACCGCGATCATGGCTGCGCGTACGTAACGTGGTCAAACCGATTTGGCTGGCCGCTTGAGCCTGCAGTGCCTCGCCAGGTCGGCGACGGCAGCCAGGACCGAGGTTTGCCAGGCGGGCGGTGTGGCTCTTGACATGTGACGCTCCCTGTCAGGTGTCGGGACGTGGAAGCACGAATCACCCGTCACGTTTGGGGAGCGGCGTCGCACCCGTCGCCGCCTCTGGTCGAGCCCTGGCCGATCTTCCGGAGGAACCCGTGGTCAGTGACTCATTCGGGCAGTGGATACACCGCGAGTTGGGCTTCGGCACGACGTACGGCGTTGTCGTTGCCGAAGAAGCCGGGAAGTCCGCCGGTGTGGAAGAAGACTGTCTTCTGGCCCGGGCGGATGCTGCCGTCCTTCACCGCGGCGATGAGCCCCGCCATCGCCCGGCCGGTGTAGATCGGGTCGAGCACGATCCCCTCCGTCCGCGCGACGAGGGACAACGCGTCTGCGGTTGGCTCGGTGAACTCACCGTAACCACCACCGACCTGGTCGAGACGTACGTGGAGCTGGTCGGCAGCGACGGCGGTGCCGCTGACCTGCCCCGCGAAATCGGCGACGACCCGCTGAGGCTCATCGATGGCACCCGTGTGGATCCCGAGAACGCGGCTGGGACCGAGTTCGGCGACAAGGCCGGCCATGGTGCCGCCGGAACCCAGCGCGACAACGGCCAGGTCGAAGTCCGGCGCCTGGTCGAGTAGTTCGCGAGCGCTCTCCACGTACCCCAAGGCTCCGGTCGCGCTCGACCCGCCGAACGGAATCAAGGCCGGACGGAGGCCATCGGCACGGAGTTGGGAAGCGATGTCTTCAGCAAGACGGCTCAACACGGCCCGGTCGGCGTCGCCGGCCCACGCCACGCGGGCCCCGAACAGGCCATCGAGGGCGATGTTTCCCGAGTGGGAGTCTCCCGGCCCACCGGGGAAGACGAGTATCGCCGTCAGACCGAGCCGTGCTGCTGCGGCCGCGGTGAGACGAGCGTGATTGCTCTGAGGTGCACCGATTGTGATGACGGTGTCCGCGCCAGCCGCGAGGGCCGCGCCCAGAGTCCACTCGAGTTTCCTTGCCTTGTTGCCGCCGCTGCCGAGGCTGCTGAGGTCATCGCGTTTGATCCACAGGTCTTCCGGCCTCAAGTCCAGTGCGGCGGCGAGCCGAGGGGCTGGTTCGAGAGGGGTTGGCCAAGTGCCCAGGGACACTCGTGGTCGAGGTTCCAGCGGGTCGTGGGGATCCGGCATTGGTGTGTCCCTTCGTGAGGACCAGTACGGGGCAACGCTGCACAGTTCGAAGGACACGGGCGCCGTGACCGGATGCCTGTTCGGCAACCTGGCACTGGAGTTGAGCAGCAAGGACGAGACGATCCGTGAGCGGCTGCAGGAGATCTTCGATGCGCAGATCGACATGGTCGCCGTCTTCGTGGAGCTCGCGAAGGGCGATGACGTCGTACAAGTGACCGACACCCGCGAGGCCGCTCGCGCACTGGTTGCTCAGCTGGAAGGCATGGTGCTGTTCGCCAAGTTGCTCGACGACCCAGCTCAGCTCGATCAGCTGTGGTCGCACAGTCTCGCCTTGCTCGGCGCGACCAGGGCCAACGTTCAGCCCGGCCGCGAGGTCAGCCGAGCACGGGTTCGACGTGGGTGGATTCAGGGGCCCGGCCGCGGCTGATGCCGTCAGCCGGGCCCCTTCGGGCGGTCAGAAAACGGTGACGCCGTACGCGCTGGCCGCTTCGGGTACAGGCTGGTAGAACGTGGTGCCGCCGGACTTGCAGTCGCCGCTGCCGCCGGACGTGATGCCCAGTGCCTTCGTTCCGTCGTAGAGCGGGCCTCCGGAGTCGCCGGGCTCGGCGCACACGGTGGTCTGGATCATGCCGCGCACCGTACCGCCGCCGGCGTAGTGGACCGTGACGTCGAGCGCGGTGACCGTTCCGCTGTGGGTGCCGGTGGTCGACCCGGTGCGCTTGACCGGCTCGCCGACGTACGCGTTCGCCGCGGTGAAGCCGCCAGGGTGGCTGAGCGAGGTGTTGTCATAGCGGACGAGGGCGTAGTCGTTGCCGGGGAAGCTGTAACCCATGGTGGGGCCGATGAGGGTTCTGTGGGCGGAGTCGGTGTACCAGGTCTTGGCAACCTTGCCGCAGTGCCCGGCGGTGAGGAAGTAGTAGGTGCTGCCACTGACGACGTTGAACCCGAGCGAGCAGCGATACTGGCCGCCGTAGATGGCATCGCCGGCGGAAAGCAGCGGACTGAAGACGCCGGACGTTCGAACGATCCGGACTGCCCCGGCGTTGGTGCCTGCGCTCTGCTTGATCGTCGCGATCTCGGCGCGCGAGACGGTGCTGTCGGCGGTCACGACGACTCGGTTGGACGCGTTGTCGACGTACCACGCGATGCCCTCGACGCCCGATTGCTGTAGCGCGGCGTGCACGTTGGAGAGCTGCCCGGCGGTGTACTGCACCGGTGGCGCCGCCGAGGTCGGCAAAGCGAACGCCGACACGACGACCATGCCGACTGCTGCCGCGAACAACTGGACGGACCGGACGACCTGGCTGCGTGACAAAGTGCGTTTGATCCTCATTGGCATCCTCCCGAGAGCGATGGGACCGATGGGCGGGGTCCCCGGTGTTGGCGTCAGGACGCGCACTGTCAGGGTCGCTATCGTGTTCCTGACGTCACCCTGAGTATTGATCAGGACCAATCCACCTGCAAGCCCGCAGCCGACTCGATCCACTACCACCTGCTGTTCGGCTCCGGTCTCGGGTGGATGCAACCAGCGAACCATTACAGCGGTGTCGTGATGATCGGCGATCGATCGGTGGCCGCTGTCCAGGCTCGACGCGGTGGTCATCCGCTGCGCGCGTTTGCTGGAGGCTGCACGTGCCGGACTCCCGGATTGCCGTCGGCAACCCGGTTGGTCAGGACTGTGGTGACGCGCCCGGGTCGCCGCTGAGCGGTCGCCGCCCACGGCGCAGACCCGGTCCGAGGGCGAGCCACACGGCGACGACGGCCGCGACGACCAGCACGGAGAGGCTGACGACGGACGCGGTGTGGTATCCGCTCGCTGTCGGAAGCGTGTGCCCCGCGGGAACGGACGCGACGAGCGCGGTCGCGCTCAGCGCACTGCCAACCGAGAATCCGATGGTGCGCACCACCTGGTAGACGCTCATCGCGCTGCCGGTCTCCGCATGCGGTGCACCGGCAAGAATCTGCACGGGGTTCGCGGCGAACACGCCCCCGACGCCAGCGCCGGCCAGTGTCATGGTTGCGACGAGCGCCACATAGCTGGAGCGATCGGCGAGGAACGTGGTCATCGCCAGGACGAGGACGGCAATGCTGACCGCGACGACCATTTCTGGCCGTACGCGGCGCAACGCTGGTGCGATCGCGCGGCTGACGACGAAACTGGCCAGGGAGAAGGGGACCAGCATGGCGCCGGCGACGACGACGGAGCCGCCGAAGCCGTAGCCACTCGCCTGTGGTGTCTGCACCAGCCGAACGACCAGCGACAGCACCGGATAGATACCGACGCCGACAAGCAGCACCAGTCCGTTCGCCGCAAGCACGGACCGGTGGCGCATCACTCGCAGGTCCACCAGCGGGTGTGACGATGACAGCTCAGTTCTGGCCCATGCCGCGAGCAGAACCACGGACGTCGCCGTGGCAAGGACGGTCTCAACGGACGTCCACCCCCAAGCCTCACCCTCGCTCAGCAGCACCAACAGGGCACCGGTGCCTGTCGCGAGAAGCGCCGCACCTGCGACGTCGACGCGCCGGCCCGCCGGGGACGCCGACGTGGGCACGAACCGGGCAGCGGCGACCAGCGCAATCCCAGTCACGGCCGCGCCGAACCAGAACGCCATGGACATGCCCAGGTGTTCGGTGACGAGACCGACGATCGGATAGCCGACGCCGATGCCAACCGCGGTGGTCACCCCGAGCAACGCGGCGACGGGGCGTGCCCGCTCCGCTGGTAGCGCGTCGCGAGCAGCGGCCGTCGCCAGCGGGACGAGAGCCAGTCCCGTGCCTTGCAGCGCGCGTCCGACCAGAAGGCCGTCGAAGCCGGTCGGCAGCGCCGCAAGCACACACCCGACGAACACCACGGCCGTCACCGCCACGATCACCGACTTGCGGCGTCGACCGTCCCCCACTCGCCCGAGGACCGGCGTCACCACGGCGCCGACAAGCAACGAGATCGTCAACGTCCACTGGGAAGCCGCCAGCGACACATGCTCGACCCGCACCACGGTCGCGAGCAGCGGCGCGCCGAGGCTGGCGACCGCGGTTGACGCAACGCCCAGGAAGACGAGCGTCGGGACCAGCGACGACCGCTCGTTCCGCGCTGCGGACGGCCTGGCCGTCACGCCGTCAAGAGGGCCGCCGGCCCCTGCCGACGGAACACGGCAGCGTCCATCAGCAGCGCCGTCGGCGCGTACCGACCCGGCCTCAGCGACCGTCGGACTGGTCCGTCCGTCGTGGCCCGGCCCTGTCTTCGGTCTGCACGTCGTAGTCGCACATCGCCACCGTACTCCCGCACCGGTTTGCTTGTGCGCGGCGTGTCCGGCGCAGCGCCCGGGCGCGTCCGCTGATGCTCCGACAACCGCCAAACCGCCAGAATGGTGTCGTGCTGATCGAGGATGTCCCCGCGCAAGCCGCCTTGTTGATGGACCTCGTCAACACGTTGGACGAGCGATCGTTCACCATCCACGGCATTCCGCCTGCCGGGTCCACTCATCCACGCTGCAGCAGAGGCTCAATGCGGCTCTGAACCCCGATGTCCCCGCTGCGTGGGCAAGGTCATGCGAACTCTCTGCGGGGCGGCGAGAGGTGCCGCCGTGCTGAAGCGTGCGGCCCGCCGTCGCAGGAACCGGCGGGCGAGGTTGGTCGGGACGCCCGCGAGTGGTGCAGCGGCGGGTCTGTAGAACCAACGCTTGCCGATCTCGACCAGTGTGAGATAGCCGATCACCATCGCCACAAGCGCTGCGAAGAATGCACCGGGCAGCGGCTGGAACCCTAGAGCAGGCGCCAGCGGCGTGGCCGGGAGCACCGCACCCACGGTGACGACGCCGAGTGCGGCAAGAGTCAGCGGAAGGCTCGGGTGGCTGCGGAAGAACGGCACGTACCTGGTCCGGATCGCGAAGATCACCAAGGTCTGGGTGGCCAGCGACTCGACGAACCAGCCCGACCGGAACTGGGTCGGACCGGAGTGGAAGACAACCAGCATGAGCGCGAACGTCAGGAAGTCGAACAGTGAGCTGAGCGGGCCGAACAGCAGCATGAACCGGCGGATGAAGCCGATGTCCCAGTGCGAGGGCCGGAGCAGCTGCTCGGGGTCGACGTTGTCGGTGGGGATGGCCAGCTGGCCGGTATCGTAGAGCAGGTTGTTGAGCAGGATCTGCGACGGCAGCATCGGCAGGAACGACAGGAACAAGGACGCGCCGGCGGCCGAGGCCATGTTGCCGAAGTTGCTCGAGGTCCCCATCAGAACGTACTTGAGCGTGTTGGCGAAGATCCGCCGTCCTTCGGCGACGCCGTCGGCCAGGACGTGCAGGTCCTTCTCCAGCAGGATCACGTCGGCCGCGTCTTTGGCGACGTCGGTGCCGGAGTCGACCGAGATCCCGACATCGGCGGCGTGCAGGGCCAGGGCGTCGTTGACCCCGTCGCCCAGGAACGCGACGCCGCCCTCGCTATGCCGGTGCGCGCGCACGATCCGGGCCTTCTGCTCGGGGCTCACCCGGGCGAAGACGGTGGTGGCCGCCACGGCGTCAAGGAGCGCGTCGTCGTCGAGGCCGTCCACGTCAGTGCCCGTGAGCACGGCGTCCCCGGGCAAGCCCAGGTCCCGGCAGACCTTGGCCGCGACGGCCGCGTTGTCACCGGTGACGACCTTGACGGTGATGCCCAGCTCCGCGAGCCGTGCGAGCGCTACCCCCGCGTCCGGCTTCGGCGCGTCGAGGAACACGAGCAGCCCGCGAAGGTGCAGGTCTTTCTCGTCCTGCGGCCGTGGCGCAGCGTCGGTGTCGTGCGGCCGGGTCGCGACGGCCACGACCCGGTTGCCCGCGACGAACTCCGCGTCCAGCGCGTGACGGGCCCCCGGCGCGACGTCCACACAGCGTTCGAGCAGGGTTTCGGGAGCGCCCTTGACCACCAGGGTGAGCGCGCCCGACGGCTCGCGCACGACCACCGAGACCATCCGACGCTCGTGGTCGAACGGAAGCACCCCTCGACGCTCGTAGCCCGCCAGCGCCGTACGCAGGGTTGCGGTGGCAGGGGAGTCCCACAACGCCTGGTCGAGCGGGTTGCCACCGACCGCAGCGCCGTCGTCGGTCGCGGTCTCAGTGCACAGCAGTCCCCAGCGCAGCACGCTCTCTGAGCGGTCCGCGCCGGTAGGCACGGCGCGGGCGTAGTCGATCCGGCCGACGGTCAGGGTCCCGGTCTTGTCGGTGAACAGCACGTCGACGTCGCCGAGGTCCTCGATGCAGACCAGGCGCTTGACCAGGACCTTGCGCCGACGCATCCGTCGCGACCCCGCGGCCAGGCTCGTCGACACGACCGCAGGCAGCAGCTGTGGGGTGATGCCGACGGCAATCGCGAGGGAGAAGAGCAGCGCGTCGAGGACCGGCTTGTGGAGCAGTACGTTGATCACGAAGATCGACGCGGTCAGGCCGCCGGCCACGTAGACCAGCAGCATCGAGAACCGGCGCAGCCCGACCTGGAACTCCGTGTCGAGCTGGTGGGTGCTCAGCCCCGCGGCGATCGCGCCGAACTGCGTGCGCGACCCGGTGGCGACCACCACGCCCCGGCCGCTGCCGGCGTGTACGACGGTTCCCATCAGCGCACAGCCGAACAGGTCGCCCAGGGCCGCGCCCTCCGGGACCGCGGCGGCGCTCTTGTCGACTGGCTGGGACTCGCCGGTGAGCACGGACTCGTCGCAGGCCAGTCCCGTGACCTCGGTGAGCCGCACGTCGGCCGGAACCACCTCGCCGAGACGGAGCTCCACGACGTCACCCGGCACCAGCGCGGTGACGTCCACCGAAGCGAGCCCGCCGTCACGCAGCACGACCGCGCGGTGGCTGATCTGGGAGTGCAGGGAGGCCGCCGCCTGCTCCGCTCGGTACTCGTTGACGAACCCGAGACCCACCGAGAGCACCACGATGATTGTGATGATCACCGCGTCACCCCGCTCGCCGACAAAGTACGACGCTGCGGCCGCGACCAGCAGCAGACCGAGCAGCGGCGAGCGCAGCTGGTGCCAGAGGACGGGCAGGACTCGTGCGTGGTGAGAGGCGACGGCGTTGGGGCCGTAAGTGGTCCGTCGCCGCTGGACCTCGTCGCTGGTCAGCCCGGACACCGGATCCACGCCGAGCGAGCGGAGCACGTCCACGGAGTTCCGGGACGCTGCCTGCAGGATCCCGAGCGCCGTGCGCGCAGGCACGGCGGGGGGAGCAGAGGTCACCCACCTATGGTGCACCCCACCTGCCGTGTCCGATCCTCAGTGCCTGGCCGCAGCCACCGACATCGCCTACTACGAGGAAGACCAGGATGGTCTGGATGGCGTTCAACTTCGGGCGTGAGGAATCCTCTTCACCAGGAAGTCAAGTGAGGTCGTTGGCTGGATCGTCGGTGTCCCGGACGTCGCGGCGGATGAGCGCGTATCGGCGAGGTCCTCCGGTGGAGTCCTCCAGCGTCAACACCGTCGCCTCGCCGTCGAGTGCGTCGGTGCCCCGTCCTACTCGCGCGGTCATGACGAGCGGCTCGGCGTGCGGGTGCGCCCTGACCGTCGTGGGTTGGTGGTTCTGCCGGTACAGAGAGTGGGTGAAGCGGATCTGGATGCCGCCTGCCGGGTCTGGCTCCCACCTGAATCGTTCCCTCTCGGTGGCCAGCAGATTGGCGTGTTCGAACCAGCCGGCCCCTCCGGGCAGGAAGGCGACGCGACGTGCGTTCATCGCCCCCATATAGAGCGGATGGTCCGCCCACAGACCGACCAGGGACGGGCCGTCCGCATCGGCCAGCGCAGTATCGGCCAGAGGGGACACGGAGGACAGCAAGCGGGCGTCGAGGTCCCACAGGTAACCCCGTCCGTAGGGACCGTTCTCCAGGTCGCGTTTCAGCACGTTAGGCAGGTCGCGGGTTATCTGCTGCGAGCGTGACGCCGCGGCCATCGCCACGGTGGCCACGGTGTCGACATCGCCGGTGAAGGCGACGCAGGTGCGCAGGATCTCGCTCAGGCTACTGCTGGCCGTCATCGCGGTCAGGGCCGCCCGAACGCTCATCCAGCCGCGTGCACCCACCTTGCCGCGCCACGGTCGTGACCAACCGCCGTGACCGCCACTCGACAGCAGCTGCCGGTCGACCCAACGTCCCACCTCCGACATCAGGCCCAGCTCGAAGTGGCAGTAGTGCACAGCCAGCGCGGCGGCCTGCGCCGCCTCGATGCCGGCCGGCGTGTCGTGCGTCACGCGAGCCTGTACAGCGGCGTGGTGCAGCACGTCGGATACGGTCGGCAGCAGACCAATGGGCCCGGCCCGCATGGCCGCCCCGCTCTTGTCGCTGTCCGGATTGATGCGGGACAGCAGCTCGTCACCATCATCGACCTCGCGCAGCAGCCGATAGAAGCCGCCGGCGTATCCCTCGCGCTGGTCTCGGTGGAAGACGCGGACGAACTGGTCGGCGAGCCGCTGCGCGGTCCACGATCCACCCGATATCAGCAGTTCGGCGATGGCGATGGTCATTTGCGTGTCGTCGGTGTACGCGCCCGGACGAACACCCGAGTGGGTTGGATGCTGGACATATCCCGCCAACGTGTTGTGCGCGGCGACAAACTCCGGATCCGCATACTCGAACCCAGCCCCATAGGCGTCACCCACGGCCAGCTCGACCAGCACAGCACCCTCCTACTCGCTCGCCCAAGACCATGGCGGACCAGGCCGAGACTCTCGGGCCGAAGCCGCCCGACCACCCCGACCCAATCATCCGCTCCCGGCTCTTGCTCATGGTCATGACAGGACGTTCATACAGCACGGGGCGACCCTGCGAACCTGTAAGGCGGTGTTGGGTTCAGCGCCTCGCCGACTCAACCAAAGACCAATGACACACAGCGAGGTCATCGGCGTCGGCCGGGAGTGGGACTGGCCGGTTCGAGTCGGCGATTTCGTCGGAGCGGACTATTAGCCTTCGACGCATGAGTGTTCGCCGGTTGAGCAAGGAACAGGCACGACGGATCGCCGTCCGGGCCCAGTTGCTGGACGCGGCCAGGCCGGATGACCTGGTGACGATGGTGCGGCAGTTGACGTTGCTGCAGATCGATCCGACGTCGGCGGTCGCGCCGAGCGCCGATCTGGTGGCGTGGAGCCGGCTTGGTTCGGCGTACGAGCCTGAGCAGCTCAAGCAGGCCGTGGAGGTCGAGCGGACGCTGTTCGAGCACAACGCGCTGATCCGGCCGATGAGTGACGTCGGACTGTATCTGGCCGGAGCCGCCGACTGGCCGAGCTCCAACGGCACGCGGGAGTGGCTGCGAGCGAACGAGTCTTTCCAGCGCGACATCTTGCAGGTCCTCGGCGACCACGGTCCGGTGACGTCGCGGGACATCCCGGACACCTGTACGGTGCCCTGGGCATCGACCGGGTGGACCAACAATCGCAACGTCACCCAGATGCTTGAATGTCTGATGATGCGCGGTGAGGTCGCCATTGCCGGCCGGGTTGGGCGCGAGCGGCTTTGGGACCTGCCGGAGCGGGTGTATCCGGATGGGGCCGTCGTTGCCACTGCAGCCGAGGCCGAGGCGATCAAGAACGCGCGACGGCTGCAGTCGCTGGGCATCGCACGCGCGAAGGGCACGGCGCTGCCGGTCGAGCCGGCCGTGGTCGGGGACGCCGGCGAGCCGGTCGAGGTCGAGGACACCCCGGGGGTGTGGCGCGTCGATCCCGCCGCCCTGGCGGCTGTCGATGACGACTTCGAAGGCCGTACCGCGTTGCTGTCGCCCTTCGACCGGCTGATCCACAACCGGGTTCGCGCGGTGGAGTTGTTCGACTTCGACTACACGCTGGAGATGTACAAGCCGGTCGCCAACCGCAGGTGGGGGTACTTCGCGCTGCCGGTGCTGCACGGCGATCGGCTGGTCGGAAAAACCGACGTGATCGCCGACCGGAAAGCCTCAGTTCTGCGGGTGAACGCGATCCATCAAGACGTCCGGTTCACCCGCGCCGTCACCAAGGGAGTGCGCGCCGAGCTCGACGACCTGGCCGCCTGGTTGACGCTGGGCAAGGTGGACCTGCCGGCCGGCTGAACTTGGTTGCCATGCGCTCACCGGACTGTGACAGGCAAGGTCAGCGGGCGAGGGCGGCGCGGAGGAAGCCGAGTTCGAACAGCAGCAGGTTCTCCGCGACCACCTCCTCCGACGCGATGTGTGTCACCCCGGTCAGGGGCAGGACCGTGTGGCGACGACCGGCCGCCAGCAGGGCTGAGGACAGCCGCAACGTGTGTGCCGCGACCACGTTGTCGTCGGCGAGCCCGTGGATGAGGAGCAGCGGGCGTTCGAGCCTGCCCGCGTCGGCGATCAGGCCATTGCGCTCATAGACATCGGGCTGATCGTCTGGGTGTCCGAGGTAGCGCTCGGTGTAGCAGGTGTCGTACAGCCGCCAGTCCGTCACCGGCGCGCCCGCCACCGCGGCGTGGAAGACGTCCGGCCGCCGGAGCACCGCGAGCGCTGAGAGATACCCGCCGTACGACCAGCCACGGATCGCCACCCGGTCGGCGTCGACGTCGTCCGGGTAGCGCTGGATGACCTCGCGAACGACTGCCACCTGGTCGTCGAGCGTGCTCACGAAGTCGTGCAGCACCTCCCGCTCCCAGGCCGGCCCGCGTCCCGGTGTGCCCCTGCCGTCCGCGACCACGACACAGAACCCCTGGTCCGCGAGCCATTGGCTCGAGAGGAACCTCGCTCGGGTGGACTGAACCAGTTGCTCGTGCGGTCCGCCGTACGGCGACAGGAGAAGCGGGAGCCGGGTCGAGGCCGGCACGTGCTCACGCGGGAACAGCACCGCGGTCCGGAGTTCGCGCGCGCCGAGCCGGAGCAGGTCGACGCGCGGCTCGAACGACGGGGTCTCCTGGCGCGAGGCGATCCGGCCAACCTCGGTACCGGACCGCAGCACCCGCACCCGGACCCCGTCGTGGTCCAGCGACTGCGAGACCAGCACCACCAGGTCGCGGGCCGACCGGCCTGTATGGACGCCGGGTGTGTCGGTGAGAGCGGTCAGTGTGCCGTCCGGTGCGACCCGGGTGACGTGCACCTCGGTCGGCTCGGTCGAAGCAGCGAGCAGGACACCCGCCTCGTCGACGTCCAGGATCACGCTCACCTGCAGACCCTCGGGTGTCACCGGCCTGCCGTCGAAGGCCAGGCGCCGGGTGTCACTCGCGCCGTCGTCCACAGTCGTGACGAGCCGGCCGTCGGCGAGCCAGCGTGGAACCCCCGGGATGGTCTCGACCCAGGCGGCGTCGCTGTCCTCGCGGACGACCGCGGTCTCGCCGGACTCGACGTCGACGGACAGCACCCGCACCGTCTTCTGGTCGCGGGTCGCCACCTCCAGCAGCGGCGGGCCGTACGACGTCCAGGCGACCTCGACGAGGTACGGGAATCGTTCGTTGTCCCAGGCAACCTCACGGCGCGAGCCGTCGAGCCCGACGAGCCAGAGGGACACCTCGGCGTTCGGCGTGCCTGCCGCCGGATAGCGCACGGCCGCCGGCTCCCGGTCCGGCTGCGCCGGGTCGGCGATGTGCCAAACCGTGACCGGCGCCTCGTCGTACCGCTCCACCAGCAGGGCGGAGCCGTCCGGCGCCCACCAGAAGCCGCGCCGGCGGTCCAGCTCCTCAGCCGCGATGAACTCCGCGACGCCCCAGGCGACGCTGCCGGACTCGGTCGAGGCATCCGGTTCGGCCAGCACACGGTCGGGCTCGCCGGCCGCGCCGACGACGCGGAGGGCACCACCCGAGGCGTACGCCACCCATCGTCCGGTCGGGTCCGGGCGCGGGTCGATGACCGGGGACACTGCCGGCAGCTCCACGACCTCGCTCGTCACCAGATCGGCCAGCCACAGCCGGGACGACAGGGCGAACGCCGCGACGCGGACGTCCCGATCAGTGGCATAGCCCACGATCCCCGCCGCGCTCTCCCGGCTGCGTTCCCGGCGGGCTCGTTCGGCGGGGGAGAGATCCTCAGCGCCGTCGGTCAGCAGGGTGGCCGGGTCTGCGACCCGGCGCTCGGTGTCGGTGCCCGGATCGTACGTCCAGAGCTCGGTGCCCCGATGTGTGCCGGAGGGCGACCGGAGGAACGCCACCCGGCCGCCGTCCGGCGCCGGCGTGAAGCTGCGCGGTGCGCCGAGGGTGAAGCGAAGCGTTCGGGCGGACAGTCGCGGAAATGTCGGCTGCTCGTTCGAGGTCACAGTTGCCGATTCTGGCACGGCATCGGCAGAAGCAGGCAGGCGCCGTGACAGTTGACGCCAGGCCACACCCAGGTCAGGTCCGGGGCCGTCACCTCTGCTTTCCAAAGGGCGGCCGGGCTCCGGTGCGGACAGACCAGTGGGCCGGCCAGGCCCCTCGTGAAGCGTTACCGAGGGACGGCTTGTTCGGCTGAGGGGTCCTCCGCATCGTTGAGGAGATCCGCCGAGGCAACCAGCGCCGCTTGGATGATCAGCCGCTTGGGGATCGCTTCGAAGGTCGTGCCGCGGACTTCGATTGTTCGACACTCTGACTCGCCGCACACCGAGCAGCAGCGGCTGCTTCCTACTGAAGCGTCGAGCCAATGCTCCATGGGCTTGTCGGCGAGCCAGATCCTGTTGGACTCTCCGGGGCTCTGGCGGAACGTGTCCTCGTCGACCTCAGCGATCTCGAGTTGCGGTTCAATGCCCAAGGGCGCGAGGACCTGCTTGAGGGTTTCCACGGCCTGGTGCACTTCGTCCTGGGTGCCGGCGCAGCGGTCGCATGTCTGCCCCTTCGCGTTCACGAGCCTCTGCCAGACAATAGGTAGGGATCTCACTGCGGCACCTCCCGACGGGTCGTGGTTGCCGGACGGGTGTTCTTCCAGCGCACTCAAAGCGTATGAGCAGTACTGGCCGCCCCGCGAGAGTCGATGGACCCACAAACTAGGCCGCAGCGATGGCCCGGCTAGCTGCGAGCCTCGGCGGGTCGAAGGCCGCCTTCAAGGCGTGCGTGAACCGGTGCGTGTCCGGGCCGCTCACGTCACCGACGAGGACCTAACGGAGATGGTCTGCGACCACGCCCCGGCGCAGCGGTCGAGGAGTCTCGGCGTCTGCATCTGGTGGAGCAGGGCTGACCATGACCACCGCCGCCGCGTTCGCTGGTCCGTCCCGGGACGTCCTCGGGCGCGCCGGCATGGAGTCGGCCGAGACACGCGGCGGTGGCTGTGCGCGCCCGGTCCGCCTGGCCAGCTCCACGGCGGCGGTCAACAAGCGGACCAGCGAGGTCGGGAACCACTACTCCTCAACTCAGGAACTCGACGGCTTCACCTGCGTCAAGTGCGGAAACCGCCGCGCAACCGTCTGCCCGTCGTGCAGCGCGGAGTACAACGGGAAGAGCAGAGCGCCGACGTGGTCAAAGACAACGTCGTTGTCCACTCCTGTCACCATTTCAAGCTCCCTGGTGTGTGCCTGCAGTGTCCAAAATGGCGGCGGCGTAGCGGCCACAGCCGCCGCGCCGCAGATGGGTCGCGGTCCGCACTCGCTGCCACGCTTGCGGCGTACAGCAGGTGCAGTTCGCGTCCGACCGCCTCGTCATCCGGTACATCCGCCTTGGCGGCCAGATCGTGAGCAGAGCGCGAACCCACGAGCGGTAGCCGGCGTGGGCACGCTCGACGGGACTTCCGGTGCCGCCTCCGCGCTGGCGGCAAGGAAGGGACAGCCGTTGTAGTCCGGTGTGGCGAAGACGTCGCCTTGGATCTCGAAGACCCCGTGCAGTCGGTCACGCGGAGTGTCGACGCGGGCCAGCCCCTGAGTGATGGACGCTTCGATGGAGGTCCGGCGTGCCTGGTGGTATGCGACGACGAGCGCTTCCTTGCTACCGAAGACCGTGTGGAGGGACGCACCCCTGTCCCGCTCGTGCTCTGCACCTACGTCCTCTGTGGTCGGCAGCCCGGTTCAGCGCGACACGTTGAGCGCTTCGACCGGGCCGGAGAGCGCGGCCTTGAAGTGGCGGCTGGAGTCGTCCGCCCGCAGCAACTCGTGCGCGAGGTGCTTGCCCAGCCCTCGCTGTCCACCCGTGACCAGGACGGTCGCTCCGCTGACAGTTGTCATTTCGTACTCCGTTCGATGGTGAGAACGCCCAGGCCCTATCTGACTGATGCGTAAAACGGTTTGCCTCTGTCAGAGCATGCTGGCTTCGATGACCGAAGTCAAGTAGACTTTGCCTATGTCATGGATGGCGACTGGGAGATTCGAGGCCCGCACCGCCCCGGCCGGGCTCGCCCTGGTACAGGATCTGGTCAACACTCACGCCGTCGAACGCGACGGGGCGGACCTGCTGGCCGGCCACGCGACTGCACAGCAGTGGTTGCAGGAGGCCAGCCGCCAGTGGGCCTACGACCGCGGGTTGGAACCGGCCGACCTGACCCTGCCCGAGACAGACCTGGAGGCGCTGCGCAACCTTCGGGCGAGCGTGCAGGAGTTGCTCTCGATCCCTCCCGACCGGAGGCCCGCCGGCCCGGCCGGCCCACCGTCCGCCGTCACACAGCGTGCCCAGGTCTACCTGGTTACTGACGAACTGGAGCAGGTGGCCATGATCCCGGTCGGCACAGGTGCCAGCTGGCTCGCGTCAGCCATCTGGTCGGAGATCCTGCTGGCCCAGCGCACCGGCACCTGGTCCCGGCTCAAGCTCTGCCGCGAGCCCGGGTGCCTTTCCGCCTTCTACGATGCCTCCCGCAACGGCAGCGGCGTGTGGCACAACGTACGCAGCTGCGGCAACATCGCGAACCTGCGCGCCTCCCGCACCCGCAAGAAGACATACACCACAGCCGAACCCACCGACAACAGCGCAGGGCCAGAGTCGCAGTCGTCACTCTGATCGACACGCCGATCGCTATCGCGAAGTCAGACGCAAACCACAGTGGGTACAGGTTGGTTATGACGATGCGGCGGGCAGGTGCGATTGCGGTCGTCCGGACGCGGAGTTGGCGGTTGCTCCGTGGTGTCTTGGCGATGCTGGTGTTCGCGCTGCCTGTGGTGCTCCTCGGGTTGGCGGTGCGACAGCAGTTCGATCCGTTGATCAGGGCCGACGAGGCGGCCATCCGGGCGGCCACCGGGTTCAGCGTTCGTCATGGGCTGGTGCCGGCGCTGACCGTGATACAGGTCGTCAGCCAGCCGATCTTCGTGTACCTCGTGGCGACCGTGGTGGTGGTCTGGGCGTGGAGGTCCAAGAAGCTCAAAGGGCGGGCGTTGTGGGCGTTCGTCACGATGATGGTCGGCTGGGGAATCGGCGGCATCTCCAAGCCCATCGCCCAGCGCGCCCGGCCGGTCGTCGACGATTCGGTGCCGCATGCGGCGGGCTACTCGTTTCCCTCCGGCCATGCCCTGAACATCACCTTGGCGGCCGGCGTCCTGGTCTTCCTGCTGTGGCCGCTGCTGTCCGCCACCCAACGCCGCATCGCCGTCGCGCTCGCGATCGTGGTGCCTGTGATCGTCGGTCTGGACCGGCTGTTCATCGGCGCGCACTTCCCGTCCGACATCCTCGCCGGGCACGTACTCGGTCTGGGCATTATGTTCGCTTCATGGATCGGATTCATCGGCAAGACGGCAGCGACCTCCTCACCAGGACCGTCGCACCCGGCGTAGCCCTCGGTGGCCTCATCATCGGCATCGGGCTCGCACTGAAGGGACCACTCGACGGGATCTCCCACGCGGAGGAGGCGGTCAACAAGGATCTTGCCGCCGACCGGAACGGAACCTGGAACACGATCACCGCGGTGTGGTCGCAGATCGGCAACACCGCGGGCGTGATCGCGGTCTGCATCGTCGTCTCGTCCCTGCTGCTGTGGCGGACCCGGGACCTGCGCCTGGCGCTCGTCGCACCGGTGGCGATCGCCATGCAGGGGCTGATTTTCCTGATCGCGGCCAAAGTCGTGGACCGCGATCGGCCGCAGGTGGAGAAGCTCGACGCGTCACCACCGACCGCGAGTTACCCCAGTGGGCACGTAGGTGCGTCGACCGGCTTGTACCTCGCGTTCGCGCTGCTCGCGCTGGGCATCGAACGCGCATGGCTGCGGTGGACGACGGTGATCCTCTGCCTCGCGATGCCATTGCTCGTGGCGTTCTCGCGGCTCTACCGCGGGATGCATCACGTCACGGACGTCGGCGCGGGGGTGATCAACGGCGCCATCTGCGCCCTGCTCGCGTACGGCTGGTACCGCCACTGCACCTCTCGTCGGCGACGTAGCCCTGCACCGCGCCTCGCTGCTGCCATCCGGCGCGGTCGTAGCCGGCCGCGACCTCGCCCGGCTGGGATGCGTCGGTCAGGAACCCGGTCCGATTCATGATGGCCAGGACTGGGCATAGACTCTGTCGTCTCCGGGTCGGGTATGTCGGACCCGCCTGGGTGGAATGCGAGCGACCCCTCAAGCCACTGTGCGGTCAGCTCTGCCAGGTCGTCGAACGTCGCCGCCTCCGCCCACTGAATCGGTCACGCTGGCTTTGCGTTGCGGAACGAGCGGCGGTAGCTGTCGGGTGGGACTCCGACGATCCGTTTGAACTGGCGCCGAAGTGTCGTGGCGGTACCCATGCCGGTAGCTACGGCAACCGCCTCGATGCTCTCCTCGGTGGCCTCCAGTAACTCCTGGGCGCGGCGTACGCGTTGGGTTAAAAGCCACTGAAGCGGTGGCTGCCCGGTCACCGACCGGAACTGCCGTCCCAGATGACGAGGGCTCATATTCGCCTTCCGGGCCAACTCGGTCACCGTCAGCGGCTGGTCCAGCCGCTGCTGGACCCAGACGAGCAGGTGGGCGAGCATGTGATCGCCACTGACCTGCATCGGCGTGGCCACGAACTGGGCCTGGCCGCCGGGCCGATGTGGCGGCATGACGAGGCGACGGGCGACCGTGTTGGCGATCGTGGCGCCGTGGTCGAGGTGGACCAGGTGCAGGCAGAGATCCACGGCGGCGGCCTTGCCCGCGGCGGTGAGCACGCTGCCATTGTCCGTGTACAGCACGTCCGGGTCGACCACGGCCTGCGGATAGCGGGCGCTCAGCTCCGCGGTGTGAGCCCAGTGGGTGGTGGCTCGCCGATGGTCCAGCAGGCCCGCGGCGCCGAGCACGAACGCCCCGGTGCAGAGGGAGGCGACCCGGGCTCCGGACTCGTGGGCCGCGCGTACGGCTTCGATCAGTTCCGCCGGCGGCGGATCGTCGATGTCGGCGCAGGCAGGCACGATTACGGTGTCGGCGCTGACCAGGCGCTCCAGCCCGTGGTCGGGCTCGACCACGAACGGGCCGACCTGCACCGGTCCGGGCCCACACAGCAGCACGTCGTACCAGTCTCCCGTGGCTTCGAGCGGGGCGTTGCCGAAGATCTCGTAGGCCACCCCCAGTTCGAAGTGCAGCAGGTGACCGACAGCCGGCAGCGCGACAGTGTGCATGTCCGAAAGTGTACGGATGGTGTCGTTCCGGACTCTCACGCTCAGGGCCGTCGTACGTCGAGACTGGACCCATCAGAGCATCGAGATCGGGGAAGTCAATGAGTGCAGCGGCAGTGGTGGTCTACGGAGCGACGGGGCACACGGGGCGCTTCGTCGTCGCCGAACTGCTCAGGCGTGGCATCGCCACTGTCGTCTCCGGCCGTGACGCAGCTCAGCTCGGGGTGCTGGCCGCGGAGTGGGGAGTGGCGGTGCGGCCGGCCACGGTGGATGACCCGGGCTCCTTGGACCGGGCCGTCGCCGGCGCGGCGGCTGTCGTCAACTGTGCCGGACCGTTCGCGGTGACGGGAGGCCCGGTCGTCGAGGCAGCCTTGCGCGCGGGGATCCCGTACGTCGACCTCGCGGCAGAGATCGAGGCGAACGTTTCGATGTTCGCCGACTATGCGGAAGCAGCCCGAAAGGCAGATGTACCCGTGGTGCCTGCGATGGCTTTCTACGGTGGACTGGGCGACCTGTTGGTGACCGCGGCGATGGGGGAGTGGACTGCTGCGGACGAGGCGCACGTCGCGTACGGGTTGAGCAGTTGGCATCCCACGCCGGGCACCCGGGTGGCGGGTCAGGTGTCCCACGAGCGTCGCGCGGGCCGTCGGGTGCGGTTCACGGGCGGCGCGCTGGAGTACCACGACGACGAGGCAGTAGAGCAGGACTGGCAGTTTCCTGAGCCACTGGGCCGGCGAGGGGTGATCGCGGGGTTCACCATGGCCGATGTCGTCACGGTTCCCAGCCACTTGGCCGTGCCCGAAGTCCGCACCTACATGGCTGTCGAGGCCGCGAGGGACTTGGCCAACGAGGACACGCCGGCGCCGGAGCCGGTCGACGCTCTGGGGCGTTCGGACCAGACCTTCGTCGTCGACGTCGTGGTCCGCGCAAGTGGCGTCGAGCGCCGTGCCACGGCCCGCGGCCAGGACATCTACGCGGTCACCGCACCACTGGTTGTGGAGGCCGTCCAACGAATCCTGGCCGGGCGCACGCGGACAGTGGGCGTTGCCTCGGCCGGCGCCATGTTCGACGCAGCAGACTTCCTCCGGGCGCTGACCCCGCACCTATCGGTTGACCTTCCGGATTGACCGAGCTCGGACCTCGGGAGCGGCCCGGAACAGCCCGACACCGAGATCATTCAGCAGTCGAGGACCGAACCTGGGACAACCTGCACCGCCCCTCGTCCTTCTCAAGCCGACAAGTGGCGATCTGTCAGCTCGGACGCGGAAGCACCTCGTGAGCATGCCGGACGATCGCCAGAGCGGTGGCGTGCTGGTGACCAGCATCGGCTCTGCCGGCTAGGTGATGCCGGTGGTCATGTCGGTCTGGATCTCGCTGGTGGTGAGCGCCCGGTTGTAGATGCGGATGTCGTCGATCCGGCCCCGCCAGCGTTCGTTGCCGCAACTGCTGCACGCGGACTGGCCGAACACGAGTGCCTGGGTGTTGGGTACCGGCGCCGTGGTCTCGTTCGCGGTCAGGATCGCCACGCCGTTGAGGTAGAGGGTGTACGTGTTGGCCGCGTCGTTGAAGACGGCGGCGAGGTGCGACCACTGGTTGAGCGGAATGGTCGGAGTGCCGCTGACGTACTCGCGACAACCGCTGTTGTTGAACCCGCTGGCGATCTTGTTGCCCGTGGTCTGCAGCCAGTACCCGCAGCCGCCGGTCACCTCCTTGATCAGAACGGTCTGGTAGCCACTCAGCGCCGTCGGGTTGACCCACGCCTCGAAGGTGTAGCTGGAGCTGAGGCTGAGCGAGGCCGAGTGCGGCACGTTCACGTTGCCCGACGAGCCGTTGAACGACAGGGCGGCGCCGTACCTGCCAGCCGCGTTCCAGGTGGCGCCGGCGCCGGACAGAGTGCCGTTGTTGCCGCTGCCCGACGAGTCACCCACGCTCGTCCCGGCACCTTCGTTGAATCCCCAGGCGCCCACCAGTCCGGTCGGCAACGGCGTCGCGGTGAAGGTCGCCGTGTAGCTCTGCGGTGCCGCCGGCGCCGTGATGGTGTGCTGCTGTCCGCCGCTGTCGGACCACGACGCGAACGTGTACGACGTGTTGCCTGCGGTCTGGTTGCGCGCCTCCACGGTGTGGTTGAAGCCCACGAGCGTGTCGACGACGAAAGGAGTCGCCTTCGCGATGCCGTCGAGGTAGAGAGTGCGGCCGCTGGGCACGGTGTCGAAGCTCAGGTTCACCTTCTGCGGGTAGACCGTGACCGACTGGGTCGAGCTCAGGCCGGTCGAGTCGCGGACCGTCAGGGTGATGCGGTAGCGCGTGTTGCCGCTGAAGTCGTGGCCCGAGGTCGGCACGGTGAAGCTGCCGCTCTTGACCCCGCTGATCGGCGTACCGGGATGGACATGGCCGTCGTGCAGGAAATCGATGTTCCAGGTGAACGCGCCGGCGGGCAGCGACCCGTCGTCGGGATCGGTACCGTCACCGCTGTACGTGATGACATCACCGGCCAGGAACTGGCCGCCGTCGGTGGGCGCGAGGATCGTGGCTGTCGGGACGCTGCCGGCGCTGATGGCGATGGGCGTGGAGATGGAGCTGTTCACCCCGTCCGAGACGGTCAGCCGTGCCTGGTAGGCCCCGGCCGTGGCGTAGGTGTGTGCCGGGTTGGGCTCGGTGGACGTGGCACCGTCGCCGAACGTCCAGGAGTAGGTGAGCTGCTGGCCCTCGGGATCAGACGAGCCGCTGCTGGAGAACGTGACATCCAGCGGTGTCGGACCCGAGGTCGGCGTGGCCGTGGCGTTCACCACCGGCGCCTGGTTGGACTGGACATACTTGATGCGGCGGATCTTGCTGACGCCGAAGGTGCCGCTCTGGTCGGAGTAGCCCAGGTCCGCGTAGTAGAGGGCACCGTCCGGCCCTTCGGCCAGGTAGACGATGTCGCCGTACGGGCCGTCCACCGACCCGTCCGCAGGCTCGAAGTTGAAGGTGCCGGTGACGGCACCGTTGTCGTCCAGCGTGACGCCCCGGATCCAGTTCTGCGCGTAGTCGGCGTAGAAGTACGTGCCCCGGTAGACGGCCGGGAAGGCGGTGCCGTGGTAGACGAAGCCACCTGTCACGGAGGCGTCGCGGCCGGCGTGGGGGTAGTAGATCAGTGGGCTGGTGCAGGGTGCCGAGCATGGTCCCTCGCTGTTGGGCCAGCCGAAGTCGGCGCCCCGTGCCCCGAGATTGACCTCCTCCTTGGACGTGGAGGGATCGTTGCCGCCGACATCTCCGATGAAAAGGCGGCCGGTCGGGGCGTCGTAGTAGGCCCGGAACGGGTTGCGCAGGCCACGGGCCCAGATCGTGTCCACGTTCGGCCCGGCCCCGTCGTAGAAGGGGTTGTCGGTGGGCGCGGTACCGTCGGTGTTGATGCGGTGCACCTTGCCGCGCGGGCTGGTGAGCAGCGGCGCGACCGAGGGAGTGAAGTGCTCACCGGTGGTGAAGAGCAGCTTCCCGTCGTTGGCGAAGTTCAGCGAGCCGCCGTGGTGCTCGGCGTTTGCGTCCTGCGGGTCCTCGTACAGCACGAACTCGCTGCCGGCCACCGTGCCGTCCAGCGCGGCGTTCGCGGTGAAGCGCGAGACGCGGTCGTGGTTGGGCGAACCCAGGGTGTAGAAGACGTAGTAGTAGTGGTTGGTCACGAATTCCGGGTCGAGCGCTATGTCGTAGATGCCCTGCTGCACACCTGCCGAGCCGACGTTCGTGATCTCCAGGAACAGCGTGGAGCTCGGCTGCGTGTACGGCGGGGGCAGCACCTTGATCCTGCCTTGCAGCTCACCGACCAGCATGCGTCCGTCCGGCAGGAACTCGAAGGTAGTCGGCAGGTCGAAGCCGGTCGCAAGGATCTCGTTCTGGAAGTAGTTGGTGTTGGTGACATTGACGTTGACCGGCGCCGAGGTCGTGGTGTTGCCGGCGGCGTCGCGGGCACGGGCGGACAGCGTGTGGGCGCCGTTGGGGACCGTGCGACTGTCCCAGCTCAGCCCGTACGGCGCGGCCGTGTCCTCGGGGCCGCTGGCAGTCCCGTCGACCAGGAACTGCAACCCTGCGACCCCGACGTTGTCGCTGGCATCCGCGGTGACCAGGACGATGTCGTTGACTCCTGCATTGCTCGCGGGTGCGGTGATCACGACCGCGGGAGGGGTGGTGTCGGCAGGTGCCGAGTCGGCCTTGAACGCCACCATGTGCATGGCCCAGGCGGTGCCGTTCTGAGTGGCGGTGGCGTTGTAGTCGCCCGTCGTCGTGACCAGCTTGTCCTCGGTCCGGTTGCCGAAATTGCTGCGTCGGGTCGTGAATCCGGTCCCCGCGGCAGTCACACTGCCGGCCGAGGCGCCGGCCCCGAAGATCAGGTCGTTGGCGTTGGTCGTGGTCGCCGTACCGCTGTTCATCGCGCTCGCGGTGCCGACGGCCGCCGCCGAGACGTCCAACGGATTCGTCTTGTCCATGCCGGAATACTCGTGGATGTACAGATCACCGAACGACGTGATCGCGCTACCGAATGTCGCGCGCACCGTATTGGCGCCGGCGGCAATGTTCTTGGCGTAGAACACCTGCGAGCTCCAGGTGTCGCCGTTCCACCTCGTCACCGGTGCGGCGGCGGCGTACACGTTGGCCTTGGTGTCGGTCACGGTGACCGCGGAGGTGTTGTTCCACACCACGTAGACGACGATCAGGTTGCCGGCCGCGTTCCCGTTGCTGAACTTCAGGCTGTTGAGCGTGCCGGTGGTGATCTCCTTGGCGCGGCTCTGGACGTGGACGGGCGTCGCCGCCTCGGCCGGACTCGGCACCGCCAGCAGGCCTAGTGCGGCCGTCGCGACCGCCAGCACGATTCCCACCGGCCTGACGCGCCCACTGCCGAAGCTGTTCGATGCACGGCGACGTGCCATCGCCACCACCCCCACACGCGTTCGAAGATTCACGCGCCCCCGCGTGACACACCCCAAGATTCACGCGCCCCCCGCGTGACACACCCCACTGCGAGTGTGGGGCCATCCGAGACCCGCGGCAAGGGGAGCGCCGGGACTCCCTTCGGTCAGGGCGGGCCGGGTGGCATCTCCAGTTGAGTCCGCTCGACGTCGCGCCGGTTGTCGTCCCTCCCAGCCGTGGTCCGACTCCAACGCGATGGTGTCGGGCATGTTCTCGTGGCCGTCCTCGCCAGCCGCGCGAGCCAGATACCCTCGGGGTGGTAGCCCATCGGGCCTCCTCGGCCGCTCGGCCCCGAGGGGCCGACCGCCAGGATCGGAGACTCAAGTGAAACTGATGGAGTTGAAGGACAAGACCACACTCTCCCGCGAGGAGGCGGCCGCGCGCCTGCATGCAATCGCTGACGAACTTGCGTCAGGCAATGACGTCGTGATCGAGCGGGAAGACCTGCGGTTTGTCGCGCACGTCCCCGATCAGGTCAAGCTGAAAGTGGAGTTCGAGATCGAAGACGACGGCACCGAGCTCGAGATCGAACTGACCTGGTAGCCGACAGGTCGCTAACCCAAGCGTTGCAGTAACGATGTGGTCGGTGGCGTCGGCGGCGTTACGTACCGTCAGCAACGCTGAGCGTCGATGTGAGGCCCGGTTACGGCTACCGAGCCTGCTGTCGCCGCCACTCTCCGTTCCTGACGATCGGGGATCTTGTCCGAGCGGTACACCTTGGCGGTGGATCACCCCGGTCGCCGACGTGATCAGACCGAGCGCGGTCCGACCTGGAGACTCTAGCCTGGCCAGGTGAAGGACAGCCGGGCTGAAGAGATCGCGCTGAACCGTGAGCTGTGGGCGCTGGTCAACGAGCGCTTTACCGGCCCGGCGGCCGAGGCGTTGTGGTCGGAGCCGGAAATGGTGTGGGGCCTGTTCGCGGTGCCGGAACGGAGGCTCGGCGCGCTCGGAGACGTCCACGGGCTCGACGTGCTCGAGCTGGCCTGCGGCACGGCGTACTGCTCGGCTTGGCTGGCCAGGGCCGGCGCTCGTCCGGTGGCCGTCGACCTGTCCGCAGAACAGCTCCTGACGGCCCGTGACCAACAGCGCCGGAGGGGTCCGAGCTTCCCGCTGCTGCAGGCGGATGCGGAGCAGGTGCCACTCGCAAGCAGTTCCTTCGACCTCGTGGTCAGCGAGCACGGCACCGCGGCGTGGTGCGACCCGGAACGCTGGCTTCCCGAGGCGGCACGGGTGTTGCGGCCAGGTGGACGACTCGTGTTCCTGACCAACAGCCTGTTGTCGGCGCTCTGCGTCCCTGACGACGAAGGTGTCGCCACGGATCGGCTCCAACGCGGCCAACGCGCCGCCTACCACGTCCGGTGGCCGGGCGGAGGGAGCGAGTTCCATCCGTCGCACGGCGACTGGATCCGGCTGCTTCACGTGTTCGGTTTCGACGTCGAGGGGCTGCACGAGATCTACGCACCCGCCGACGCGACCGACCATCCCTTCTACGAGATCGTCTCGATCCAGTGGGCCTCGCAGTGGCCGGCCGAGGAACTGTGGGTGGCCCGGCGGGCAACGTGTACGCGGCCGCCGCGCCGCCGACCCACAGCCCCGCGGTCGCCCGCGGCGCGAGCTCGATAGCGAGCTACGCCACCGCGACGAAGCTCATCCCGTCCCCGAGGTACGAGACCGCGAAGCCGAGGATCAGTCGCCGGAACACTCGGCTGGCGAGCACCGGCCGGTAGGCGGAGGGGACGAGGCGTCGGAGGACCAAGGGCACCTCGTGAAGGAAGCACCTGCGATCGATCTCGTCTCAGCTGTCAGTCAGGCTCGCGACTGCCGGACGGCTCAGCGCAGCTCCTGGATGCGGACCATGTTGCCCGCGGGATCGCGGAAGGCGCAGTCGCGAACGCCGTACGGCTGGTCGGTCGGTTCCTGGACGACCTCGGCGTCGCCGGCCTGCAGCCGCTCGAAGGTGCCGTCGACGTCCTTGCTGGCCAGGAGGATGGAGGCATAGGTGCCCTTGGCCATCATCTCGGCGATGGTGCGGCGTTCGTCGTCGGTGATGCCGGGGGTGGCCGCCGGCGGGTACAGGACGATGGACGTTTCGGGCTGGTCGGCAGGGCCGACCGTGATCCAGTGCATCCCCTTGTAGCCGACATCGTTGCGGACCTCGAAGCCGAGGATGTCGCGGTAGAAGGCCAGGGACGCTTCCGGGTCGTCGTGCGGGAGGAAGCTCGAGTGAATGCTGATGTCCATGGTGCTCACGCTAGCTGCGGCTCGGTGGCCGGCGCTTCTCGATTCCTGATCGGTCTGGTCACCTGTTTCGCCACGCACGACGGCATCCCCGCCGTCGCCCGCGCCGCGTCGCGTCGGTAGGTGCTGGGCGGCATACCGACCAGTTCGGTGAAGCGAGTGCTGAAGGTGCCCAGCGACGAGCAGCCGACCTCGAAACAGACCTCGGTGACGCTGAGGTCGCCACGGCGCAGCAGCGCCATCGCGCGCTCGATGCGCCGCGTCATCAGGTAGCTGTACGGCGACTCGCCGTAGGCGAGCCGGAACTCGCGACTGAGGTGCCCGGCAGACATGTTCACGCCGCGGGCAAGCGCCTCGACGTCCAGCGGCTGCGCGTACTCCCGGTCGATCCGGTCACGGACGCGGCGCAGCCGCGCGAGGTCGCGCAGGTGCTGCGCCGCGGCGGGTCTGCTGGTCACCTTCGAAATCGTGCCACGTCGTACCGGAGTTGCCTAGCGCCGCAGGGTGGCCCGGCGGGTCAGGACAGGCCGACGATGTTGCCGTCGTCGTCGATGTCGATGCGCTCGGCGGCCGGGTGCCTGGGCAGACCGGGCATGGTGCGCATCTCGCCGCTGATCGCGTACACGTAGCCGGCCCCGGCGGCGGCGCGCACCTCGCGCACCGGCATTCGCCAGCCGGTGGGTGCCCCGAGCAGCTTGGGGTCCGAGGACAGCGACAGGTGCGTCTTCGCGATGACGACAGGGAACGCGCCGTACCCGAGGACCTCGAACCGCCGCAGCTGGGTGGCCACCGCCGGGCTGAAGTCGACCCCGTCGGCGCCGTAGACCTCACGGGCGATCACCTCGATCTTCTCGACCAGGGTGGCGTCGAGCTCGTAGAGGAACCGGAACGCGGTCGGCTCGTGGGCCGCCTCGACGACCAGTGCGGCGAGCTGAAGGGCGCCCTTGCCGCCGTCGGCGACGTGCCGGGTGACCGCGACCCGCGCGCCGGCGTCCTCGGCGATCGCGCGGATGGCCTCGTGCTCGGAGTCGTGGTCGGCGGGGAACGCGTTGATGGCAACCACGGGCGAGACCCCGAACCGGCGCACGATCTCGATGTGCCGGCGCAGGTTGGCGCCACCGGCGCGGACGTCGTCGGGGCTCTCCTCGAGCATCTCGGGCGGCAGCGGCTTGCCGGCGACGACCTTGTAGCGGCCGGAGTGCGCCTTGAGCGCCCGGACGGTCACGACGAGCACCGCCGCGTCCGGCCGCAGCCCGGACACCCGGCACTTGAGGTCGAAGAACCTCTCCGCGCCCATGTCGGCGCCGAAGCCGGCCTCGGTCAAGAGGAACTCGCCGGCACGGATGCCGAGGAGGTCCGCGACCACCGAGGAGTTGCCGGTGGCGATGTTGCCGAACGGCCCGGTGTGGACGAGGGCGGGGGTGTTCTCCAGGGTCTGCAGCAGGTTCGGCTTGACGGCCTCCCGCAGGATCACCGCCATGGCGCCCGCCGCCTTCAGGTCCTCGGCGGTGACAGGCGCGCCGTCGTAGGTGAATCCGACGACGATCCGGCCCAGCCGCTCGCGCATGTCCCGCAACGAGGTCGCCAGCGCGAGGATGACCATCACCTCACTGGCGGCGGTGATGTCGAACCCGGCCTGTCGCGGTACGCCGTCGAGGCGGGCACCCAGACCGACGACGATGTTGCGCAGCGCCCGGTCGTTGACGTCGAGGATCCGGCGCCAGGCGATGCTGTGGGGGTCGATGCCGAGCTCGTTGCCGTGGTGCAGGTGGTTGTCCACCATGGCGGTGAGCAGGTTGTGAGCGGCGGTCACCGCGTGAAAGTCGCCCGTGAGGTGCAGGTTCAGTGCCTCCATGGGCACCACCTGGCTGTACCCCGCGCCGGCGGCGCCGCCCTTGATGCCGAAAGTCGGGCCCATCGAGGGCTGCCGCAGCGACAACATCGTCGGGTGGCCGAGCAGCGCCAGACCTTGGGCGAGGCCGATCAACGTCGTCGTCTTGCCCTCGCCGAGCGGCGTGGGCGTCACGGCGGTGATGACGACGTACTTGGCGGAGGGCCGATCCGCCAGGGCGGCCTGCGCGCCCGGGGTCACCTTGGCGATGTAGCGGCCGTAGGGCTCGAGGTGCTCGGCCGCGATACCGGCCGCCTCCGCAACCTGCTCGATCGGGAGCATCTCCGCATCGCGGGCGATCTCGAGGTCGGTGGGCGCGGGGTCCGTCTCTGGGTCCGTCACAGGCCCCAGCATGGCCCTCGGAGGGTCAGATCGGCACTAACGCGGCCGCTTTCCACCCCAAATCACGGCGCCTGCTTCAAAGCGTTGCCAATAGTTAACAGACAATGTAACTATTGTCCCATGGTGGACGATGAGGTGGATCGGTTCTTCGAGGTGCTGGCTGATCCGACCCGGCGGCAGGTTGTGCGGCTGCTGGGGGAGGGACCACGGCGAGCCGGTCAGCTTGCTGCCGCGACCGGTTCGTCGGCGCCGGCGATGAGCCGGCACCTGCGGATCTTGTTGTCCGCCAGGCTGATCACAGATGAGCGAGTGCCGGACGATGCCAGGCTGCGGGTCTTCCGGTTGCGCCAGGAGCCGGTTGTCGCCGTCCAGGCCTGGCTCGACCAGGTCCAGGCGCACTGGCAGGAGCAGTTGGGGGCGTTCAAGAAGCACGTCGAGCAGAGGGAGACATCGTGACCAAGCAGTCCGCATCCGCATCCGTCGAGGTCGCGGCGGATCCGGCGACGGCGTTCCGGATCTTCACCGACGAGGTCGACCTGTGGTGGGTCCGGGGGCCGATCAACTTCTTCGATGCCGCCCGGGCGGTGGGGATGCAGATCGAGCCGGGGGTGGGCGGCAGGATCCTGGAGGTCTACCGGCCCGGCAGCGACAAGGCCGATGAGGATGTGCTCGAGCTGGGCCGGATCACTGCCTGGGAGCCTGGATCACGGCTGGCCTACCGCAGCTCGGTGGACGACACCGAGACGGAGATCCGCTTCGAGCCCTTCGACGGTGGAACGCGGGTCAGCGTGGAGCAGGCCCTGGTGCAGGGCGGCAAGAAGGCGTTCTACTTCTGGCCGAACGTGATCCCGTGGTTTGCCGCCTGGACTGCCCGGCGAGACTCGGCGCCGCGGACGCCGCGCGAGCTCGATCGGCTGAATGTCGCCTTGTACTACGAGGATCCGGCTGCAGCGGCCCGCTGGCTGCATACGGTGTTCGGCCTGGATTCTTGGAACCGGATCCCCGCGGACGGCGAACAGCCTTCCTGGCTCGAGCTCCACGTCGGCACCTCGGCGATCTTGCTCTTCGAGCTGAAGGAGGGAGCCTCCGATCCACGGCCGGTCGACCACGAGGTCTGGGTCTACGTCGACGACCTCGACGCGCATTTCGCCCGGAGTTCGGCGAACGGAGCCAAGATCGTCTCCGAGATCCACCAGCACGGATACCGTTGCTACGAGGCGGACGACCTCGCAGGGCATCGCTGGACCTTCGCCCAGGCCAGACCGACGATGGAGTGAGAGGGAAGGATCGCCGGCCGGGCGCCTGACGGGCCCTGAACCCCGGGCCACTGAAGCCGCTCGCGTTGATTGACCCCGCTTGACGCCTCTTTGTTCCCACAGTGGTTCCCGAGTGGTCGATCGAGGTCCGATGACATGTCGTGGGGTGTCGGGCGCCCGTCGAGCCTGCGGACCGCGACAGCGCGGCTGACGTGAACGGATCAGCGAGCTTCCCGCGGGCTCGACGGCCCCACGGCAGGCGTGATCAGGCATCGACCTTGAACGGGTCGTGCTCGGCCAGCAGCTTGTCCAGCCTGGCCTGGTCGACGCGGTTGGTCACCTCTGACAACTCCTGCCGGTCGCGCACGACCTTGCACAGCGTGACCGTCGAGGTGACCACGCACAGCAGGCCGAGCCCCAGGAATGCGCGGACCCACCCGGCGGCGGGCAGATAGATCAGGGCGAGCACCATCGGCGTGCGGCGGAGATCGGTGCCCAGGTGCTCGGCGCGACCGTGGAGATCTGCAACGGCTGGGTCCGATGCTGATGGTCGCTCATGCCTGTGCCTCCAGCGTGTCCTGGCCGTAGACCGGGCAGAGTGGGACCGCGTCACCGGTCAGCCCGAGGAGCCGCTCCCGCGGCCGACAGCAGTCCGATCGACACCATCACGGCGGCCACCAGCCACACGACGTTGACCGAAGCAGACCAGTGGAAGACCCGACCCAAGAGCAGGCGACCCCCGAGGTACGGGAGCGCATCACGGCCAGCTTCGAGCGTCAGGGGCTGATGGCCCACCTCGGCGCCAGCCTGGGACACATCGGCCCAGGACGCGTGCACATCCTGCTGCCCGCACGGCCCGAAGTGACCCAGCAGCACGGCTACTTCCACGCCGGAGCCACCAGTGCCATCGCCGACAGCGCCGGTGGTTACGCCGCCTTCACGCTGTTCCCCGACGACACCTCAGTGCTGACCGTCGAGTACAAGATCAACCTCCTGGCACCGGCCGAGGGCAAGCACCTCGAGGCCATCGGAACAGTCCTCAAACCCGGCCAGACCCTGACCGTGTGTCAGCTCGAGGTGTTCGCCGTCCAGGACGGCCAACGAAAGCTCGTCGCGGCCGGCCAGCAAACCCTCATCCGCGTCCAGGGTCGACCCGAGCGATGAACCCATCGATGTCTGACCGCCCGCGGCCTCGACTCATTGAGGGAAGTTCATGGCCTTCGACGACGAGCTGATGCCGGCCTGGGTGACCTGGCAGCCCAGGCCGTGCCCGAACGCCGACCTGCTGCTGCTGACAGGGCGGGCGACACCCCGCACTCGTGGACATGGCTTCGTCGGCCACGCCCACCAGACCGTTGAATGGGTACGCGCCCACGCCGAAGACCTCACCCATGGTCGTGAACACCCACTGGCACTCCGACCATGTCGGCGGCAACGCGCTGCTGCAAGCGGCCGGTGCGGCGATCGCTGCCAGCACCCCCGACGCGAAAGCCATCACCCGCCGAGAACCAGGCTGTTGCCACGTGCCCAGCGACCCGAGGTCAATTGTTCGTGTGTGTCGCGAGCTCGCCGGCCCCTTCGGCGGTGGCCGCCCAGCTTGCGAGAAGCTTGAGGCTGTCGGCGGTGGGGCTGCTGGCGGGCGCGGCGTAGACGAGCAGGGTGAGTCCGGGGTGGGCGGGGAACTCCATCGCCTCGAAGGTGAGGTCAAGGTCACCGACGACCGGATGGTGGAGCTTCTTGACGCCGGTGCGGTGGAAGCGCACGTTGTGGGCCGCCCAGCGGGTGCGGAAGTCTTCGCTGCGGGTGGACAGTTCGCCGATGAGCTCGATGAGCTTCTTGTCGTGGGGGTTGCGTCCGGCTTCGGAGCGCAGCATGGCGGCGATGTCGTCGGCGGCTCGTTCCCAGTCGGGGAAGAAGTCGTGTGCGGCCGGGTCGAGGTAGACGAATCGGGCGTTGTTGGCCGGTCGGCGCGGATCGGCGAGCAGCGGAGCGTAGAGCGCGCGGGCCATCCGGTTGGCTGCGAGCATGTCGTGACGGGCGTTGCGGACCCAGGCTGGTGCGTCGCTGACGGCGTCGAGGACGAGTTGCACGCTGGCCGGCACGGTGGCGGGTGCGGGCTTGCGTCTGGGAGCGGGAACCGGCGCACAGGCGCGGGCGAGGTCGAACAGATGCGCACGCTCCGCGTCGTCCAGCTGCAAAGCGCGGGCCAATCCTTCGAGCACGGTGTCGGACGCTCCGCCCAGGTTCCCGCGCTCCATCCGCACGTAATAGTCGATGCTGACACCGGCGAGCATGGCAACCTCTTCGCGGCGTAGCCCTTTGACCCGGCGGTTGCCGCCGTACGCCGGGAGACCCGCCTGCTCGGGCGTGACGCGCGCCCTCCTCGAGGCGAGGAACTCGCGGACCTCAGCTCGGTTGTCCATGCCTCCACCGTAGACGGGGCCACTGAGCCGAGGGAGGTACTGGCAGTACCCGGAAGAACAGTGACTCCCGCGGCCGCACGCGGGGACGTTGACTGGCAGACGTGAACACCTCGCACCAGACCGCTACCCGGCCGGCCCAACTCGGTGATCCTGGCGATCATCCTGGTCAGCGTGTTCGGACTGGCCGTCTTCGCGGTCGCGCGGCCCTGCGCCCGGCGACACCGTGCACACCCCGCCCGGCGAGTGGCACTGGCACGGCGCGACCGCGGAGTGCTTCATGACCCACCTGGCGATCTGGGACGGCACCGGTGACCCCGCCGTGCCCGAGACGACTTGGGGTGAACACGTGACCGACGCCGACTACCAACAGGCTCAACCCTGACCCACCCCGAGAATCGGCGCCGCGGCCACCAGAAGGAGGGACACAGATCCATGACTGACACCAACGAAGCCACGCCCGCCCAGCGAGCGATCGGGGACTTCGCGCCCAAGCTTGTCTCGCTCACCGACGATGTGTTGTTCGGTGACGTCTGGGCTCGGCCAGAGCTCAGCCCTAGGGACCGGAGCCTCATCACCTGCGCCGCCCTCGTGACCAACGGCAGTACCGATCAACTGCGCGGCCACCTCGCCCGGGCCAAGACCAACGGCCTCACCGAGACCGAGCTCAAGGAGGCCATCATCCACCTCGCCTTCTACGCAGGCTGGCCGCGCGCAATGTCGGCGATCACCGTTGCCAAGGAGGTCTTCGGCGAGGCGGGGTCAGCGAGTTGAGCAGCTGGAGCGAGCAGGAACTGGAACGGGTCGGCCGCGCAACCGAGCTGCAGGTCAGCTCGCGGCGCACCGACGGATCCCTGCGGCCGTACGTGACGATCTGGGTCGTACACGCCGGCGACAACCTGTACGTCCGGTCCGCATACGGCACCGACAACCCGTGGTTCCGCCGGGCCAAGGCCGGCGGCCGAGGCCGGATTCGTGCCGACGGCATCGAACGGGACGTCACCTTCGAGCTCGCGGGTGATGACGTACACCCGTCGATCGACGCGGCCTACCACGCAAAGTACGACCGGTACGGCCCGCAGATCGTCGGCACAGTCGTCGGCGCCGACGCCGCGGCCGGCACGCTGCGGCTCGTACCTGATCACACCGAGAAGGAGTGAAACCCATGGAATACACGAGACTCGGCACCTCCGGCCTGAAGGTGAGCCGCATCGCGCTGGGGTGCATGAGCTTCGGCGACACCTCCCGCGGCTTCAACGAGTGGGCCCTCGACGACGCCGCAGCCGAACCGATCTTCCGCCAGGCCCTCGACCTGGGCATCACCTTCTGGGACACCGCCAACGTCTACGGCTTCGGCACCTCCGAGGAGATCGTCGGCCGCGCGATCCGCAAGTACACCCGCCGTGAGGACATCGTGCTCGCCACCAAGGTCCACTTCCCGATGCACGACGGACCGGGCGGCGCGGGCCTGTCCCGCAAGGCGATCCTGGAGCAGATCGACGCCTCCCTCACGCGCCTCGGCACCGACTACGTCGACCTCTACCAGATCCACCGCTTCGACCCGGGCACGCCGGTCGAGGAGACCATGGAGGCGCTGCACGACGTGGTGAAAGCCGGCAAGGCCCGCTACCTCGGCGCGTCGTCGATGTGGGCCTGGCAGTTCGCCAAGATGCAGTACACCGCCCAACTACACGGCTGGACGAAGTTCGTCTCGATGCAGAACCAGTACAGCCTCATGCAACGCGAAGAAGAACGCGAGATGTTCGGGCTGCTCGCCGACCAAGGTGTCGGATCGATCCCGTGGAGCCCGCTCGCCAAGGGGCGACTCGCCCGCCCCTGGGGCACGCAGACCACCCGCGCGGGCAACGACCCGGTCGCCGCGCGATTCTTCAGCGACGACGACAAGCCGATCGCCGATGCCGTTCAGCAGGTCGCAGCGGCGCGTGGTGTCCCGATGGCCCAGATCGCGCTGGCCTGGGTACTGAAGAACCCGACTGTCAGCGCCCCCATCGTCGGCGCCACCAAGGAGCACCACCTCACCGACGCCACCGCGGCCTTGGACATCACCCTCACCGACGAGGAGATGCACACCCTCGAACAGCCCTACACCCCGCGCCGACCCACCGGCTACTGACGCCTTCCATCCCGAAACTGACGAATCGAAGGATCTTCATGCGAGCGACCTACATGTATGGCGCCGGTGACGTCCGCGTCATCGACGTACCCGACCCGATCATCAAGGAACCCACCGACGCGATCGTCCGCGTCGTCCGGGCGTGTGTCTGCGGCTCCGACCTCCACCCGTACCACTCCATGGCCACCACACCCGAGGGCAGCTCGATGGGGCACGAGTTCGTGGGCATCGTCGAAGACACCGGCCACGACGTGACCACGGTCAAGACCGGCGAGCTCGTGATCGCCCCGTTCGCCTGGTCCGACGGGACCTGCGACTTCTGCCGCGAGGGTCTGCAGACCTCGTGCCGACACGGCGGCTTCTGGAACGCCAACGGCGTCGGCGGCGGACAGGCCGAGGCCGTCCGGGTCCCGCTCGCGGACGGCACACTTGTCGCCGTACCGGTCGAGGAGAGCTCCCCGCTGATCCCGTCGCTGCTGACACTGTCCGACGTGTACGGAACCGGGTACCACGCCGCCGTCAAGGCCGACGTCAACCCGCGCACCACCGTCACCGTCATCGGGGACGGAGCCGTCGGCCTGCTAGCCGTCCTGTCCGCCAAGCGCCTCGGCGCCGAACAGATCATCCTCATGGGCCGCCACACCGCCCGCACCGACCTCGGCCGCGACTTCGGGGCAACCGAGATCGTCGCCGAACGCGGCGACGAAGGAATCGCCCGCGTCCGGGACCTGACCGGCGGCGACGGCACCCACGTCGTACTCGAAGCGGTCGGCCACATGCCCGCCTACAACCAGGCCATCGGCGTCGTCCGGGCCGGCGGGGTCATCAGCCGCGTCGGCGTACCACAGTACGACGACGCACCGGTCGGCTTCACCAGCCTCTTCGGCCGCAACATCACCCTCACCGGCGGCCCGGCACCCGCTCGCGCCTACATCGAAACCCTCCTTCCCGACGTTCTCGCCGGCCACATCAACCCTGGCAAGGTCTTCGACCACGAAGTCCCCCTGGCCGACGTGGCGGACGGGTACCGCGCCATGGACGAACGCACCGCACTCAAGGTTCTCGTCAAGCCCTAGCGAAGCCCGGCGTCGGCAGGTCTGAGCTCGTCAGTGGCGCGAACGGGCTACGCAGGAGCCTTGCGCCGTTCCGAGCGGTGGCGCGACCGGCACGTACCGACTGTGTCACCGGTGAGACATCTGCACGGGGACACGGCCGCGCACGGGTTGCCGCCCTCCACTGCCCGCGGGGTACCGGACCCGCGCGTACCGGAATAGGCTGGTTACCTGGGGACGAAGCCGGAGGACCTGGCCAGGCGCCACCCCCCACGCCGCCGGGTCCTTCGCCGCAGGACCGAACGGACCCGCGCATGTCGCAGTACAACGTTGCCGGGCGAGACTGTGGCCACGGTCGACTTGTCACCCGAACTGACCGGATCACTCTGCCTCGAGCCGGCCTTCAAGTCTCCCTAGCGTCCCGGCTGTTCGGAAGTTGTGACCCCCGTTGTGTCCCTTGCGCCCCTGCTCGTTCGTCGTGAAGCTGAGAGTCCACTGCACTGGAGGTTGTGATGCAGTACGCCCTGGTGATCTACGCCGAGCCCGGCTACGACGAGGCGCTGCCCGATGCAGAACGTGACGCGGCGTACGCGGAGTATTTCGCGTTGGCCGATGACGCCCGCTGCGTCGCGAGCGCGCAGCTGCAGCCGGTCGAGACGGCGACCAGCGTGCGCGTGGCCGGTGGCCGGACGCTGATGACCGACGGCCCGTTCGCGGACACCAAGGAGGTGCTCGGCGGCTTCTGCCTGATCGAGGCGGCCAACCTGGACGAGGCGGTCGAGCTGGCGGCGCGCATCCCGGCCGCCCGGCTCGGCGGCGCTGTGGAGGTCAGGCCGGTGATGCAGCGCTGACTGCGCTCGGGGAGGTCTTCCGGGACGAGTGGGGCCGGGTGCTGGCCTCGCTGGTCGGGTTCCTCGGTGACTTCGACAAGGCCGAGGAAGCGGCGCAGGAGGCGTTCGCGATCGCGGCGGAGCGTTGGCCCGTATCGGGCGTGCCGGCCAACCCGGGTGCGTGGCTGGTGACGACGGCCCGCAACCGGGCGATCGACCGGATTCGCCGGGAGCGCACCCTGGCCGAGAAGATCCACCTGCTGCCGGTGCAGGAGGCCGTCATGGACGAGTTCGACGACACAGTGATCAAGGACGAACGGCTCGAGCTGATCTTCACCTGCTGCCACCCGGCGCTGCCGCTGGAAGGGCAGGTGGCGCTCACGCTGCGGGCCCTCGGCGGCCTGGAGACCGCCGAGATCGCCCGGGCGTTCCTGGTCTCCGAGGAGACCATGAAGCGCCGCCTGTCGCGCGCCAAGGCCAAGATCATGGCGACCGGGATCCCGTTCGCGGTTCCCGACGCGCACCTGCTTGCGGACCGCCTCGATGCGGTGCTTGCCGTCATCTACCTGATCTACAACGAGGGCTACCGCGGCCGGGTCGACCTTGGCGCCGAAGCCATCGGCTTGGGGCGAGTGCTCGCCGCGCTCATGCCGGACCAGCCGGAGGCACACGGCCTGCTGGCGCTGATGATGATCCACCATGCCCGGCGACGGGCCCGGTTCGCGGGCGAGGATCTTGTGTTGCTCGACGATCAGGACCGCTCGCTGTGGGACCTGCACCAGATCGCCGCTGGACGGGCGGTGCTCGATCGGGCGATCGCGCTGGGCGGGCGTGGTGCCTATGTCGTTCAGGCCGTGATCGCGTCGCTGCAGACGCGGGAGCGGATCGACTGGCCGCAGGTCGCCGAGATGTACCGGCGGCTGGTCGAACTCACCGGCTCCCCGGTGGTCGAGCTCAACCATGCCGTGGCGCTCGCCCAAGCCGGCGACCCCGACGCGGCGTTGCGCGCCGTCGACGGCCTCGACCTGGACGGCTACCTCTACTTCCACTCGACCCGCGGCGAGCTGTTGCGGCGTCTCGGCCGCGACGACGAGGCCCGAGCGGCGTACCGCCGAGCGCTCGACCTGGCCACCACGACCCCCGAGCAGCGGTTCCTGACCCGGCGCCTCGAACAGCTCTGACCCGGGCTGTCCCCCGAGCGGCCGCTCGTTCGTCGCCTGTATATGAGCGACAACCTTCCGCGCGAGCTGCACAGCCGCACGAGCGCCGGTATCCAGGTGAACCTGTGGTGGGCGCCCGCCGACGGCCGGACCTGGGTCACCGTGCTCGATGTCCGGACTGACGCCGGGTTCGTCCTGCCCGTCCTCGCCGGCGAACAGGCCCGCGACGTGTTCGACCACCCGTACGCCTACGCCGCCCGCCGCGGCGTCCCCACCACCGCCCGCGCCGCGTAGCCGCGGCACCACATCCATGGAGGAAACTGTGAACGTCGCCCCAGCGACCGTCGCGATCCCGGACTATCTGCTCGGCACCTGGAAGGCCGACCCGGTGCACTCCGAGATCGCCTTCTCCGTCCGGCACCTCATGGTCAGCAAGGCGCGTGGCCGGTTCACCAGCTTTGACGTCACGATCGTCACGAGCGAGGACCCGCTGAGCTCGTCGGTCGCCGCGACGATCGACCTCGCGTCCATCGACACCGGCAACGAACCGCGTGACAACCACCTCCGCTCCGCCGACTACCTCGAGGCCGAGAAGTACCCGACGATGAGCTACCAGTCCACCGGCATTCGCCGGGCCGACGACGGCTGGGTCATCGACGGTGAGCTGATGTTGCACGGCGTCACCCGGCAGGTGCCGCTGGCCGTCGAGGTGAACGGGTTCGGCCCGGACCCGTTCGGCGGGCAGCGGGCCGGCTTCTCCGCGACCGCGCAGATCAATCGGCGCGACTTCGGCATCGACATCACCGTCCCCATGGACGGCGGTGGCGTCGTCGTCGGCGACAAGGTGTCGATCAGCATCGAGATCCAGGCCATCCTCCAGAAGTGACCCGACCCGGACGGGCTGCCGCGCGCCGGCAGCCGAGTCCCCGCTGTGAGCAGCGATAACCACCCGAACGTTCATATCGACCCGAGGAGAAGCGACATGTCCACAGCCCAGGAAGCAAGCAACAAAGTGGCGTTCAGCCGTTTCCATGAGGCCATGAACACCGGCGATGCGGAGGTCGTCTCGAAGGCGATCGACGAGGTGGTCGATCCGGACGTGCTGATCCGCACGCCATTGCCGATTGATGCGACGGGGGCGCAAGCTCTGAAGGAGGTGTTCACAAGGCTCCATCGGGCCTTTCCCGACCTTCATATCGCGGTCGAGGACGTGATCGCCGAGGGAGACAAGGTCGCCTGCAGGAACACGGTTACCGGGACCCACCGGGGCGAGTACATGGGCCTTCCGCCAACCGGCAGATCCATCACGTACAACGAGATGTTCGTCGTCCGCTTCGCAGGCGGCCGGATCGCCGAGACCTGGGCGGTGGTCGACGTCCTCTCACAGATGCGACAGCTCGGCGTGATTCCCGGAGGCTCTTCATCACCACAGCAACGGAGAGCCTGATAGTGGCCAGCGGAATGACTCTCAGGGGGACTTGCAGCTGCCGACATCAACAAGGCTTCTGAACAAGCCCCGAACACCAACGACAACACCAGAGAGCTCGCGATGAATGTGTACCTGTGGACCTGCCATCATGGCTGCGGCGACCAGTCCGCAGTCTAGGTCCGTTTGATTGTCGCGAACCAGGCCGGTGCGCCGTCGTCGTGGTATCTCGTCTGAACCCGGTCCGGTTCGATGGCGGCGACATTCCATCCCTTGCTGGGGTTGAACGCCGCTCTCAGCTCATCCTGACTGATGGGGTGCGGGCCAGTATCGGGACCTTCGTCACTGAAGCACAACACATACAGGGTTCCATCGTGCTCGGTCACCGACGCTAGACTCGCCACGTATCCTGGTCGTTCGTCGCCGTCGAAGGTGTGAAACAGTCCGCAGTCCAGCACCGTCTCGAACCTGCGCCCCAAGCGCTCCAGCTGGAACGCGTCAGCCGCAGCGAACTCAACCTTGATCCCACGGTCATCGGCTTTCTCTCGGGCGATCGCCAATGCCGTGTCAGCCACGTCAACGCCCAGAACCGACACTCCCAGCGAGGCGACGTGAAGAGCGTTCTCGCCGGTCCCGCAGCCCGCATCGAGCACCGCTCCGGCGAATCCGCCTTCGGATGCCAAACGCACTATTGCCGGCTGCGGCCGGCCAATATCCCAAGGCGCAGGGCCGTCGTGGTACGACGCATCCCAGGGCAGGCCCGTCAGCCGTTCGTGACTGGTCGGGTGCCGACCACTGAACGGATCGTCAGCGAGGGTTTCTGATCGCTCCGACACCTTCGTCCCCTTCCTGCGACTGAGCTTGTCACCTCATCGTGGCGCGCCAATCCACAGGTCTTGACTATTCCTCCACGACCATCTGGCTGAGCAGGCACTAGGTCTGATCTGATCCCGCTTCTACCGCTACGCAAAGGTTGCCGAAGGGGTGCCGTTGCGCTGGTCACGATGACGGTGCCGTTGACGATGTTGGCGATGGTGTCTGCGGCCGTCCAGGGGTCGAGTGCCCGTTGATGGCGCTCAGACCGCGATGGGGAGGTTCGCCAGGCGCCACTCGAGCATCCCGTCGCTGAGCCGCAGGGCGTGCACGCCTTCGGCGGTGAGGGCCCGCACCGCCTCGTGTGCCATCACGCAGTAGGACCCGCGGCAGTACGCGACGACGGTGGCGCCGTCGGGCAGCTCGGCGAGCCGACCGGCGAGCTCGTCGACCGGAACTGACAAGGCGCCGGGGATGTGGCCGGCGGCGTACTCCTCGCCCGGGCGCACATCGATCAACGTGACGTCACCGGCCTCCAGACGGCGGAGCAGCTCGTCACGGGTCACCTCAGCGATGTCGTCCTTGCCGAGGTAGGCACTGCGAGCGCGGTCCACGTCGGCCAGGTGGGCCAAGGCGACGTCGCGCAACTGGGCCCACAGGGCGGCCACGTCGGTACCGGTCAGCCGGTAGTAGACCTTCGTGCCCTCTTTGCGGGTCGACACCAGTCCAGCCTGCCTGAGCAACTGCAAGTGGTTCGACGTGCTGGTGAGCCCGAATCCGGCCCGGCCGGCCAGCAGCTCGACCGACCGCTCGCCCTGGGCGAGCAGATCCAACAGCTCCAGCCGCTTGGGACTTCCCAGCGCCTTGCCGACCTGCGCGAACCTCTCGAACAGCGCTTCCTTGCGACCAGGATCACCCATTGACATTCCTCCAAAGATCCATGGAATAGTGTAGAAGTGGAGCAGGTGGCGGGCAAGATGATCGTTCCCGTGGTGGATGACGGGTTGGGCAACTCGTCGTACCTGGTCGACCTGAGCGACGGGCGGGCGCTCGCGGTGGACCCGTCACGGGACCTGCGCGCGTTGCGGGCCGAGGCCGAGCGTCGAGACCTGATCGTGGTGCTCGAGGGCGGCGCCGAGGACTGGGCCATCGCGACCGGCAAGACGCTGGCATGACCACCGCCGCCAAGACGCCGCAGCTGGGGCTGCGCGCGAACCTCGCCCAGTTCAGTCTGCTGGTCGCGGTCAATGCCCTGGTCGGCGGGATGCTCGGCCAGGAACGCATCGTGCTCCCACTGCTGGCCGACCAAACCTTCCACCTGACCGCGTACACCAGCGCCCTGACGTTCATCCTCGCGTTTGGTGCCGTCAAGGCTGCGACCAACTTCTTTGCCGGTACCTGGTCGGACCGCTACGGCCGCAAGCCCGTGCTGGTGGCCGGCTGGCTGATC
>DASTVQ010000075.1:0-5852 GCA_035759015.1 Kribbella sp.
CAGCCCATCGGTGGAGTCCGTGCGTGCTTGGAGATCGCTGAGCGGATCGGACTGCCCGTCGTGGTGTCGTCTGCGCTGGAGACCTCGGTAGGGATCGCTGCCGGCGTCGCCCTCGCCGCCGCGCTGCCGGAACTGCCCTACGCCTGCGGCCTGGCCACGGTGTCGATGTTCACGCAAGAAGTTGTGGCTGAGCCGCTGCTGCCGGTCGACGGTCTTCTGCCCGTGCGGCGCGTGCAGCCGGACCCAGCACTGCTGGACGCGGCCCGTGCCTCAGAGTCCAGGATCGCGGTGTGGGAAGAGCGTATGACCCGAGTGCAGAAGAGGAGTGCCGGATGAACCCGTCCACGGCGTTTGCGACGGTGGTCGTCGACGAACTGATCCGCTGCGGCGTCCGCGAGGCCGTAGTGGCCCCGGGCTCGCGGAGCGCCCCACTCGCGTTGGCGCTCGCCGCTGCGGACCGGGACGGCCGGCTGCGGCTGCACGTCCGGATCGATGAGCGTACGGCGGGCTTCCTGGCGATCGGCCTGATCCGGGGGACCGGACTGCCGGTGCCCGTGGTCACCACGTCCGGTACCGCCGTCGCCAACCTGCACCCGGCTGTGCTCGAGGCCTCGCACAGTGGACTGCCGTTGATCGTGCTGAGTGCGGATCGGCCGCCGGCGTTGCGGGGGAGCGGTGCCAACCAGACGACGGATCAGCTGAAGGTGTTCGGCTCCGCGGTGCGGCTGTTCCACGAGATGGGTACGCCGGTCCGTGAGATCGGTCAGGTTGCGTACTGGCGTTCACAGGTCGCACGGGCCGTGGCCAACGCAGTGGGTGCACGGTCCGCCGATCCCGGGCCGGTGCAGCTCAACTGCCCGTTGTCGGAGCCGCTGGTGCCAACGCATGGTCCTGAGTGGCCGGAGTCGCTGTCTGGACGCAGTACTGGGCCGTGGACCGCCGTGCACGCCGCAGCCGGGGCGCCGTCGGCGGTGGCGCCGGGGCCGAAGACCGTGGTGGTCGCGGGTGACGGCGCGTCGCAGGCCGCGCGGTTGGTGGCCGAGGCGGGTCACTGGCCGTTGTTCGCGGAGCCGTCCAGCCGGGCCCGGATCGGTCCGTCGGTCATCTCGGCGTACCGCTTGTTGCTACAGGCAAATTCTTTGGCGAGTGAGATCGAGCGGGTGCTGGTGTTCGGGCACCCGACGCTGTCGCGGCCGATCTCGAAGTTGCTGGCCCGGCCCGACGTCGAGGTGGTCGTGGTCTCGCCGACCGGGCTGTGGCCGGATCCGGCTCGCCGGGCCAAGGCCGTGGTCACCGGGCTGGAGGTCACCGCGGCCGATACAACCAACTGGTTGGACAGATGGCAGCAGGCGGACCAGTTGGCCCGCCCGGCGATCGACAAGCTGCTCGCCGACGCCCTGAGCGGACCGCGCGTCGCGGCGATCGTCGGCGAGGCGGTGGGTGCCGACGGCATGCTCGTGGTCGCCTCGTCGAACCCGGTGCGCGACCTCGACCTCGCCCCGGTCGTCCCGATCCGGACCATCGCCAACCGCGGCCTGGCCGGGATCGACGGCACCATCTCGACCGCTGTCGGCGCCGCGCTGGCGAACGCCGGCCCGACGTACGCCCTGATCGGCGACCTGGCCTTCCTGCACGACAGCAACGGGCTCGTCATCGGTCCCGACGAGCCCCGGCCCGACTTGCGCATCGTGGTCGTCAACGACAACGGCGGCGGCATCTTCTCGACCCTCGAGCAGGGCGACCCGACCCACGCCACTCACTTCGAGCGTGTCTTCGGCACTCCGCACAACATGGACCTCGCCGCGCTCTGCGCCGCCACGGGTACGCCGTACCAGCTGGTGGAGACACCCGACGCACTCCGCGCTGCTCTGACGCCAACGGTCGCCGGTGTGGACGTCGTGGAGGCCCGCATTCCTCGCAGCAGTCATCGGCCTCTGAACGAGGCGCTCGTGGCCGCTATCCGCCAGCCGTAACCGGGCTGCTGGGAGGCACCTCCACCTCCGCCACTTTCCTCGCCGGATGCAGCGTGCGGAGGTGGTTGAGCAGCGGCACGACCGAGGCGATGACCAGCGCTGTCGTGGTGAGGATCGGGATCGTCGCGCCGCGCAGCGACGAGTTGAGTGGCGCGGCGATGGTGAAGATGAGGCTGACCGCGGTCATGGTCGTGATCAGCCGGCGGCCAGGTCGGGCGACGGCGAGGAACGGCAGGCACCAGAGGAAATACCAGTCGTGCGCACTCGGACCCAGCAGGACCACGGCGAGCAGTGCGATGCCCACAGCCCGGGCGGCGTGGTGGATGGACGAGCGCAGACTCAGTACGGCGATCAGACTGACCGCGACGACCATTCCGACCAGGCGGACGAGCTGCAGCGCCTGTTGAGCCGCTGAGTCGTCGCCGAGCCACTGGAGTACGCCGGACGCCGCCATGCCGACCAGGTTGGCGATGGAGAACGGCGAGCGGACCAGTCCGGGTACGTCGAGCGCACCCATCCAGCCCGAGCCCATGCCGGTCAGTTCACCGACGGTGACCAGGGTGAGACCGACACCGCGCCCGCGATCACCAGGCTGGCGAACCGCAGTACCCGTCCGGCCAGTGGGCTCATCACTGCGGCGATAGCGATCACCACCAGCCCGCCTGGCAGTTTCACCGCAGCCGCGGCACCCGCGACGACAGCCGCCGTACCCCATCTGCCCGTGAGCGCCAGAGCGAACGCGCTGCAGGCCAGTCCGAGCATCAGTACGTCGTTGTGGGCGGCGCCGATGCCATGGGTGATCAGCATCGGGTTCAGCACCACCAGCCAGGTCGCGAAGGTCGGGTCAACGCGGCAGGCGGTCGCGAGCCGCGGTAGGGCCCAGGCGATCAGGACGATGCCCAGTACGGCGAGGAGCCGGTGGGCCAGCATCAGGGTGTACGGGTCCATGGTCAGGTGCGCGACCAGACCGCCGTACGCGAGTGGCAATGGGCCGTACGGCGCGGGTGTCTGCATCCACATCGGGTCGACGGCCTCGACGATGTGGCCGGACAGTACGCCGGGGCCTACGTCGTACGGGTTGTAGCCCTCGGCGACCAGTGCGCCCTGCGCCGCGTAGCTCCAGGCGTCGCGGCTGAACAGTGGTGGGATGAAGAGCAGCGGTGCACTCCAGTACGCCGCCATCCGCAGCAGCGGCGCCCGTTGCCCGGTCATGACCTGGCGGCCCACGGTCAGCCAGGCCCAAGCCATCAGCCCGAGCCCGGCCACCATGAACGTCAGCCCGACCATCCGGCCGGGCAAGGAATGCCGCAGGTCACCGGTGATCGGCAGCGCGGCGACCCACGAGGACGGCGGCACCACCGACGTCACCAGACTCGCCAGAGCGACTATGACGGAGCCGACGACCCCACGGACCATCGGCGAGCGCATGGCCGGACGCTAACCCGGTCATGCAACCCGCTGATGAACAACGGCTTACCTAAGCGGACTCCTTGCGGAAGGTTCGCGCACCGACCGCCAGGCCGATGACTGTCAGCAGGACCACCCAGAACAGGCCCCACAGCGATGCGCTGCTGCTGATGTCGCCGCGGAACAGCGACCGGACGCCGGTGACGACGTGCTTCAGCGGGCTGATGTCGGACAACCGCTGCAGCCAGGTCGGGCCGATCTGCATCGGCAGCAGGATGCCTGACAGCAGCAGCAACGGCATGGCGATCCCGTTCAGCAGCGGGGCCAGCGCGTCCTCGCTCTTGGTGATCAGCGCGACCGAGTACGACAGCGAGGCGAACGTGGCGCCGAGCAGGGCGACGATCACCAGCGACAGCAGGACGCCGTCCCACGGCGCGCGCAGGCCGAGCGGGAGAGCGGCGAGCAGCAGCAGGATCGACTGGACCAGGAGTACGACGACATCCCGCAGTACTCGCCCGGCCATCAGGGCGATCCGGGACGCCGGGGTGACGCGGTCGGCCTCGATCACGCCGGCCCGGTACTCCGCGATCAGGCCGAAGCCGACGAACATCGCGCCGAACATGCCGAGCTGGACGATCAGGCCGGGGATGAACACCTGGTAGGGGTTCGTGGTCGTGCCCTGGCTGATCTGCGCGGTGATCGGCTTCAGCAGTGGGCCGAACAGGAACAAGTACAGCAGCGGCTGGCTGAGCATCAGGATCGACCACATCGGGTTGCGCAGCGACAGCCGCATGGCCCGGTGGAACACGATCCAGGTCTCGCGGAGTACGTTACCGGGATAGTGGGACTGGGTGAGGGTTTGCGATGTCATGCCACCGCCTCCTTGTCGGCGTCCTTGCCGGCCGCGGGTGCGGCGCTGTCCTCGTCGCGCAGGGACCGGCCGGTCATGGTCAGGAACACGTCGTCCAGGGTCGGGCGGTGCACCTCGACCCCGTGCAGTTCGATGCCCTGGGCATCGATCGAGCGGAGCAGGCCGGGCAGCACCGAACCACCGCGCGGGATCCGGAAACCGACCACATCGCCGTCGGTCTCGACCTCGACCGCACCGTCCAGCTCGCTCACGATCTTGCTGACCTCGGGTGCCTGGGTGGCATCGGCCAGACTGACCCGGACCGCGTCGCCGGAGACCTGCTGCTTCAGCGCCTCCGGGGTGCCGGAGGCAACGATCTTACCGTGGTCGATGACCAGGATCCGGTCGCAGAGCGCGTCCGCCTCGTCCAGGTAGTGCGTGGTGAGGAAGATCGTCGCGCCGCGGTCGCGGAGGCCGCGGATGTGGTCCCACAGGTTCGCCCGCGCCTGCGGGTCGAGGCCGGTGGTCGGCTCGTCCAGGAAGATCAGCTTCGGATCGTGGACCAGGCCCATCACGATGTCCAGCCGGCGCCGCTGGCCGCCGGACAGCGTTTTGCACTGCCGCCGCCACAGGCCGGGCAGGTCGAGCTCCTCGAACAGCCGTTGCCCGTCCGCGATCGCCTTGGCCTTCGGTACGCCGTACAGGCGGGCGTGGTCGACAACCTCGTCGCCGGCGACGGCCTCGGGCAGCGTCGACCCGCTCTGCGGCACGTAACCGATGCCGCGTCGGACGCCGACCGGGTCCTTGGCCAGATCGCAGCCGGCCACCGTTGCGGTCCCGCTGGTCGGCTTGATCAGGGTCGCCAGCATCCGCAGCGTGGTCGTCTTGCCGGCCCCGTTCGGGCCGAGAAAGCCGACGATCTCCCCGTCGGCGACATCCAGGTCTACTCCCTGCACGGCCTGCACCGGCCCGCGCTTGGTCTTGAAGGTGCGGACAAGTCCGCGAGCTTCGATCATCATGCCGCCAGTCTGGAATACTCAACCTTGACTAGTCAATATTGATTAAACCGCGACGAGCTGTCGGCGTAGCAAGGTGTGCGCGGGTGATTCGGCTGGTGAGGGGCGGGGTCAGCTGGTGGGTGGGTCGGGGATCTCGCCCCAGTGGGTGACCATGCCGGGGTAGGGCTTCCAGTCGGCCGGCTCGCCGGCGAAGGAGTAGGCGCCGTCGAGGACGCGGCGGCGGAAGCCACGGGTCCATTCGAGTTCGCCGTTGTCGCGGGCGCTGCTGATACGGAACATCTCCACCACGTGGTTCGGCGTACCGGGGTCCTCCTGGATCTGGCGCTCCGCGAAAGGCTCGGCCTTCAGGCGTTGCTCCATCTGCACGATCCGCGCCTCGAGCGCGGCCAGCACCTCGTCGCGCCGCAGTGACCACAGGAAGCTCAGCGCCGCCTGCATCCGGTCGGGGTGGAAGCCGTCCACGGTCCACAACATCTGCCGCAGCAGTGAGAAGTACTCCGTCTCACCATCGGTCGTCAGCTTGTACGACGTACGCCCGGGCCGGTGTGCGCCGTCCGGAGCGATCTCCTGCAGATACCCGTGCTTGGCCAGCGTCCGCAGCCC
>DASTVQ010000076.1:0-26048 GCA_035759015.1 Kribbella sp.
CCAGCTGCCAGGGGCGGGTTCGGACCGATCGACGCCAAGACCTGCGCACGCAGGGCGGCTTCGGACCGACGGACGGATAACTGGGCGACGACGCTGGGCGAGGCGGGGGGCCGGGGGTGGGCGATGGGGGTTGGGGTTGAGGTGGGGATTCGCTGTGGGCGAAAAGGGGGTGGGAATCAGGGGGGTGGGGGTGGTGGTTGAGCCTGGCAGACTCAATTTTGATGCGTAGAGGGTGTGACAGTCGTGAGTGAGACGTTGAACCTTCCCGTCCTGCCGCTGGATGACGTGGTCGTGCTGCCCGGGATGGTCGTGCCCGTGCGGCTCGCGGAGGTCGAGGCTCGTGCCGCGATCGACGCGGCTCAGGCCGCCGGACAGGGCCAGGTGCTGCTGGTGCCGCGCCTGGACGGGAAATATGCCAAGGCCGGGACGCTCGGCGAGATCGAGCAGATCGGCCGGCTGCCGGGCGGAGCCCAGGCGGCCGTGATCCGGGGTACCAGCCGGGTCATCATCGGCGCCGGGACCACCGGGCCCGGTGCAGCTCTTTGGGTCGGTGCGACCGTCCTGGACGAGACCACCGACGACAGGTCGAGCGAGCTGGCGCGGGAGTACAAGTCGCTCGTGACGACCGTGCTGCAGCGCCGCGGGGCGTGGCAGGTGATCGATTCGGTACAGCAGGTGACCGGGCCGTCGGCCCTGGCTGATCTCGCCGGTTACGCGTCGTACTTGACCGACGAGCAGAAGTTGTGGCTGCTGGAGACGGCCGACGTGTCCGAGCGGCTGGCCAAGCTGATCACCTGGGCGAAGGAGCACCTGGCGGAGCTCGAGGTCGCCGAGACGATCAACAAGGACGTCCAGGAGGGCATGGAGAAGCAGCAGCGGGAGTTCCTGCTGCGCCAGCAGCTGGCAGCGATCCGCAAGGAGCTGGCCGAGCTGGACGGGACGACGGCCTCCGAGGAGGAGGACTACCGCGCTCGCGTCGAGGGCGCCGACCTGCCCGAGCACGTCCGCAAGGCCGCGCTGTCCGAGGTCGACAAGCTGGAGCGTACGGCGGAGCAGTCGCCCGAGGTGGGCTGGATCCGCACCTGGCTCGACACCGTGCTGGAACTGCCGTGGAACGAGCGGACCGAGGACAGCTACGACATCGCCGAGGCTCGCGCGATCCTGGACGCGGACCACGCCGGCCTGGACGACGTGAAGGAACGCATCACCGAGTACCTGGCCGTACGCCGCCGCCGGGCCGATCGCGGCCTCGGTGTGGTCGGCGGACGCCGCAGCGGCGCCGTGCTGGCGCTGGTCGGGCCGCCCGGTGTCGGCAAGACCTCGCTGGGCGAGTCCGTGGCCCGCGCGATGGGGCGGAAGTTCGTCCGGGTGGCGCTGGGTGGCGTTCGTGACGAGGCCGAGATCCGTGGCCACCGGCGTACGTACGTCGGTGCGCTGCCGGGCCGCATCGTCCGGGCCATCAGCGAGGCGGGTTCGATGAACCCGGTGGTGCTCCTGGACGAGGTCGACAAGGTGGGCGCGGACTACCGGGGTGACCCGACGGCCGCCCTGCTGGAGGTGCTCGACCCAGCCCAGAACCACACGTTCCGCGACCACTACCTGGAGGTCGAGCTGGACCTGTCGGACGTAGTGTTCCTGGCCACGGCGAACGTGCTCGACTCGATCCCGGCGCCGCTGCTGGACCGGATGGAACTGGTCCAGCTCGACGGCTACACCGAGGACGAGAAGGTCGTCATCGCTCGCGACCACCTGCTCCCGCGTCAGCTGGACCGGGCCGGGCTGTCGGCCGACGAGACCACCATCGACGACGAGGCGCTGCGCCTGCTGGCCTCGGAGTACACCCGCGAGGCCGGTGTCCGGCAGTTGGAGCGGGCCATCGCCCGGATCCTGCGCAAGGTGACCGCCAAGCTCGCGCTCGGCGACATCGAGCACGCGCGGCTGGCCGTCGGGGTAGGCGACCTCAAGGGGTATCTCGGCAGTCCGAGGTTCACGCCGGAGTCGGCCGAACGGACGGCGCTGCCGGGCGTGGCGACGGGCCTGGCCGTTACCGGCGCGGGTGGTGACGTCCTGTTCGTGGAGGCGTCCCTGGCCGACAAGGAGACTGGGCCGACCGGTATCACGCTGACCGGGCAGCTGGGTGACGTGATGAAGGAGTCGGCGCAGATCGCGCTGTCGTACCTGCGGTCGCACGGTGCGGAGCTCGGTCTGCCGGTCGGCGACCTGGCCGAGCGCAACACCCACGTGCACGTGCCGGCCGGCGCCGTACCGAAGGATGGTCCGAGCGCGGGTGTCACGATGACGACGGCCCTGGCGTCGCTGCTGTCGGGACGGCCGGTCCGCTCGGAGGTCGCGATGACCGGTGAGGTGTCGCTGACCGGCCGGGTGCTCCCGATCGGCGGCGTGAAGCAGAAGCTGCTCGCCGCCCACCGGGCCGGGTTGACCACCGTCTTGATCCCGAAGCGCAACGAGCCGGATCTCGACGATGTGCCGGAATCGGTGCTGGCAGAGCTGACCGTGCACCCCGTCAGCGATGTTCGCGAGGTGCTGGAGCTGGCTCTGGAGCCGGCTCAGGTCGCCGCGCAGTACGCCGCCTGACGAGGCAGTTCCGGCGGCCGGTGGGCACTCCACCGGCCGCCGGTTCACGTCTGCAGAGGGCGTACGGACGTTTGAATCCACGCTTCGGTTGGCGTGACATGGATCACATCTGACGACCTTTGGTGGCGCTCCGATCACGTAGGCTCTCCCCCATGCGTGTAAGGGAGAAGGGCGATCGGGGTGTAGTCCAATCGGTGGTTCTGTTCCTCGGCGTGAGCGTGCTCTCGGGCGCGCTGGCCGCCGGCCTGGCGATCCCGTTCGCCGGTCTGGCCGGGTTCGGCACGCAGAAGACGGCCGAGACGCTGCAGGACCTGCCGCAGGAGCTGGAGACCGATCCACTCGCGGTGAAGAGCAAGATCCTCGCCGCCGACGGCAGCGTGATCGCCAACCTGTACGAGCAGAACCGGGTCCCGGTGAAGCTGGCGCAGATCAGCCCCATCATGCGCAAGGCGATCATCGCGATCGAGGACTCCCGCTTCTACGAGCACGGCGCCCTGGATGCCAAGGGCACGCTCCGGGCGATGCTGCGCAACAAGAGCGAGGGCTCGGTCCAGCAGGGTGGCTCCAGCATCACCCAGCAGTACGTGAAGATGAGCCTGCTCGAGAAGGCGAAGACCGACGCGGAACGCCAGGCGGCGACCGCCGAGACGTACCAGCGCAAGCTCGCCGAGCTCCGCTACGCGGTGGCAGTCGAGAAGCAGTTCTCCAAGGACGAGATCCTGGAGAAGTATCTGAACCTCGCCAACTTCGGTGACGGCGCGTACGGCGTCCAGGCGGCGGCGCTGCACTACTTCCGTACCACCGCGAAGGATCTCACCCTGCCGCAGGCCGCACTGCTGGCCGGTCTGGTGAAGAACCCCACCGGCTACGACCCGACGAACAGCATGAAGCGGGCCAAGGAACGTCGCGACGTGGTGCTGCGGCGCATGCAGGAGCTGACCTTGATCACGGCCAAGCAGGCCGCCGACGCGATCAAGACCCCGGTGATCGACCCGAAGAGGATCCTCGACGTCCCGAACGGCTGCGCCTCGTCGCGATTCCCGTTCTACTGCGACTACGTCGTCTCGAAGCTGCTCGACAACCCCGCGCTGGGCAAGACACCCGAGGCTCGCGAGCACTACATCAAGACCGCCGGCATCACTGTGAAGACCTCGCTGGACCCGAAGATCCAAGCCGCCGCACAGGCCTCGATGAACCGCAACACGAAGCGGACCGACTCCGTGGTGTCCGCCGTCACCCTGGTCGAACCGGGTACTGGGCTGGTGAAGGGGATGGCGCAGAGCAAGCCGTATGGCAACGGCAAGGACGAGACGGCCTACAACTACAACGTCGAGAAGTCCTACGCCGGCGGCTACGGCGGTTTCCAGAACGGGTCGACGATGAAGGCCTTCACGATCGCCGCCGCGATCCAGCAGGGTGTCCCCCTCAGCCACCGGATCAACTCGCCGGACCAGATCGACCTCGGCGGGAAGAAGTTCACCACCTGCACCGGGCACGTCACGGTCGAGGACGGTTACCGGCCGAAGAACTCGACCAGGGGCGGCAACATCACCATGATCGAGGCCGCGCGCTACTCGACCAACACCTACTTCCTGCAACTCTCCCAGCAGATCGGCTTGTGTGTACCGGCGACGATCGCGGGTCAACTGGGTATGTACGACGCCCAGTCCGGCAAGCCCCTGCAGCAGGTGGCTTCGTTCACGCTCGGCGTCGGGTACACCACCCCGCTGATGCTGTCCAACGCCTACGCGACCTTCGCCGCCAGGGGAATGTACTGCAAGCCGATCGTTGTCACGTCGATCGTGGACAAGGCAGGCAAGTCCATCAAGACGCCCGGCACCGACTGCAAGCAGGTGCTGTCCCCGGCCGTCGCGGACGGCGTCAACTATGTCCTGAAGGCTGTCATGCAACCGGGCGGGACCGGGGGCAGGCTGAACTTCGACAAGAACCGGGATCTGGCCGGCAAGACCGGAACCATCAACAACAACCTCGCCGTCTGGTTCGCCGGTTACACCCCGAATCTGGCCGCGGCATCAGTGGTCGCCGACGCGAACCCGCCGTACACGAACATGGTCAACAGCGGGCACAAGCTCAACGGCAAGACGATGCACGACGCGTCGGGCTCAGGCACCGCCGGCCCGATCTGGGAGGACGCCATGCGCGGCGCGGTCCAGGAGCTGCCTGCCGAGCGCTTCGTCGCCCCCAACGACAAGATCATCCGGGGCAACGTCAAGGACCTCCCGGCCGTCAACGGCATGACCCCCGAGCAGGCCACCACCGTGCTCCAGCAGGCCGGCTTCCAGGTGACGATCTCCCCGGAGCTCAAGGAGTCGCCGGAGGCCTTCGGCACCGTGGCCTACACCGACCCGCGCAGCCGCGACGGCGCACCTGAGGGGTCGCTGATCACGCTCTACCTGTCGAAGGGCCAACAGGGTCCACCGGGCGGCCCGATCACCATCGCGCCGCCGCAACCGCCGAACACCTGCCCGCCGTGGCGGAGGAACTGCCCGCGGCGTTGACCGAGATCGAGGGGCCTCTCCTCCGGGAGGCGCCCCTCGACCTCTGTCGAGTCAGTCGGCCAGCTGACGCTTGACCTCGGCCGAGACAGCCCCACCGTCGGCCTTGCCCTTCACCTTCGGCTGCAGGGCACCCATCACCTTGCCGATGCCACGCGGGCCCAGCTCGGCCGCGCCGGTGGCCGCGATCACCTCGGCGACCAAGGCCGAGATCTCCTCGGTGGTCAGCTGCTCCGGCAGATACTCGGCCAGGATGTCCGCCTCGGCCTGCTCCTTCTCGGCCAGTTCCTCGCGCCCCGCCTCCCGGTACGCGATCACGGACTCGCGCCGCTTCTTCGCCTCGCTGGTGAGCACGTCGATGATCTCCGCGTCGCTCAGCTCGCGCGCCTCCTTGCCGGCCACTTCCGCCTTTGTGACGGCGGTGAGCGCCATCCGAAGGGTCGACTTGCGGATCTCGTCGCGCGCCTTCAGGGCGGCGGTCATGTCGTCGTGCAGGCGCTGCTTCAGCTCGGAGTTGGCCATGCCCACGATTGTGGCAGGCTGGTGAAATGAGTTTCCGGGGCGTTGCGAAGTCCGCGTTCAGATCGGCCGCCGTCGTCGGCGCGGCCGGCGCCGCCTGTGTCGCCTACGCGGCGGCCGTCGAGGTGCGCTGGTTCACGCTCAGGCGATTCACCGTGCCGGTGCTGCCGCAGGGCGCCGAGCCGCTGAAGGTGCTGCACCTGTCCGACCTGCACCTGATGCCGACCCAGCAGCACAAGATCGACTGGGTCCGGGACCTGGCCGCCCTCGAGCCCGACCTGATCGTCAACACCGGTGACAACATCTCGAACGCCGGCTCGGTGCAACCGCTGCTGCGGGCGTACGGCGACCTGCTGGATCTCCCGGGCGTGTTCGTGTTCGGTTCGAACGACTACTGGAAGCCGCAGTTCAAGAACCCGATGCGCTACCTGCTCCACCCGCACCGCCAGCAACGCCGGGTGCGGCCGCCGGATCTACCGTTCGAGGAGCTGCGGACCATCTTCACCGACCGCGGCTGGGCCGATCTCAACAACGCGCGGGCCACGCTCAAGGTGAACGGCCTACGCCTCGACTTCGCCGGTACCGACGACCCGCACGTCGGGCGCGACCGGTACCACGAGGTCGCCGGGCCGGTGGACCCGATGGCGGACCTGTCGATCGGCGTCACCCATGCGCCATACCTGCGGGTGCTGAACGCGTTCCTGGACGACGGATACCCGCTGGTGCTCGCCGGGCACACGCACGGCGGCCAGCTGGCAGTGCCCGTCTACGGTGCGCTGCTGACGAACTGCGACCTCGACACGTCGCGGGTGAAGGGGGTGTCCACCTACGGGCATGGTGGACACCAGGCGGCTCTGCACGTCTCCGCCGGGCTCGGCACCTCGCCGTATGCGCCGGTGCGGTTCGCCTGCCGCCCGGAGGCCACGCTGCTCACCCTGGTGCCGCGTGTGAACCCGATTTCGCACCGGCCAACGGCCCGTGTAGGCTAACGCCGACTTCGGGCTGTGGCGCAGCTTGGTAGCGCGCGTCGTTCGGGACGACGAGGTCGCAGGTTCAAATCCTGTCAGCCCGACCACACCGCAGGGCCGGTCACTTCACTGTGGCCGGCCCTGAGTGCTTTCTCGGCTCTCCTGTCTCGTCTGTGGGCTGTGTGCCCGCTGGCCGGCAGGCGAGAACTCGAGCCGGGCGTGTCGGGGACAGGCCCTCCGGGCGGCACTCGCGGGCTGGCCACGGAAGCGACGGGGGGAGCTGTTTCGTCGAACACTAGGCTGAGGCCGTGAGTCAGACCACGGCGACCATCCAGCGGATCGATCTCGGTGAGGTCGAGTACGAGCGGGCCGCGCAGGACATGAAGGCCTGGGTGAGCGAGCGGATCGACGGTACGACCGGAGACCGGCTCTTCCTCCTCAGCCATCCGCCCGTGATCACGTACGGCCCGCGCACCTCGTTGGCCGACCTTCCCCCGGAGACGGCCGCGATCCCGACCGTGCCGGTTGACCGGGGCGGGTTCGCGACGTACCACGGCCCGGGGCAACTGGTCGGCTACCTGGTCATCGACCTGCACGAGCGTGGTCCGGTGGACATCGTCCGCTGGGTCGAGAACGGCCTGATCGAGGCTCTGGGTGGCCTGGGCTTCTCTCTGATCCGCCGCGACACGCCACGAGGCGAGAGCAGCCTGGTGGGGGTCTGGACGCGGGACCACCGCAAGTTGTGCTCCATCGGGATGCGCATCCGCCGGGGCGTCACCAGCCACGGGTTCTCGATCAACCTGGACCCGGACATGGAGGTGTTCCACCAGTTCACCACCTGCGGGCTGCACGACGTCACCATGACCTCCCTGCGCGAACTGGCCGGGGAGCTCGGCACCGATGTGCCGACCGAGCTCCAGCTCCGCGACGCCGTCGCCGCCGCCCTCGGCGCCACCTGACTCCCACCGCTGGCAGGGGTCGTCCTGACTGCGGCCTTGTCGATAGCCTGCGACGATGAGCGACGGGAGGCCCGACGCCGAGGTCGGTAGCGCTGATGCCATGGACGTGCCGGCTGGAGCGAGCCGATGCCTGAGCTGAGGCAGTACCACTGTCACAGAGCCGGCACTCCCCTGCCCATCGACGGGACCCTCACCCATCCGGCCTGGACCGCAGCAGCGTGGACCGGGGACTTCGTGGACATCAGGGGGCTCGACCACCCGATGCCTCGGTTCCCGACCAGGGCCAAGCTGCTCTGGGACGACGAGTTCCTGTATGTCGGGGCATACCTGGAGGAGCCGCACGTCTGGGGGACTCTGAGCGAGCACAACTCGAGGCTGTACGAGGAGAACAACTTCGAGGTGTTCCTGGACCCGGACGGGGACGGCGAGAACTACTACGAGTTCGAGATCGGCCCGCTCGGCACGATCTGGGAACTGACCCTGCCGAAACCCTACGACCTCGGCGGCGAGGCGATCGACCCGACCAACCTGCCGGGTCTGCGGACCGCCGTGGTCGTCAACGGCACGTTGAACGACCCGGCGGACACGGACCGCGGCTGGTCGGTCGAGGTCGCCTTTCCCTGGGCTGCGCTGGCCGCGTACAACCCGGGCCGCGCCACCCCACCACGGTCGGGCGACGAGTGGCGGATGAACCTGATGCGGGTGGAATGGCCGCACCAGATCGTCGATGGCGCCTACCGCCGCGGCACGGGTGAGGACTACTGGGTCTGGTCACCGCAGTACGAGGTGAACATGCACAGGCCCGAGCACTGGGGCGTGCTGGAGTTCTGTGTCGGAAGTCATCTCCCCGACGGCGACCCGGCAAGTTAGTGTCAGGGCACTAGTCAGCAGCCGGCTACCGAACTGCAACGGAGCAGCGTGATGGACAAGACGTACGACTCGCCGCAGGCCGCGGTCGACGACATCGGCGACGGCGCGAGCCTCGCCGTCGGCGGCTTCGGGCTCTGCGGCAACCCGATGCAGCTGATCACCGCGATCCACGACGCGGGCGTCACCGGCCTGAGCGTCGTGTCGAACAACTGCGGCGTCGACGATTGGGGCCTCGGCATCCTGCTCGCCGACAAGCGGATCGCCAAGATGACCTCGTCGTACGTCGGTGAGAACAAGGAGTTCGCCCGGCAGTTCCTGTCCGGTGAGCTCGAGGTGGAGCTCACCCCGCAGGGCACCCTCGCGGAGAAGCTGCGCGCCGGCGGTTGCGGGATCGCCGCGTTCTACACCCTCGCCGGGGTGGGCACGCAGGTGGCTGAGGGCGGCCTGCCGCAGCAGTACAACCCGGACGGCTCGGTAGCGAAGGCCTCCGCGCCGAAGGAGACCCGCGAGTTCAACGGCACGACGTACGTGCTGGAGGAGTCGATCACGACCGACTTCGGCCTGGTGCACGCGCTCAAGGGCGACAGTCACGGCAACCTGGTGTTCGACCGGAGCGCCCGGAACTTCAACCCGCTGGCCGCGATGGCGGGCCGGATCACCATCGCCCAGGTCGAGGAGCTGGTCCAGCCGGGCGAGCTGGACCCGGACGAGATCCACCTGCCCGGCGTCTTCGTCCAGCGTGTCGTTGCCGTTGGCAAGGATATTGAGAAGCGGATCGAGAAGCGCACCGTGCAACCCCGCGAAGCCTACGAGGCCGCGCGCCAGAAGCTGGAGGCCTGAGAGCATGCCGCTGACCCGTGAGCAGATGGCCGCCCGTGCCGCCGCCGAGCTGGAGGACGGCCAGTACGTCAACCTCGGCATCGGCCTGCCGACGATGGTGCCGAACTACATCCCCGACGGCGTCACCGTCGTCCTGCAGAGCGAGAACGGCATCCTCGGCGTCGGTCCGTACCCGGTCGACGGCGAGGAGGACCCGGACCTGATCAACGCCGGCAAGGAGACCGTCACGACGTTGCCCGGGGCCTCGTTCTTCGACTCGTCGCTGTCCTTCGGGATGATCCGCGGCGGTGCCATCGATGCCGCGATCCTGGGCGCGATGCAGGTGTCGGACAAAGGCGACCTGTCGAACTGGATGATTCCCGGCAAGATGGTCAAGGGGATGGGCGGCGCGATGGATCTCGTGCACGGCGCCAAGAAGGTGATCGTGCTGATGGAACATGTCGCCAAGGACGGCTCGCACAAGATCCTCTCGGAGTGCGACCTGCCCTACACCGGCCGCGGCGTGGTCGACCGGATCATCACCGACCTGGCCGTCCTCGACATCACCGACGACGGCCTGAAGCTGGTCGAGCTGGCCGACGGCGTCACCTTCGAGGACCTCCAGTCGAAGACCGGAGCTCCGATCAAGCGATAAACCGCGCGTCGGGATGGAGCGGCTCGCCGCCCGTCCCGACGCGACCCACTCCGGTCGCTCGTACGACCATTGGGCAGAATCAGCTGCCATGACGAACGAGGCGCTCGATGTTTTCGTGATCGGCGGGGTCGGCATCGACACGATCGTGCGGGTGCCGGCGCTACCCCTCCCGGCGCAGGAAACGATCGCGGTCGCACCGGTCGAGTCGTACGTGGGCCACACCGGGCACGGCGTAGCGCTCGGGTGCCACCTGCTCGGGCTGCGCTCGGGGCTGGCCGACGTGATCGGCGATGACGCCGAGGGAAAGCGGATCCGCAGTACCTACGCCGACCTCGGCCTGCCCTTCTCAGCGACAATCCACCCGAGCGGGACACGACGGGCCGTCAACCTGGTGTCGCCGGACGGCCGCCGCCTCTCCTTGTACGACGGCCGGCACCCGGCAGGAATGCAGGTCGACCCCGCCCTGTGGCGCGACAGCGTCGTCCGGGCTCGTCATGTGCATCTCTCGATCATGGACTTCGCCCGGCAGGCTCTGCCGGACGCGAGCGCGGCCGCCTGCACCGTCTCGACCGACCTGCACGACTGGGACGGGGTCAACGAGTACCACCGGGACTTCGCGATGGCGGCGGACCTCGTCTTCCTCTCCACCAGCGCCCTGACCGAGCCCGTGCAAGTCGTCGCCGACCGGATCTTCACCAAGGGTCGGGCGGCCGCTGTGATCGCGATGGCGGGCGGCGACGGGAGCTACCTGGTGGTCCGTGGCGAGGCTCCCTTGCACGTCAAGCCCGTCCAGATCCCTGGCCGACCTGTGGTGGACAGCAATGGCGCAGGCGACGCCTACGTGTCGGCCTTCCTGGCAGCGTGGCTCGACGGAGCCGGTTGGCGAGATGCGGCCGTCGCCGGATCCATCGCCGGCGCCTGGGCCTGCGGCACAGCGGGCACCCACACCGACCTCATCACCCGGCAGGAGCTCGAAGCCCTGCGAGCGATGGCTTCCGTGGGCCCAGGTAGCGACTGACGTCTGGGCGCTCCCAGGACAGCGACCGAGATTCGTATGCCTGAAGAGATATGGAAGATCCTTCCAGCTATACAAAATGAGGCGCGCCTTCCTCGGCCTCGACCCGAGCCGTCGCCGGCGACACGAGGCCCCGGCCGTTGAGCCGGGGCCTCATGCCGTCGCGATGGGAACGACGAATCAGGGACGATGCCCCGGCTGTCGATCCGGCCGGGGGTCCTGGCCGGTGGAACCCGGGCAGCGCGGGGCGCCCGTGGACAGCCTCACCATCCACGGAAGCTCGCCTGGCGCCGCGCGGGTTCCACCGACGACCTGCGGGCTCGGGCCGCCGTGAGCAGCGGCGCCCCGGGCACCCGCGGGATGGGCCGTGACGATGACCAGGGCGGCAGTCATCGTCGATGCGTCGGCGTCGTCGAGCAGTCGGGGGACACGGCGGCAGACGCGGCGGCACATCGGCTCTCTCCTCCTCCCCGGCCTCACAAGAGAGATGCACACGTTGTACACCCTCGAGCACGCGGCGTGATGGCACTGATGTGCGAAGGCACGGATGCGCCGGGATTGAGACCCAACCGAAACGGCGTTTGCTGGCGACACGGCGATCCGCCCGCAGAATTGGAACAGCAGCCGGGCGGCGCTCAGGTGGTCCGTCGCCAGGCTGCTGGACCTCAATTCTCGCTCGTCCCGCGCAGAAATGGTGGCCAGATGGTGACACGGCACAAGAATGCTGACAGGACAACAATCCTTGCACTCCGCAGCCGCCGCGATACGGACAGCTCTGACCAGGTCTTGCGTTCCGTTCTACCCTTGGGTGTTGGTAGCAGCCGGTGACCGCTTTCGCGGAGGAAGGGAGAGGCGTGGACTCAACCGACACGGAGCGTGCCGATCACTTGCGAGTGCTTGGCCTCAGGGACGACGAGATCCGCGTCTATCAGCATCTGCTCCTGACCGGCCCGTCCTCGGTCACCGAGCTCGACGAGGCCGTCCCCGACCGTGCGGCGGCCATCGACGACGCGCTCGGCGGCCTGGTCCATGCGGGCCTCGCCCGGCGCTCCGGGACCGACCACACCCGCTACCTGCCTGTGCCCCCTGACGCCGGCCTGGAGGCGCTGACCCTGCGCCGCGAGTCCGAGCTGAAGCAGGCCCGGATCGAGGTCCTGAACGCGTACGACGAGTTCCGCCGGACCGTGCACAACGAATCCACCACGCACCTGATCGAGGTGGTCACCGGCAGCGCGATCGTCGAGCGGATCAACCAGATCAAGGACAGTGCCCAACGCGAGATCCAGGCCATCGACACCCCGCCGTACTACCTCGGCGCGGGACCGAATCAGGTGGAGATCGAGCAGCTTCAACGCGGCGTCTCCTACCGGGTGGTCTACTCGCCCGAGTCGGTCGAGGTGCCGGGCTACCTGACGGAGAACATCCTGCCGTGCGTCGAGGCCGGCGAGCAGGCGCGCGTGCTGCCCGACGTACCGGCGAAGTTGACCATCATCGACGGCTCGATCGCCTTCGTCTCGATGTCGGTGCGCGACACCGACGTGAACCGCTCGCTGCTGATCATCCGGCCGAGCAGCCTGCTGACCGCGCTGATCGGCATGTTCGAGCTGTGCTGGCGCAATGCTTTGCCGCTGCACGCATCCGTCGGAGCCGAGGACGACCGCCTGGAGCCGATCGAGCGCCGCTTGCTGGCTCTCCTGGCGACGGGCGCGGCCGATGACACGATCGCCCGCACGCTGGGCATCAGCCGCCGTACGTTCTTCCGCTACCTCGAACGCCTGATGAACCGCACGGGCGCCAGCACCCGCTTCCAGCTCGCCCTCCACGCCGCCCGTGAAGGGTGGCTCTGACCTCCCCGGCGGTCAGGCCAGGGTGAATTCCCTGGCGACGACCTCGGCTATCTGGGCGGTGTTGAGGGCCGCGCCCTTGCGGAGGTTGTCGCCGCAGACGAACAGTTCCAGCGCCTGCGGATCGTCGAGCGACTTGCGGATCCGGCCCACCCAGGTCGGGTCGGTGCCGACCACGTCCGCCGGCGTCGGGAACTCGGCCTCCGCCGGGTTGTCGAAGACCAGGACGCCCGGAGCGTCGCGGAGCACCTCGCGGGCCTCGTCCACGTTGACCTCGCGGCCGAAGCGCGCGTGCACCGACAGCGAGTGCGTGGTGATCACCGGCACCCGCACGCAGGTCGCAGAGACCTTCAGGTTCGGCAGGCCGAGGATCTTGCGGGACTCGTTGCGGACCTTCAGCTCCTCCGACGACCAGCCGTCGTTCTTCAGCGACCCGGCCCACGGGACCACGTTCATCGCCAGCGGTGCCGGGAACGGCCCGAGCGCGTTGCCGACGACCCGGCGTACATCGCCCGGAGTCGTGCCGAGCTCGCGGTTGCCGGCCACCTTCGTCAGCTGGTCGTACAGCGCGTCGATACCTTCCTGCCCGGCGCCCGAGGCGGCCTGGTACGACGCGACGACCAGCTGCTCGAGCTCGTAGCGGTGATGCAGCGCGCCCATCGCGACAATCATCGACAAGGTCGTGCAGTTCGGGTTGGAGATGATGCCCTTGGGGCGCTTGCGCGCGGCCTCGGCGTTCACCTCGGGCACCACCAGTGGCACGTCCGGGTCCATCCGGAAGGCGCCGGAGTTGTCCACCACGACGGCACCCTTGGCCGCGGCGATCGGGGCCCACTGCGCGGACACCTCGTCCGGTACGTCGAACATCGCCACGTCGATGCCGTCGAAGACGTCCTCGCCGAGCGCGAGGACCTCGACCTCCTCGCCGCGGACCTTGAGCCGCTTGCCGGCGGAGCGCTCGGATGCGATCAGACGGATCTCTCCCCAGACGTTCTGCCGGGTGGAGAGCAGGGTCAGCATCACCGTGCCGACGGCGCCGGTCGCACCGACCACCGCCAGCGACGGGAGTCCACTCCTGTCCTCGGTCTGATCCATCGCAGCGCTCACTGGGTTCACCGTCCTGTTCCTCCGTACACGACCGCCTGGGTGTCGTCGTCATCCAGGTCGAAAGCAGTGTGCGCCGCCATCACCGCCGCGTCTACCAGATGTTCGTCAACAATCACCGAGATCCGGATCTCGGAGGTGGAGATCATCTCGATGTTCACGCCCGCTTCGGCCAGCGCGGAGAAGAACCTGGCCGACACGCCGGGGTGCGAGCGCATCCCCACGCCGATCACCGAGACCTTGCCGATCTGGTCGTCGTACAGGAGCTGCTCGTAGCCGACCTCGTCCTTCGTCCGCGCCAGAGCGGACATCGCCCGTGAGCCGTCGGTGCGCGGCAACGTGAAGGAGATGTCGGTGCGGTTGGTCGCGACGGCGGAGACGTTCTGCACGATCATGTCGATGTTGGTCTCGGCATTGGCGACGGTCTCGAAGATGCGGGCCGCCTCACCGGGCTTGTCGGGCACGCCGACCACGGTGATCTTGGCCTCGCTGCGGTCGTGGGCCACGCCGGAGATGATCGCCTGTTCCATGTTTTCGTCGGCTCCTAGTTCATGCATCGCATCGACGACCCAGGTGCCCTCCCGAGACGAGAAGGAGGAGCGCACGTGGACGGGGACGTTGTAGCGCCGCGCGTACTCCACGCAGCGCAGGTGCAGGACCTTCGCACCGCAGGCCGCCATCTCGAGCATCTCCTCGTAGGAGATCCTGGGGATCTGGCGGGCGGCTGGGACGATCCTCGGGTCGGCGGTGAAGATGCCGTCGACGTCGGTGTAGATCTCGCAGTAATCGGCGCCCAGCGCCGCGGCCAGCGCCACCGCGGTGGTGTCGGATGCGCCGCGGCCGAGGGTGGTGATGTCTTTGGTGTCCTGGGCGACACCCTGGAAGCCCGCCACGATCGCGACGTGTCCCTCGGTGAGCGCATCCTCGATCCGGCCCGGCGTGATGTCGATGATCCGCGCGTTGCCGTGCGCCGAGGTGGTCAGCACGCCGGCCTGCGAACCCGTGAACGAACGAGCCTCGTAGCCCAGGTTCGCGATCGCCATCGCCAGCAGCGCGGCCGAGATTCGCTCACCCGAGGTGAGCAGCATGTCCAGCTCGCGCGGCGGCGGCAGCGGGGAGACCTGCTGGGCCAGGTCCATCAGCTCGTCGGTGGTGTCCCCCATCGCGGAGATGACCACCACCACGTCGTTCCCGGCCTTCTTCGTCGCGACGATCCGTTGGGCCACACGCTTGATGCAATCGGCGTCAGCGACCGAAGAACCGCCGTACTTGTGCACGACGCGTCCCACAGCTGTGTCTCCTCAAGCTTGAATCCCCAGCATTTGCGCTGGTTGCGGTACGCCGTGCCGCGCTGCACCGGGCGTAGTGGGTCGCCTCAGTCTAACGGGGCCGCGTCTGTTGTCCCCTGCTCGACCAAGCTCTGGTCCGGTCGTCCGAGTGCGGCGGCACCCCCGGCCTGGAGAACGGCGCCCGCGAGACTTCCAGGCAGCGAACCCTTCCCGATTCTCGTGTGCTTGCTTATATAAGTAGAAGGTGAAACATTCGAGCACATGCGCGCCTTCGACATCCTGGGCGATCCGGTGCGGCGCCGGATCCTCGAGCTGCTCGCCGACGGTGAGCGCCCGGCCGGCCGGATCGCCGCCACGATCGGCGCTGAGTTCGGGATCAGCCAGCCCGCCGTGTCGCAGCACCTCCGCGTGCTCCGCGACAACGGCTTGGCGACCGTCACCGTCGCCGGGACGCGCCGCCTGTATGCCGTCGACCCCAGGCCCCTGCAGGAGATCGATGCCTGGCTGGACAGGTACCGCAAGCTCTGGACCAATCGACTGGACGCGCTCGACACCGAACTACGTCGCGGACGCCGTTCCGCCTCCCGGCAGGATGCTGGCGATGCACGGCCAGACGCCTGACCTGACCACCCTCTCCGGTCTCCCCGACTGCTCCGTCGCCGTTACGGTGACCAGGCAACGCTCGTAAGACGTTGGATCCGCGGAACTGTGGAGCGCCTGGACCGAGCCCTGGCGGATCGCCCGCTGGCTCGGCATGATCGACGGCGAGGCGATGGTGGGAGCCACGGTGCGGCTGACCCTCACCTGATCGTTGGAAGTTCGGCCGGGGATCGCGATTTTTTCTCGAGGTGATGTCGATCCGGGCGCGGGCAGATCGACGCGGTGGTGTTGGCAACCACCCGACCCGATGAGGAGCACCACCATGAGGAAGATCACCGCAGGTCTGTTCATCTCACTCGACGGCGTCGTCGAGGCACCGGAGACCTGGCACTTCCCGTACTTCAACGACGAGATGGGCGCGGTCGTCGGAGCCCAGGCCGCCGAGGGCGACACGATGCTGCTCGGCCGGAACACCTTCGAGATGTTCGCCGGTTACTGGCCGAACCAGGGCAGCGAGGTCGAGATGGCAGAGCAGATGAACTCCACCGCCAAGCTGGTCGTGTCGACCACCCTCGACAACGTCGACAGCTGGCAGAACTCGACCCTGCTGAAGGGCGACCCGATCGAGGAGCTGACCGCGCTGAAGGGACAGCCGGGCAAGAACATCAACGTCGTCGGCAGCATCACACTCGTCCGTTCGCTGCTCCGGGCGAAGGTGCTGGACGAGCTGAGCCTGCTGATCCACCCGATCGTGGTCGGACACGGCGTCCGGTTGTTCGACGAGGGCGACAGCATCCCGCTGGAGCTGGTGTCGTCGACCACGTTCACAACCGGCGTACTGCACACCGTCTACCGGCCCGCCTGACGCCGAATTGCCGGTGCAATGCACCAGGTTGCATGCTCGACGTGTGACCTCGACCGAACTGAGACGAGACCAGACCGGCGTCACCATCGGCGAGGCGGCCCGTCAGTCGGGCCTGCCGGTGGAGACTCTGCGCTACTACGACCGAGAGGGCTTCTTCGGTGATCTCCCCCGAGATGCCGGCGGGAGGCGCCGGTTCGACGCGGACACGCTCGGCCTCCTCGATGTCCTGCTGCGGCTGCGGCGTACGGGGATGCCGATCGAGCAGGTGCGCGAGTTCGCCGACCACGTCCGGGCGGGCGACAAGCTCCGCGCGGGCAGGCTCGCGCTGCTGCGTGCCCACCGGGAGCGGGTGGCTGCGGATCTCGCGCAACTGCAGGCCGATCTCGAACTGATCGACTGGAAGATCAGCGCCTACCAGGCCGCCGAGGACGGCATCGACCCGCCGCCCCGCGAGTCGCCGGTCTAGCGAGTCCGAGTTGCGTCCGAGGAACCGTGGCCCCGCCCTACGGTTCCTCGGTCGCAAATGGGTGTGATCAGCTGGCGGGCGTCGCTGCTACCTGGTCCGCGTCGATGATCTCGGTCATCGACTCCTGACTGGGCTGGTGCGGCGGCACGCGGACCAGCGACGCTGCGGCGACTGCGGTCAGCCCCGCCGCCAGCACCCAGACGTACCGAACCCCGAACGACTCGACGACTGCTCCGGCCACCGCCGAACCGACAGCGGCCCCGACCATCGCCCCGCTGCCCATCCAGCCGAACACCTCGGTCCTGACCGAGTCCGGCGTGAGCGCGCCGAGCCGCTCGTACAAGGCACCGACCGTGGGCGCTAGCACGCAGCCGGACAGCAGCAGCCCGATACCGAGCGACACCGGTGACGAGGTGGCGAACACGCAGAGCATCATCCCGAATGAGACCAGCAGACCACGCCGCCACACGTATGAGTCGCGGCGACCCGGCAGTGCACCCGCGATCACCCCACCGGCCATGCTGCCCACAGCCCACACGGTCTCCAGCACACCTGCGATCAGGCGATTGCCGTGCTCGTCGGCGAACGCGACGATGCCGAGCGAGACCGACGCGAACGAGGTCACGCACAACGCGAAGGCCACGATCACCGGCAGCCTGTGCCGGTGCCAGAGCAGCTGCGGAGCGGTCAACCGAGCACCGTCCGCGTCATCGTGCGGAACCGCCGGCGGCTGCCGCAGCCCGAACCACCAGATCGAGGCGCCGGCAGCGGCCGCAGCGACCAGTACGCCGAGTCGTGGGCTGGCGAAGCTGACCATCAGAGCGCCTAGCATCGGCCCGACTGCGAACAGGACCTCCTGCGCCGTCGCGTCCAGCGCGTAGACAGCCCGCAGCCGCGACCCCTGTACCAGTCGCGGCCAGGCCGCCCGCAACGTCGCGGTCACCGGCGGTACGACGGCGCCACCGAGGGCCGACACGACCGGCATCAACCGGAACAGATCCGCCGGCAGCAGCGCAAGCAGAGCCATCGCCACGCTCCAGGCCATGCCGGTGCCGATCAGCACGCCTCTCCCGCCACGGCGATCCGCCAGCCGCGACCAGATGGGTCCACCGACCGCCATGCCGACCGAGTAGGCGCCGGCCACGACGCCGGCCCATCCGAACGAGCCGGCCGCGTCCTTCGCAAGGAAGGACACCGGCACCATCGTCGCCATCACCGGCAGCCGGGCGAGCAGCGCCGAGGCGAGCAGCCCCACCACTCCCCGCGTCCTCCACAGCGCACGATAAGCCGACAGGTCCATGACCGGCATTGTCTCCTGTCCCACCGACATCTCGCCTGTGTTTTTCCCGCCCCACGCTCCATCCGCAGCCCGGCGTCACCAGGAGCCAACGACCCGTCCTGCCGCAGTTCCCCAGCCGCCTCGCACCACCGCCAACCGCCGGACGTCCCCCGGGAGGACCTCCAGTTCCCGGCTCTCGTGCTACCTCCCGTAGAGCCCCCGGGGATCCCCCAGCACGGTGGAAAACCTTCACACGATTCGTCGCTTCCGGGGCACGAACAGGGCGAACCCGCCCCCAGAGCCGACGAATCGGCGGAAGGCTTTCCACAGGTTGTGGATCATCGGGGGTGCTTGCTCGCTCGGGTTGGGCGGGTGGGCTCGCGGGGAGCGGGGCCGTAGCTACTGGTGGGTGAGTCTCGCGCTGGCGGGGGATTACATGCGAACATGTGTTCGTGTCGATCGGAGAGGCGAATATCCTGCATGCCGATCTGGACGCGTTCTATGCGTCGGTCGAGCAGCGGGACGACCCGCGCCTCCGCGGCCGGCCGGTGATCGTGGGGCATGGCGTCGTGCTTGCCGCGAGCTACGAGGCCAAGGCGTGCGGCGTGCGTACGGCGATGAACGGCGGCCAGGCCCTGCGCCAGTGCCCGCAGGCGATCGTGGTCGGGCCGCGCATGTCGGCGTACTCGGAGGCCAGCAAGGCGGTCTTCCGCGTGTTCGAGAACACCACGCCGCTGGTCGAGGGCTTGTCGATCGACGAGGCCTTCCTGGACGTCGGCGGCCTGCGCAAGATCTCCGGTACGCCGCTGGAGATCGCCCGGCGCCTGCGTGCCGAGGTCCTGTCCGATGTCGGTCTGCCGATCACGGTCGGGGTGGCTCGGACGAAGTTCCTGGCGAAGGTGGCCAGCGGGGTGGCCAAGCCCGACGGCCTGTTGGTGGTCCCGCCGGACCGGGAGCTGGAGTTCCTCCACCCGCTCGGGGTCGAGCGGCTCTGGGGCGTGGGTGTGGTGACGGCGGAGAAGCTCCACAAACGAGGGCTGGACAGGGTCGGCGATGTCGCGAGGCTGCCCGAGGCCGCTCTGATCGCGATGCTCGGGCGCGCCTCGGGACGGCACCTGCACGCCCTCGCCCACAACCGGGATCCCCGCCCGATCGAGGTCGGCCGGCGCCGGGGCTCGATAGGCTCACAGCGAGCGCTCGGCCGGTCTCCGAAGTCGCCCGAGACCTTGGACGCCATCTTGGCCGGGCTGGTGGACCGGGTCACCAGGCGGATGCGCTCGGCCCAGCGGGCCGGGCGGACGGTCACGCTGCGCCTGCGGTTCAACGACTTCACCCGGGCGACCAGGTCGCACACGTTGCCGCAGGCGACCGGTCAGACCCGGGTGATCCTGCTGACGGCACGTTCGCTGTTGGCCACGGCGACACCGCTGATCGAGAAGCAGGGCGTGACGCTGGTCGGCATCTCGGTGGGCAACCTGGAGAATGTGTCGGCGGTGCAGCTCGCTCTGCCGTTCGACAAGGCCAGCAACGACGAGCTCGACAACGCCCTGGACCACGTAAGGGATCGGTTCGGCACCAACGCGATCACCCGCGGCGTCCTGCTCGGTCGCGACCAGGGGCTGACGGTGCCGATGCTTCCCGACTGATCGCCACACATTCGACCGCGGACGCGTCCGCGTTGACTGCCACGACTTCGAGACCCGCCTGCCGTGCCAACTGCCGGAACTCCGCCACGGTGTTGCTTCGCCCGCCCAGAAGCACAGCCTCGGGCGTCAGCTCCCGGCCCACCGACGTACGGACGACGCCTCCTGCGACCACAACCCGGCCAGTGTCACCTGCTGCCTCGGCGCACCGTCGCAGGATCGCGACAGTCTCGGCATCAGGCCAGTCGTTGAGAACATGACGCAGCAGATACACATCGGCCCCGGCCGGCAGCGGCTCGAAGAAGCTCTGCCCGACCTTCTCGGCTCCTTCGAGGTCAGCCCTGGCAACAGTCGCCGGGAGATCGACCAGCGTGGCCTTCAGGTGCGGATGCAGCTCCAGGAGCCGGGCCAGCATCGCCCCCGTCCCCCCGCCGACATCGACCACGGTCCGTACGACGTCCCAGCCGGTGCTGAGCTCGATCTCGTCGGGCACCCCGTGTCCGGCCGGTCCCATCATCGCGTCGAAGTCGGCCGAGAGCTTCGGATGCGCGGCCAGGTCCTCCCAGAACGGCCTGCCGAAAAGTCCCTCGTAGCCGGGTCGACCGGTCCGGACATAGACCGGCAAAGTGGACCAAGCCGCGGCGAGGCGGCCGCCGAGCCCTTCGAGATCCAGGTATGCCGCCTGGTCGCGCAACCGCTCGGCGGCGTCGTTCAATGCGAACACGCCGGGCTCAGGCTCGGCGAAGACACCCTTGCTCGCCAGGTGGGACAGCACGTCTTGCAAGGCGGCCGCGTCGCAACCGACAGCGGTGGCCAGTTGATTCACCGACTTGCCCTCGGCCGTCAGGTGCTCCGCGACGTGGAGCGTCACCACAACTCGGAGGCACCACGGCGTGGCGAGATCCAGCAAGCCCTCGAGGTCCACTGGATCCGGCACGGCATGCCCCCGGCTGCGTCAGCGGCGCTGGACGACTTCCTCGGCGACCTCGACCAGCTCCCGGTCCGTGGCCTCGGTCTCGGGATCGTGCGCGGGCTCCAACCGGTCGTGGGCGATCAGCGACTGGATCGCCCGCAGCGCCGCACTCGCGGCGGCACCCCAGCTGGAGACGTACGAGAACTGCCACCACCACAGCGCCTCGACGACCCGACCGTCCTGGTAGTGCGCGAGACCGTGCACCAGGTCGTTCGCGATCGCCGTGAGGTCGTCGGAGAGCCGGTTGACGGTGATCTCAGGCGGAGCGCCGTACGGGTCGAACACCTCGGCGTACTCGTCGAGGCCCTCGAACAAGACGGCGAGCCGGGCCCGCATCGCGTCGAGGTCGGGGTCGGGGCCGGCGTCGCTCTCGAACCGCTCGTCCGGGACGAAGTCCTCGAACGCACCGAGCCGGCCGCCGGCCAGCAGCAGCTGGCTGACCTCGAGCAGCAGGTACGGCAGGGACGCGAGGCCCTCGTCGACACCCTCCTCGTCCGGCTGCGCGGCGATGTCGCGCACCGAGATCAGGAAGCTCTGGATCTGGTCGGCGATCTGCTCGGCGAACTCGGTCAGGTCCTCCGACTCCGTACCCAAGGCTCGCTGCGCAATATCGGTTGTTTCAGTCATCGATGGATCGCCGCCCTTCAAACGCGCGTCCGAGTGTGACCTCGTCGGCGTACTCAAGATCACCGCCTACAGGAAGTCCACTAGCCAAACGGGTGACACGCAACCCCATGGGCCGCAGCAACCGGCTCAAGTAGGTGGCGGTCGCCTCACCCTCCAGGTTCGGATCGGTGGCCAGGATGATCTCCGTCACCTCACCGCCGGCAAGCCGCTGCATCAGTTCCCTGATCCGCAGCTCGTCCGGTCCGATCCCCTCGATCGGCGAGATCGCGCCGCCGAGGACGTGGTAGCGGCCGCGGAACTCGCGGGTCCGCTCGATCGCCACGACGTCCTTCGCCTCCTCGACCACGCAGATCAGGGCGAGATCACGGCGCGGGTCGCGGCAGATCCGGCACCGCGTCTCCTCGGAGACGTTGCCGCAGATCTCGCAGAACTTGACCTTCTCCTTCACCTGGACCAGGACGTGGGCCAGTCGCCGTACGTCGGTCTCGTCGGCGGAGAGCAGGTGGAACGCGATGCGCTGTGCGGACTTCGGGCCGACGCCGGGCAGCCGGCCGAGCTCGTCGATGAGGTCCTGGACGGGCCCTTCGTACACGTCAGCCCTGGTTCTGGCCGGGCAGGCCGGTCATGCCACCGGGACCGGCAGGTCCACCTTCGCCACCCGACAGCCCGGGCAGACCACCGAGACCGCCGGCCAGCGGGCCCATCGCGCGGGCCGCGAGCTCCTTGGCGTTCTCCGAGGCGTCGCGGACGGCGGCCACGATCAGATCGGCCAACGTCTCGGTGTCGTCGGGGTCGACCGCCTGCGGGTGGATGGTGAGGCTGAGCAGTTCACCGGTGCCCGACACGAGCGCCGTCACCAGCCCGCCACCCGCGGTGCCCTCGACCTCCTGGCTCTCCAGGTTGGCCTGCGCCTCCATCAGCTGACTCTGCATCGCCTGCGCCTGGGCGAGCAGGTTGGACATGTCGAACCCCCCGCCGCCCTGCGCACCGCCACCGTCGAACACCGCGATCTCCCGTCCCAGGCTCGTGATCTGTCCACGAGCCTAGCCTGTCCCGCGGACAAGCCCACTCCCCGTCACCTCCCGCGGACTCGCCTGCCACCACCGCGCCTCGGGGATCCGGCCGAATGGCTGCGCCGACAGCTCCGCGGCTGCCGCAGCCGTCACCTCCTAACCCCAACGCCGTTCGGTTAAGGCTTGACGTTCGTTGGCAAGGTTCGGCGTTGCGGCTGGTGAGATGGGTGCAGCCCTTGTAGGAGTGTCCGGTCCGCCAAGACTGGTCATCTCCAACAAAGGCTGCGATGCCCGATTCTGCCATCACGCACGCGCCCGGGGTGTTCGCCCCGGGGCATCTGGGCGAGTTGACCCAGGTTGTTCCGTTCGAGCTTGTCGATGAGGCCTTGGCCCGGGCTGGTGGCCGGGAACGGCGGCTGCGTCGGTTACCGTCGCGGGTGGTGGTGTATCTGCTGCTCGCGGGGGCGTTGTTCGAGTCGATGGGCTGGGCGCAGGTCTGGTCCCGGGTGACCGCGTCGCTGCCGGACCCGCCCCGGGCCCCGGCGGGGTCTTCGATCACCGCGGCGATGCGCAGGGTCGGATCCCGGCCGGTAAAGGCACTGTTCGACCTGGTCAAGGGCCCGGTTGCGGTGGTCGCGGCCCCGCAGGTGGTGCGGTTCGCCGGTCGGCTGGTCGCCGCGGTCGATGGCACTCAGATCCCGTTGCCAGACACGGTCGCGAACAAGGTCGTCTTCCGCAAACCCCGGCCCGGGCCGAACGGCCAGGCCGGCTACCCGATGCTGCGGCTGGTCACGCTGATGGCCTGTGGCACCCGGTCGCTGCTGGACGCCGTGTTCGGGACCGATCGGATCGGCGAGCTGACCTACGCCGGCCGCCTGACTGACGCGATGGGACCGGGGATGCTGGTCCTGGCCGACCGGAACTTCGCCGCCACAGGGTTCATCGGTGCGGTTGCGGCGACCGGCGCGGACTTCTTGATCCGAGCCAAGACCCACACCACCGCCCTCGCCCTACCAGTGCTACGCCGACTGGATGACGGCACCTTCTTGTCCCGCATCGGCGGCGTCAAGGTCCGCGTCATCGACGCCACGATCACGGTCACCGTGAAAGACCCCGACAGCAACAGCGACCCGGACAGCGACGGGGACGGGGACGGGGACCGCTGTGAACAGCATCTCTACCGGTTGGTGACCAACCTGCTGGATCCCGCCGAGGCGTCCGCACTCGACCTGGTCAGGCTCTACCACGAACGCTGGGAGATCGAGATCTCCTACTTCGAGCTGAAGTCCACCATCCTGGCCGGACGGGTGCTCCGCAGCCGTCACCCCGACGCCGTGGCCCAAGAGCTATGGGCACTGCTTGTCGTCTACCAAGTACTGCGCACCGCGATGGCCGACGCGCTCTTACACCGGCCCGAAATCGATCCCGACCGCGCCTGTTTCACCATCGCACTCAATACCGCCCGCGACCAGATCATCCGCGCCGACCGAATCCTCACCGGCACCCGCGTCGACCTCGTCGGCCGCATCGGCGCCGCGATCCTCGACCGGCTACAACCCGCCCGACGCCCCCGAACCCACGCCCGCGCCATCAAACGAGCCATCTCGAAATACCGAGCCAAGAGCCGCAACATCGACCGCCGCACCCACCCGACCAGCATCCACTTCGCGATCAGCCCCTTGCCGCCCCAGCCGGACGGCTAACCGAACGGCGTTGGCCCTAACCGCCATCGCCACCCGCGCAGGAGTCCTTGCGTGACCGGCCGAACCCTCTATCTAGTTACCTGCGGAGCACCCCTCGCATCGCGCATCGGAGACGGTGTGCGGGCCGCGCGCGAGCGCGGCTGGAATCCCTACGTCATCCCCACGGATGCTGCGCTCCCGTGGCTCGAAGGGCAGGACCTGGCCGACGTACCCGTCCTCACCGGAAACCGTGCGCCTGCTGAGCCCAAGCGCACCCCGAAAGCTGATGCAGTAGCCGTCGTCCCAACGACCTTCAACACCCTCAACGCATGGGCGAACGGCAACGCCGACACCTACCCACTCACGACCCTGTGCGCAGCGCTTGGCTCACGGACGCCCACCGTCGCCGTCCCATTCGCCAAGCACGACCTGGCCGGCCATCCGGCCTGGCTCGCCTCACTTGCAGTCCTTCGGTACGCCGGAGTGAGAGTGGTTGATCCCCACAACGGTTCCGCCGTGTCACTGGAACCGGTCGCATCCGGCACCGGAGGCCAGGTCGCTGAGGCTTTCCGGTGGAGTTGGGTTCTCGGGCTACTTGAGCAGCCAACTGCGGAGAGATGACTCGCAACGTTTAACACCTGCCGCTGTGCAATCCTGCGGCAGCCATCACCAACGCCGAGTCCAAATGGTCTGGGCCCTCTCGACGTCCTGTTCTGCTGTGAGTTGCGGTTCGTTCCTTTGCCGGCCTCTACCGTGGCGGTACACCGTCAAGATCGTCGCAGGCCAGCTGGCCTAGGCGGGTGTACCGAGTCATCGTTTGCGTTTCCCACATGGTGCGGGCCGGGCCTGGGTGCGAGAGGGCAGCCGACGGCGCCTCGTAGTTGCTGCTGTGGCTCGACAAGTGGTCTAGACCTGGCGCTACAGGCGTTCGTGTTGCATGCCGCTGGGTGTGCGTTTTGCGACCGCATGTATTCGGTGGTTCGTCAACGGCTGAGCGGCCGGGTTGGCTGTGATCTCAATCTCACTTTTAGTTATTACTGTTTCACGGTGTGTAGGTGATGATTTCGGTTCGTTGACCCGCTGGGTGGCTGTCGTTGTCACCTGTGCGCCGCGGTCATCACCGAGGGTGTTGGGGTGGTCGCGGCTGGTGGCGCTGGTGGTGTCGTTGTCAGTGGTGGCCGCGGCGGTGGAGGTGGCGCAGCCGGCGGCTGCGGTCGCGACGGCGGCTGATCCGAAACCGGCGGCGGTACCGAGGGTGGTGTCGCGGCCGGATGTGGTGTCGGCGGCTGTGTCGGCGCGGGCGCAGGGGTCGCGGGTGGAGGTGGAGTCGTTGCGGTCGGCGACGTCGACGACGTGGTCGAACCCGGACGGCACGATGACCACGGAGGCGAGTTTCGCGCCGGTGCGGTTCAAGGACAGCCATGGTGGGTGGCGCGACATCGACCTGAACCTGCAGCAGGGGGTGGATGGCACGGTCGCGCCGCGCGGGCACCAGTTCGATCTGCGGCTGGGCAGGCGGAACTCAACCGCGGGGCAGGTGTTCGCCTCGGTGCAGGCCGGTGCCGGGCGCCAGGTGGAGTGGGTGGCGCCGTGGGCGTTGCCGGCGCCGGCCCTGGACGGCACGAAGGCGACCTATGCCGAGGTGCAGCCGGGGGTGGACCTGGTGTTGGATGCGCGCCGGTCGGGTTTTGAGCAGGACCTGGTGGTGAAGCAGCGCCCGGGTTTGGCGCCGGTGTGGCGGATCCCG
>DASTVQ010000077.1:0-43485 GCA_035759015.1 Kribbella sp.
GGCCGAGTGCTCGTCGCGATCCGGGAGAACCCGGCCAGATCCAGGTCGCTGGGGTATCCGGTCGACCGGTACAAGGTGATGATCTTCGTCATCTCCGCGGGACTGTCCGGCCTCGCCGGCGGGCTGTACGCCATCAGCCACGGGTTCGCCTCGTTGCAGGAGGTGTACTGGACGACGTCCGGCAAGGTGGTGGTCATGACGGTGCTGGGCGGTATCGGGACGCTGTGGGGCAGCGTGATCGGCGCCGCTCTGATCGTCCAGCTGGAGGACTACCTGGCGACGTCCGGCATCCACCTGGGTCCGATCCACATCACCGGGCCGGGCCTCATCACCGGCCTCATCTTCGTGGGCGTGGTCCTGCTCTTCCGCCGGGGAGTATGGGGAACGGTCGCCCACCTGCTGCGGCGCAATCAGGACGTGCCTGATCCGGAGCCTCATCTCAGTGGCGCGGCGGCACCCGCGGTCGAGCCCGAGTCTGCCGTGGCGCCGAGGTCTTGATTGCGCCCGCGATGAACGCACCGCCGCACCGCGGGGGGTCAAGTCGGTGACCGTACGGGCGACCACGAGCACGTCCGCGCGATGTGCTGGGTACGGCCGTCGGTGGATCAGGTCGAGATCGAGTCCGGCGACGTGATGCTCGCAGAGGCGGCCGGCACATCGGCCTTGGCGGACGTGCCGGGGCAGGTCGCTCAGGTCAGCGTGCCGTCCACCCTCCGTCCATCACGAAGGAGGCACCGGTCATCAGGTCCGCGTACGGGCTGCAGAGGTAGGTGGCCAGCTCCGCGACCTGAGCGGGTTCGGCCAGCTGCTTGATCGCCGCCGGCGCCAGCATGATCTGCTCGAGCACCTGGTCGGGCGCGATCCCGTGGGCGGCTGCCTGCGCGGCGACCTGGTTCTCGACCAGCGGCGTCCGTACGTAGCCGGGGTTGATGCAGTTCGACGTGACGCCGTGGGGGCCGCCCTCCAGAGCGATCACCTTGGACAGGCCCTCGAGCCCGTGCTTGGCCGTGACGTAGGCGGACTTGAACGGCGAGGCGCGCAAGCCGTGGACGGACGAGATGTTGATGATCCGGCCCCAGCCTGCCGCGTACATCTGCGGCAGCACCTGCCGGACCAGCCGGAAGGGTGCCTCCAGCATGACCCTGAGCATGAGCGAGAACTGCTCGGACGGGAACTCCTCGATCCGGCTGATGTGCTGCAAGCCGGCGTTGTTGACCAGGATGTCGCACTGAAGGTCGAGGTCGTCGATCGCTTCGAGGTCGGACAGATCCAGCGCAACGGCCCGGCCACCGATCTGCTCGGCGACCCGCTCGGCCCCCGGCTTGTCCAGGTCCACGACGACGACGTCGGCACCCGAGCCGGCCAGCCGGGCGGCGCAGGCCGCGCCGATACCACTCGCGGCGCCGGTGACAACAGCCGAACGGCCGGCCAGATCAACAAGTCGGTCATTCCTCATGCCCTGGACGGTAGGCATCGGAAGCGCCGATCAACACATGCACCGGCCACATACCGATCACTGTCCTGATGTGTGCCGCAGACACGTCGCGATGGGGAGAGTCAGCCCAGCTCGAGCAGCGCGGCGACCGCCTCCGGGTCCTCCACGTGGGCGTTGTGCCCGAGACCGGCCAGTGTGGCGACCTTGTCGTGCAACGAGGACAACTGGGCGTCGGTGTTCATCGGGTCCAGCTCGCCGCGGGCCAGCACGACCTTCGCCTTGCTCGCGCGCAGCAGGCCGGGCATGTCGGGTGCGCCGACCCCGAACGCCGCCGGGTCCATCGCGAGACGCCAGCGGCCGTTCTCCGTACGGAGGCCGTGGTCGACTGCCTCGTCGTCCGGTCCGAGCAGACCTTCCAGCCCCGATACGCGCAGGAACCGCGCGGCGGCGTCGGCTCGCTCGTCGTGCCAGGCCACCGGCCGCCGGGCGAGAGTCGCGGCCTTCTCCAGCTCGTCAGGGGTCCACGAAACCTTCACCCCAAGCGCGACGACCGAGTCGACCTGTACGCCGAAGCGGCCGCTCGCCAGCGCCAGGCCGATCACCCCGCCGAGCGAGTGGCCGATCACGACGACCCTCTCGTCGGTAGGCAGCTCCTGAGCGATGGCGGCCGCCATCGAGTCGAATCCGTACGACGACAGGCGGGCCGCGCCCCCGTGTCCCGGCAGATCGGGCGCTAACCACCTGCCCGGCCACCGCTCGTCCAGCAGCCGTCGCCAGCCGTCCCACACCCGGCGGGTAGCGCCCAGCCCGTGGACCAGCAGGAGGGTCTGGTTCGCCGCACCACTGTTCATTGCAGCAGGCTGCCACACAGCGGCGGTCCGTGACGGTTCGGCTGGTCCGGCAGCCGTCCACTATTATTCGTCGGATGCCCACCAACGAGATCACCGCGGCAGCCGCGGGCACCTGGACACTTGGCGACCTCACCGTGAACCGCATGGGCTTCGGCTCGATGCGCATCACCGCGAACCCCGACCGCGAGCTCGCGATCAGCCTGTTGCGTCAGGCGATCGAGCTCGGCGTGAACCACATCGACACCGCCGCCTTCTACTGCTCTCCCGGCGGCCCCCTGGACGTCGGGACCGGCCCGGTCCGCTATGCCACCGAGCTGATCCGGGACGCGCTCTCGCCGTACCCGAAGGACCTGGTGGTCGCCACCAAGGTCGGGCCGGGCCACGATCCCGCGACCGGCTTCTACCAGGCGACCACTCCCGCTCAGCTGCGCAGCCAGGTCGAGGAGAACCTGCGCCGGCTCGGCCGCGACCACCTCGACCTGGTGAACCTGCGGATCGTGAAGAAGCCGGGCCAGGACTCGATCGCGGAGCGGTTCGGTGCCCTCGCGGACCTGCGTGAGGCCGGGCTCATCCGCCACCTGGGCCTGTCCAACGTCCGGGTGGATCACCTCGACGAGGCGCAGGCCATCGCCCCCGTCGTCTGCGTGCAGAACGGATTCTCCATCGACGTCCGCCGTGCCGATGACGAGCTCGTCGCGATCTGCGGCGAGCGAGGCATCGCGTTCGTGCCCTTCTTCGCGATCGCCGGCGCGGAGCGCGAGGCGGGCGCGACCTCCGACCACAGCGAGGCCGTTCGCGTCGTTGCCGCCGCCCACGGGGCAACTCCGCAACAGGTACGTCTCGCCTGGACCCTGCACCAGGGACCGCACGTCCTGGCCATCCCTGGTACGGGCGACCCCACCCATCTGGTGGAGAACATCGCCGCCGGTGCGCTGAGGCTGTCTGCAGAGGAACTGGCCGCCCTGGCGTGAGGACCGCCGTGGCCCGACCGGCTGTCAAGGCCCGGACGCACGAGATCGAGGGTCTCGACGGTGACTCGCCACCCGCCCGCATGACGAGTCCAAAGGACTTCGTATCGGGACGTATGGCCCTGTGGTCGGGCCACGGTCCGGGGGTCTGCTCGACGTAGAGATCAGGGGTCAGGGGGTTGCGCCGATGGACGACTCGAGGACGACCAGTGGGTACCGGAGTCATTCCGGTCTGGAGGTGCTGAGCGATGAGGACTGCCTGTGCCTGTTGAGTACCGTGCCGGTTGGACGGCTGGTGTACACCCATGGCGGGCTGCCCGTGGTACGGCTCGTCGACTTCGTCGTCGACGGCGACACGATCGTGTTCGCCACCCACGACGACACAAAGCGGCGCGCCGCCGTCCGTGGGGACGTGGTCGCGTTCGAGGCGGACTCGTTCGATCTCGAGCAGCGGCTCCGGTGGACCGTCACCGTGATCGGGCACCTGTCGGCCGTCTCCCCGGGCGAGGCCGCCGAGTTCAGCGGCCATCTCGACGAGCTCGGCGGCCCTGGGTCCCTGATCAGGCTTGGCATCGAGTCGATCCACGGACGTCGCAGTCCCGGCCGGGCGCAGACCGATCGATGAGGACACACTTGTCCAGCGACCCTGTTGTGGATCGGCGCTGGAATCCACACTGGTGTTGAGCGGCCAGTCGTCACCCGGCTGAGTTCGTCCCCCCCGACCATGCCGGGACCCCCCGGGCGGCTGGCCGCTCCCAGCCAGCGCGTGACCACGGGTTGTGGCAAGGGCTGTGCAGGCGCATTGTTGACTTCATCGGGTGGCGCGATCCGCGCGCTGGATGGAGGGGTCATGGGCGCCGAGGTTCACCTCGGAGTCACCGAGGAGGGGGCCGATGACGAGCGGCTCGAGGAACTCGCGCTCCTGCTGAGGCAGGAGCTGCTCGAGCTCGACGTCGACTCGGTCGAGCCATTGCGGGGCGGGGAAGCGCCGGAGGGCACCCGCAGCGGGCTCATCGCGCTGGCCGGTGCGTTGACCTTGTCGCTGCAGCCGACGGTGCAGGTGGTCGGTGGCGTGATCGCGCTGGTGCGCGACTGGCTGCGCCGGTCGGGGTCCCAGCGCTCCGTGCGACTCGAGGTCGACGGCGACGTGCTCGAGGTGACGGGCGTCACCAGCGAAGTACAGCAGCGGCTCATCGACGACTGGATCAACAGGCACGCCGAGACAGGCTGATGAGATGGAGGGTTCGCGCTACGCGCTCGTCGTGGCGAACGATCTGTACGACGATCCCGGCCTGCGCCGGCTGGTCGCGCCGGCGCATGACGCGGCCGCTCTGGCCGAGGCACTCGCGGACCCGTCGATCGGCGGGTTCGACGTACGCGTGCTGCGCAACGAGTCGGCGCAGGAGATCAGGCTCGCCGTCGAGGACTTCTTCGCCGATCGGGCGCCGGAAGACCTGTTGTTGCTGCACTTCTCCTGCCACGGGCTGAAGAACGCGGCAGGCGAGCTGTTCCTGGCCGTCGAGGACACTCGCCCGACCCGCCTGGCCTCGACCGCGGTGGCTGCGGACTTCGTCAACCGGCAGATGGCCGACAGCCGCGCGCAGCGGATCGCCTTGTTCCTCGACTGCTGCTACGGCGGCGCGTTCCCACGCGGCATGGTGGTGCGGGCCGCGGGGGAGGCTCAGGTCCGTGACGCGTTCGCCGGACAGGACCGGGTCGGCGGTGGCCGTGGACGGGTGGTGGTCACCGCGTCGAGCGCGATGGAGTACGCCTTCGAGGGCGGCCAGCTCGCGACCGGGACCCAGACCACACCGTCGGTCTTCACCGGCGCGGTGGTCGACGGTCTCACCACCGGCGAGGCCGACCGGGACGGGGACGGCTGGGTGGGCCTCACGGAGCTGGTCGGCTACGTGACCGACCGGATCCATCGCATCACGCCGAACCAGAACCCGCAGATGTGGACCTTCGGCTCCCAGGGCGAGCTGCTCATCGCCCGGAGCCGGGTCCGCCGGGTCACACCGACGCCGCTCGCGCCGGAGTTGCTGGAGGCAATGGACAGCCCGCTGACCGCGACCAGGTTCGGGGTGGTGGACGAGCTTCGGGAGCGGCTGCACGACGCGGATCTCGGTCAGGCGTACGCGGCGTGGCAGGCGCTGCAGCGAATGCTCGGGGACGACAGCCGCAAGGTCTCGGAGGCAGCCCGACGCGGGGTCGAGGCGGCTGCCCCGCGGACGACGCCGGAGGCGCTGGACCTCGGGACGGTCGGCGCAGAGCCTGCCGTCGGCGAGCTACGGCTCGACGGGCCGCCGATCGCCTTGGCGGCCGTAGTGTCCACGGACGCCGCCTGGCTGCGAGTGGACCAGGCGGGAGCGGTCGTTCGCATCAGCGCCGAGCCGACCGACCCGGGTGAGCATCAGGGATCCGTGCGCGTCTCCGGACCGACCGGTGACCGCGCGATCCCGGTCCGGGTACGAGTGTCCAACCCCTTGGCGCCGCCGCAGCAGCAGCCTGAACAGCAACCGCAGGCGCGAGTGCAACCTCAACCGGAACCCGAACCGCAAGCGGAAGCCGAACCGCCAGCGGAGCCCGAAGCCCCGGCGCAACCGGAGGCGGAAGCCGAGGTCCAGCCCGAGCCCGAGGCGGTCCCGCCCGTCGCGCGGGCCCGCGCCACCCCATGGTGGGCGATCGGCGCCCTGATCGTCGGCGCGCTGGTGCTGGTCATCCTGAACTGGCCGGGCTCCACGGAGTCCAGCAAGGCCTGGTACGACGAGTCGGGCACCGGCTGGTACACCTATCGCAGCCGGACCGATCCGTGGATCCTGGCGTCGGTCGTGGCTCTCGTGGCGGCACTGGCGGTGCGCTGGTCCGGGCGCTGGGCCCGTCTCGTACTTGGTGTCGTCGGCGGCTGCATGGTCTTCCTGCTCGAGAACGGCGTCGTGATCCTGGGTGCCCGGATCCCGTACGACTCCGCCGCCGAATGGGTCGCCACGACGACGGTGGCAGCCGCACTGCTCGGAGTACTCCTCGTGGTGCTCAGGCTGAGGGTCCGGCCGTTGTGGCCGGTCCAGCCGTCAGGCGCGGCCTTGGTCCTCGCCGGTGCGGCCCTCCTGGTCCTCAGTACCACCATCAAGCACGACGACGGCTACTCCTTCCTCACGGTGACAAAGCTTGGGCTGCTCACACCGCTTCTCACCGTGGCGCTTGCGTGGCCAGTCCTGGCGACTTCGAGCCGTGCGGCTACGCGACTGCCTGTGGCGGTGGCTGTGTCGACGTACTCGCTGATCGGCATGGTCAGCGTTGTGCCCGCCTGGACGATGGATGCCGCGGGGTCTGTCTTGCTCACGGTGCTGATCGGCCACACCCTGGTGCTGGCTGCCATGGCGATGGGGATCGCGCGCCCGCTGCACGCCGCGGAGGCCGCCCCGGAGACTGTCGAGAGCCCGGCACCCTCCACCAGCCGGACAACTCCTGTCACGTCGTGGTGGCGGCAACCGTGGGTGGCAGCTGTCGGCGTCGCAGTCTGCGCGCTGCTGCTGGAACTCATCAACTGGGCAGCTCTCCAGGACGGCCAGAGACTCTGGTACAACGACGACTTCGGTACGCCGGATCTGCCCCGGCACTGGGACGACGGCTCGTACCTCCCCGCGTTCCTCGCGCTGGTCGCGACCGCATTCTCCTGGCGACGTGGTCGGTTCGCGTCGTACTGCCTGGGTGTGGCGGCCGGGGCTGCCATGTTGTATGCCACCGCCGGTCTGATCGCTCTGGGGGGCGGGCTCGCGTACGGAAACGCGCTGTACGCCTGGTCGATCTCCCTGGTGCTGGCTGCGGTGATGCTGGCCCTGATCATTGCCGAGGCCGCCCGGCGCACACCTTCGCCGTCGTACTGGCACCCGGACCCGGCGACCTACGCCGTCCTCGCTGTCGGGTTCGTCTTCCTGGTCGCGATCCAACTGTGGCCGAAGGACGGCGGTCCGTCCGGAGTCTCATACACCTCGGGGCTGGCCCTGCTGATGCCGTTGGTGGCGGCTTCGCTGGTCCTCCTGGCAGTCGGGAGTGTCGCCCCCGCGGCAGCTCAGATCGCCTTCGGCGCGGCCGCGACCTACCTGCTGCTGTTCGTCCTCGCCGCGATCTATCCGATCGGTACCGACAATGTCCCGGCGTACTTCCTGGGCATGATCATCGGTCACCTGGTCCTGCTCGCCGCGCTCGTGCTCGGTGCGATCCGCCGGAGAGGGCCGAAGTCGGCAAATGTCGGGCACCTCGGTTTGTAACGGTCCTGTTCGGCCGGGCGATGAAGAGGGCAGAGGCGGTTTGACCGGCTGGGGGTTCTGGGGGAGGAGCCGGTGCCAGCACCCGCCTTCGTCCAGGGGTACGCGCATGCGTCTTGGAACGGTGGTAATCGGACCCGTCGGAGGGTCGCTCGCGTCTGCGGCCATCCTCGACGGGCGCCGCCGCGTGACCAGGAGGCGCACGAACTCCCAGACCTGACCAGGGGGACCGTAACGGGGGGCCGGCCCCTGAACCGTCGAGGAGCGGCTTCAGGGGCCGGTGGGTGTTCAGCGCCCGGTGTCGGCGAGGACGACGAGGTACCGGTCGGGATCGCGGAGCCAGATCTCGCGATGGTTCGCGTTCGGATTGACGTGGACGTCGGTCTGGACAGTGGCGCCGGCCCGCCGGACCCGGTCCACGGCGGCGTCGAACGAGTCCAGCTCGAACCAGACGGCGACTCCATTGCCCAGCGGGAGCGCACGATCCCCGATCAGCCCGTGATGGTGGCCGACCTCCAGGTGGTGAAGCTGCAGGACCAGTGCACCGTCGACGACGAGCCGCTCGTACTCGGGACCCCCGTGGGCGCTCTCAGCGCCCAGCACCTGCTGGTACCAGGCGCTGCTCGTCTCGACGTCGGAAACGGCGATCAGCGGCTGCGGTCGGACAGCTGGAAGGTTCATGCCGGCAGGCTAGGCGCGGCCGCTGCAACCGGTCTTGAACGAATGGGCAGTCAGGCGGATGCCGCGATGCGCTGCCGTGAGGCCTCGTAGAGTACAGCCGTCGCGGCGCTGGCGGCATTGAGCGAGCTGGCCGTGCCGGCCATCGGGATGCTCACCAGGTGGTCCGCCAGCTCCCGCCAGGCGGCGCTCAGCCCGGAGGTCTCATTGCCGACCAGCAGCAGCGTCGGCTGGGTGAGGTCGAAGTCGAACACATCGACCTCGCCGTCCTCGTCGGTGCCGACCACCACGATCGGGTGACCGTGCGAGCGCTCACGCCGGACCCAGTCCATCACCTCGCGTTGCGAGGGCACCCGGACGGCCGGCAGCGCGAAGATCGAGCCCGTGCTCGCCCGCACCGACTTGGGGTCGTAGACATCGGCGGCGTGCCCGGTGACGATCAGGCCCGCGGCTCCGAAGGCGTCGGCGGAGCGGATGATCGAGCCGATGTTGCCGGGACTCGTGGGCCGGTCGAACACCACGCCCAGGAAGTCCGGACCCACCTTGATCCGGTCCAGGTCGTCCGGCGGCAGTTCCATCACCGCGACGACCTCAGGAGCGGCCTCGCCCTTCTCACCCAGCTCGGCCAGCAGTTCCGGCACCATGCTCACGTGTTCGGCGCCGCTTGCCTGCAGCAGGTCCTTCGCCCATCGAGACAGCGGTCGTTGGGAGTCGTGGATCACCGCGCGGATGGGCCAGCCGTGCTCGACGGCGATGGTGATCGGTCGCACTCCCTGGACCAGGAACTCGCCCGCGCGCTGCCGCTTGTTCCGGTTCGTCAGCAGCGCCTGCCACACCTGGAAGCGGGCATTCCTGGTGCTGATCCGCTGCACCGCCGCCATGCATCCTCCGTGAGGTCGTCCGCCGGCACCAGTCAACCGCACGCCGCTGCTCAGGCCGTCGCAGGGCGGGCGGAAGGCCTTGGCGCCCGCCGGCGGGAAGATCTCGTCGTTCTCTGCCCAGACCGCGAGCAACGGGACCTGGCTGGTCCGGAAGTACTCCTGGAACCTCGGGTACAGCTCGAAGTTCGTCACGTAGGTACGGATCAGCTGACGACCGTGTCAGGAGATGATGGACCGGTGACCGAGTCGCGCTTGAGCATTCGCTGGGCCGTCGCCACGGACGACGCGGCCCTCCTGACCCTGGACCAGTCCGCCTGGACGTCTGAGGCGGGGTTCCCGTCCATGCAGACCGCGAGCCGGACGACGTTCTTCAACGAGCGCGCGATTCCCGACATCCACCTGGTGGCGGAGCTCGACGGTCAGCTCGTCGGGTACCTGCGCCTGAAGGACAAGTACCCGTTCGTGGAAGGCGCCGGCATCCTTGCCATCAACGGCTTCGCCGTCGCGCCGGCCGCCCGCCGCCTCGGGGTCGGCAAGGCGTTGCTGGACGCTGCCGAGGCGGAGGGCAAGCGCCGCGGCGCGCGGAAGCTGACACTCAACGTGTTCGATACCAACACTGCGGCGAGGCGGTTGTACGAACGGCAGGGCTACACGATCGTGGGGAGAGCGCGCGACGAGTTCCTGATCGACGGCCGCTACGTCGATGACCTGAGCCTGGCCAAGGTCCTCTGACGCGACTCCGGAGCCCCCCGGTCCGGAGCCGCGCGGTCCCGGCGATGCCGGAACTCAGGGGTTGAGGCCGAGCTTGCGCAGCCACGGCATCGGGTCGATCGGGGCTCCGCCGCCGGGCTTGACCTCGAAGTGCACGTGCGGTCCGGTGGTGTTGCCGGTGACGCCGATGGCGCCGACCTGTCCGCCGGCCGGCACGGACTGGCCCGCCGACACGGAGAACTTCGACATGTGGCTGTAGGTGGTGACGGTCCCGTCGGCGTGCCGCACCTGGACCTGGCGGCCGTAGGCACCGGCCCACTGGGCGGCGATGACCTTGCCGGCGAGGACGGAGCGCACCGGAGTGCCGATGGGTGCGGCGAAGTCCTGGCCGGTGTGGTCGCGGGCCCAGCGGCTTCCGCCTTGGCCGAAGCTAGCGGTCAGGTGGTAGCCGGTGACCGGCAGTACGGCCCGGCCGGAGCGCGAAGGCGCCGATGCCTGCCGCTTCGCCTGGGCGGCAGCCGCGGCCCTCTTGGCCTCGGCCTCCCTGGCGGCGGCTTCCTTGGCGGCTGCGGCCTTCTTGGCGGCGGCTGCCTTCGCGGCGGCCAGCGCCTGCGCACGTCGCTGGGTCATGACCTGGTTCGCGGCGAGCTTGGCGGCGCGAATCTTCGCGGCCTGCGCGGCGGCGGCCTGCTGCTTGCGGGCGGCCTCCAGCGTCAGGCCGAAGCGGGCGGAGTCACGCGAGGTCAGTTGACCCCGGTCGACCCGAGCCGCGGTGATGGCGGCGATCTGGCCGGCGCTGGCGCTGGTGACCGCGGTCGGCGTACTGGTGTGGTCGGCGCTGCTGACGGTGCTGCTGCCGGCGGCGGCCGCGGCGAGTGCGGCTGTCAGGCCGACGAGCTGAGTGCTACGGACTTTGGTGCGACGGGTGAGGCGGTGCCTGCCCGGTCGGCGGGCGGGTGCCTGGACGACCGCGCGTGGTGGTGCCGCGTGGTCGGAGGCATCATGGCGAGGGGACACGAGGGGCCTTCCACTATCGAGTTACCCCCAGGCTTTTCCCCAGGGGCCGATCGACCATAACGATGAGGTCTCGGTGGTCTCAAACGCCGCATACGACCGCGGTGCCCAGTTCCGTGACGCAACGTCATGGCTTACGCGGCGCTTCGTAGGTATTCGGGGGACCTACCACGCCGGTTCAAGGCCCAGGACCGGCGTGACCGGTGTCACGTGAGTTTTGGCCGGAAGTGGGACTGCGGATCGGCTATGGGCTGGTTTCTGCCGACCGCAGACGCCCCTTGAGGAGCGAGTGTGAGGCCGCGTAGGAAAGGGGCCATGCGGATCGCGATCCTCGGCGGGACCCAGTTCATCGGCAGGGCGATAGCCGACCGACTCGTGAGCGAAGGCCACCGGTTGCTCCTGGTGCATCGCGGCGAGCATGAGCCCGACGGCCTGCCGGAAGCAGAACACGCCCATGTCGACCGGCACGACGCCGAGGCCCTGGCCAAGGCCGTCGCGCCGTTCGAGGCCGAGGCCGCGGTCGACGTGTCCGGCATGAACGCCGTCGCCGCCGATGCGGCGCTCGGAGCCTTCGGTGCGGACGTACGGCTGGTGGCCATCTCGAGCTGCGACGTCTACCGCGCCTATCAGGCGCTGCATGCCGGATGGACGAGTGACCCGCTGCCGCTGGACGAGGACGCTCGGTTGCGGGACCAGCGGTTCGTGGATGGTCCGCAGTACGAGAACCTGGAGCTGGAGGAGCGTTACCTGCCCCGAGGCGCCACCGTGCTCCGGCTCGGTGCTGTCTACGGCGAGCATGACTACCAACGTCGGTTCGAGTTCATCCTGCGACGCCTGCGGGCCGGGCGTCGGCGGATCCCGGTCGGCTCCGGTCAGTTCCTCTTCAGCCGCGTGTACGTCGGCGACGTGGCCGCGGCGGTCTCGCTGGCACTCGTCGGCGGCTACCGAGGCGAGGCGTTCAACCTGGCCGAGCGGCTCACCGCGCCGTACCGGTTGTTCGCCGAACAGATCCTGGAGGCCGCCGATGCCACCGGGGTCGAACTGGTTCGCGTTCCCGATGACAGGCTGCCGTCCGACCTGGAGCTGACGGGTGTGCTCACCCAGCACCTGCTGGTCGACTCGGCCAAGGCTCGAGACGCGCTCGGGTGGCGGGAGTCGGACGCGACCGCCATGCTCCGGCGCTCTGTCCGCTGGCACCTTGACCACCCGCCGGCGGAGGAGGACCTCGACTGGTCCGCGGACGAGGCCGCGCTCGCCGCCGCGGGCTAATTGTGGTCGGCGGGGGCGCCCCGGGCCGCTACACTTCTGGAGTCGGAGAGGAGCCCCGATCGGAGCGTCCACCTCGATTTCACATCGAGGCGGCGGGCCGTGTAGTCTCTCTCCTCGGCCCGCCCCTTTAGCTCAGTCGGCAGAGCGTCTCCATGGTAAGGAGAAGGTCTACGGTTCGATTCCGTAAAGGGGCTCTGAGAAACCAGGTTCCGTCCGGTCCGCCGGGTGGGATGACGGGCTCTCTGGCGGGGTAGCTCAGGTGGTTAGAGCACACGGCTCATAATCGTGGTGTCGCGGGTTCGACTCCCGCCCCCGCTACCCACCGAACGCAAGGCAGTAACTCGAGAGCGCGCTTGGCGCGCTCCTGACAAGAAGAGGCAGCAGTGGCCAAGGCAAGCGACGTCCGCCCGAAGATCACGCTGGCGTGCACCGTCTGCAAGGAGCGGAACTACATCACCAAGAAGAACCGGCGCAACGACCCGGATCGTCTTGAGCTGAAGAAGTACTGCCCGCGTTGCAACGACCACACCGACCACCGCGAGACCCGCTGACCTCAACAGCTTCCGCGAGGGCCGTTCCGACATCGGAACGGCCCTTTCGTTGTTGCCGCGGCGTGGATCGGCCGGTCTCCCGCGGGTTGATCGGGGAGCGGGCGGCGCTCGGGCTCGGCCATGGCTGCCAGTAGGGTTCAGGTCATGACGATCGACGCCACGACGGTCGGCCGGAGTTATTCAGCCGCCGCCGATCCCTACCAGGTCGGCCGGGAGAAGATCCGCGAGTTCGCCGAGGCGATCGGAGACCCGAACCCGGCGTACCGGGGGATGGCGGCGATCGCACCGCCGACCTTCGCGTTCGTGGTCAGCAGCCGCGCCCTGGACCTGCTGCTGGCCGACCCGGACCTCGACCTGCGGCTGGACCGGATCGTGCACGGAGCGCAGAAGTTCAGCTACGTCCGCCCGATCAAGGCCGGTGACGAGCTCACCGCCACCGCGACCATCACCGCCGTCCGCAGCGCCGGCGACGTCGAGGTCATCATGTACGAGACCGTGCTGGCCACCGTCGAGGGCGAGCCTGTCGCCACCTCGACGGCGACCGTGTCGCACAACAGAGCCGGGGAGACCCCATGACCGCCGTCGAGGCCGGAACCGTGCTGCCGTCGCTGTCCGTCACGCTGCAGCGCGAGGATCTGGTCCGGTACGCCGGTGCGAGCGGCGACTTCAACCCGATCCATTACAGCGACCGGATGGCCGCGGCGCTGGGGCTGCCCGGTGTCATCGCGCACGGCATGCTGACCATGGCCCAGGCCGCCCGGGTCGTCACAGACTGGCTGGCGGACCCGGCCGACCTGCTCGAGTACGGCGTCCGCTTCACCAAACCGGTGGCCGTGCCGGACGACGACAAGGGCGTCACCGTCACGTTCTCGGCGAAGGTGGAGAAGGTCGCCGACGGCACCGCCGAGATCGACATCACCGCGATCGCCGGTGAGCAGAAGGTCCTCGGTCGGGCCAAGGCGGTCGTCCGCGTCCCGTGAGCACAGACGTCCGCCTGGCCGAGCTGACCACCCTGCGGATCGGTGGTCCGGCCGATCGCCTCGTCACGGTGACCAGTGAGGACGACCTGGTCACCGCCATCCGCGACGCCGACGCGGCGAAGGAGCCGGTGCTGCTGCTGTCCGGCGGCAGCAACGTGGTGATCGGTGACGAGGGATTCCGCGGCACCGTGATCCGGATCGCCACCACGGGCATCCGCGTCGAGGCCGACACCTGCTCCGGCGCCATGGTGCGCATAGCGGCCGGTGAGGACTGGGACGGCGTCGTCCAGCGTGCCATCGCCGAGGAGTGGAGCGGGCTGGAGTCGATGTCCGGCATCCCCGGGCTGACCGGCTCGACCCCGGTCCAGAACGTCGGGGCCTACGGGCACGAGGTGGCCGAGACGATCGCCTCCGTCCGCGTCTGGGACCGCCTTGACAACCAGGTGCGCACGATCTTCGCGGCCGACTGCGGGTTCACCTACCGGAGCTCGCGGTTCAAGGCCGACCCGACCCGGTACGCCGTGCTGGAGGTCGCCTTCCAGCTTCCCCTCGGGGATCTGTCCGCCCCCATCGGGTATGCCGAGCTCGCCCGGGTGCTCGGGATCGAGATCGGCTCGCGCGCGCCGATGACAGAAGTGCGCGAGGCGGTGCTCGGGCTGCGGCGCGGCAAGGGCATGGTGCTGGACGAGGCGGACCACGACACGTGGAGCGCCGGGTCGTTCTTCACCAACCCGATCGTCGCAACCGCCGCCGACGTACCGGCAGGGGCGCCGCAGTGGCCGCTGCCGGACGGGCGGGTGAAGACCAGTGCGGCCTGGCTGATCGAGCACGCCGGCGTGGGCAAGGGGTTCGCGATCGGCAACGCCGCCGTGTCCACCAAGCACACCCTGGCCCTGACGAACCGCGGTGGTGCGACGGCCAAGGAGTTGCTGGCACTGGCCGGGCATGTCCGCGACCAGGTGCGCGAAGCCTTCGGCATTACCTTGGTGAATGAGCCCGTCCTGGTGAACTGCGCCCTCTGACGTCAATCGTCCGAGCTGGTGAACATGTCCGGGTCGTACTGCTGAGTGCCGCCCTCGACCGTCCAGACTGCAGCGAGAGGCATCAGATCCGAGATGGACACGCTACGCACGCCCTCCTCGGTCGGCAGGAGGACGCGGACCCTCGGGTGGTAGTCGAAGAGGATCTGCCGGTCGCGCCCGCACGGACCGACAGGCCCCCGGCTGTGGTTGCCGACGGCAACGATTGTGGTGATCTCGCGCGCCCCGCCGGTGCGGGCGGCGCCGAGTGCCACGAGCTCGGCGCAGGGTCCACCTGTGAAGTGGTAGAGGTTCACACCGGCGAACATCCGGCCGTCGGCGGCTCGGACCGCGGCGCCCATCGTGTGGACACCGTCCTCGCCCGGCCCGGCGTCGGTATTGGCATCGATGACCGAGCGCGCAAGCTCCACGAGCTCCCACTCATCGTCGGTCAGCTCGCGAGATGGCACAACGGACGTCATGCGACCACCCTAGCCCTCGCAGGTGAGCCGTTGAGCGGCCCGGCGGGCGAGCGCGACGGCTGGTCCTACCCGGCCGAACCGGCTCGGTCAGGCGCCGGCCGAGGTCGCGGGCGGCGTCGCGCAGCTCGCGCGGCGACACGATGCGGTACGGCGCCTCGAGCGCGGTGAGGTGCCGGGCGTGCTCTCCATCAGAGGGCCAACCTCGTTCCCGGACGCGGATCGTCCGCGGTTGACAGTAGCGTGGGCGACCTCGCGGGCAAGCTCCTCGATCTAGCCCGTGCGGTAGACACCCTCGGGCGCTGTTCGCCGACCTTCTGCTCCGAGGAGCACGGAGGCCACCTCCTGCCACTCGTACATCCGGCGATCCCGGTTCAGCTCGATCAGGCTGATCGCTTTCACTCTCACCTCGGCCGTGTGTTCCGAGCTGCTGGCCAGGACGTCCCTGCGTGGCGCGGCCGGTCCGCTCTGGTGCCAGTAGCCGAGTGACACATGCGGGCGCAGCCCTGGATACTCCGGTACGGCGTCGGGGCCCCACACGTCGGCGATGGCGGTCCGGATCGTGTTGCGCAGCTCCTGCAGTGGCTCGACCGGCCGGACCGGCATCAGTACTGTCTCGTGATCCACCCTGGCCGGCCCGATCGTCGCGGTGAACGATCCGAGCTCGGCGCAGCGGGCGCGAGCGGCGGAGACGATCACGTCCACGTCTCGCCGATCCACCCGGTCGGTGAAGCCGACACCCTGCATGGTCAGGTGCAACCACTGCAGCGGGACCGGCGTGATGCCCGGCAGCCTGTCGATCACCGGCCGGTACGACGCGAGCAACCGGGCGATCTCCGGCTGGTCCGCGAAGGTGATGTGCCAGGTGTAGAACGACCGGCCCTGGCGCCAGCCGGGCCGCCACCACCAGTGGTCGCGCACTTCCTCGATCATCCTCACTCCAATCGGTCGATCCGCCCGCGCGTTGTGGCGGGACGTCGTACGAACTCGCGGATGCCCTCGTGCATCGCGCGGGCCTTGGCTTCGCCGGCGTAGCGCTCGGTCCTGGTGATGGCGGCGACCTCGCTGATCCGGTGGATGAGCGGGCGGACTCGGTACTCGGCGGGCGTGCCGAGGACGGCGGCGAGCGCCTCGGCCGCGCCGTCCAGCTCACCGATCCCGAGCCGGGCCTTCACCTGCTGCAGGCGGACCATCCGCTCGGAGCCGTAGTTCCGGATCGCGTGCGGCGCCGCCTCGAAGAGGGCCACGCCGCGGTCCGCGTGGTCGAGCGTGGCCCTCGCCTCGCCGAGCGACAGATGTGCGTCGGACCAGATCCCCTCGGCTCGTTCCGGAGTACAGAGGAAGGGGCCGCCCAGCTCGGCGGTGCCGGGGCCGGCGATCACACGCTTGGCGTCGTCCAGCGCGTCGCGGGCACGGTCGACCTTGCCGATCCTGGCGAGGTCGAGGGCGAACACGCCGGCCAGGAAGACCGCCGAGGTGCCCCCGGCGTACTTGAGGCCGTCCTCGGCGTAGTCGGCGGCGCGGACGAAGTCGTCCTGCCAGAAGGCGGCGGTGTGCTGGGTCGCGCGGACCCAGGCCCGCAGTTCGTCGAGGTCGGCGTCCTCGGCGCAGGCCCAGGCCGTCCGGGTGTGGCTCTCGGCGACGTCGGGTCGCCCGAGATCGACCGACATCCACCCGAGCAGGGTCAGCGCCCAGCCGGCCGCGGCGTACAGGTCGCGGGTCTGATTCGGCGGCTGCCGCCCGGCGAGCAGCTTGAACGCGCGGTCCCGGATCGCCCGGCTGCGCTGGAACAGCGGCTTGGTCGGCACCTTCAGGTAGCTCTGCGCGATCCGCCGGATGTCCGCGTGCAGCTGCTCCACGGTCAGGTCGCCGACGTTGGACTCCTCGGCCGGCGTCAACAACGCGACCGACTCGTCGCCCGCGTCGACGAGGTCGTCCTCCAGGCCGATCGTCGAGCAGGACGTCAGATCGAGCTCGAGCGGTGCCGCCGCACCGGGCGGGGCGAACCCGAGCTCGTTGTCAGAGGCAACGTTGAGCACGTTCCGCAGCCCGGACCGGTACGCCGCGCCGGGCCAGCGCACGGCGCCTCGCTCCAGCTTGGCGATGTAGTGCCCGTCCAGGTCGTACTTGGTGCGCGTGGTCTCCCACAACCACGCGCAGACCGCCTCCGCCAGTTCCCCGCGGGACATGCTCTCGCCAGGTGCGCGGCGCGACGGCATCCGCTCTCGTGCAGCCCGCAACAACCCGTTGGCCTCAGACATGCCGGACACTGTAGGGGCGCGATCACCCTCTGCAGGCAGGAAAACGGGCCCTGTGGATCACCTGCCCCGCCCTGCCCCAAGCTGCCCTGCGATTCCCCCACTACGCCGGCGCGCAGCGTCGCCAGGACCAGTCAGGGATGCCAGCGAGTGGCTGCCTCGCTGGTCGACGACCAGATCGCGATGAACATCTCCTGGGCGATCGGCAAGGCGCCGGGCAGCAGCAGCACACCCGCCGCGACGAGGGCGGGCGCGACCACGAACTGCTCGACCGGGCCGCCGGTGCGAAACCGCAGCCCTCGCGGCAGCCTTATCTCGTACCAGGTCTCGCCGCGGATCGGCAGCGGCCACAACCAGGGGCAGCCGGACCGGGTGAGGCTGTCGCCGAGACAGTGCACGAAGATGCCAAGGGCAACCGCGACGCCGATCCAGCTGCCGATGTCGTCGAGCCCGGCCTGTACGGCGGCGGCCGCCGAGCTGCCCGGCAGCCGGTTGCCGGCCGCCGTCCACAGGCCGGCACCGGCGACCACGGCCAGCAGCCAGTCGCCGAGCACGTCTGCGGCCAGGACCAGGCCGAACATCGCTACGGCAAACACCGCCCAGCGCCCGCCGGACGTTGCCGCGCCGGCGGCCAGAGAACCGAACAGCAGCGCCGCGGCGACGGTGTGGCTGGCGTGCCGGTGCTTGCCGGAGCCGTTCTCGTCGCGCGGGCCCTTCGTCAGCGCGTACAAGGCGGCGGAGGTGAGCCGCACCACCCCGGAGACAAGTCCGGTGATAGGACCGAGCAACCGGGACGCGCTCGCGCCGGGGTGGTCGAGATCCGGCAGCAAGGCGTATCCGGCCGCCGCGGCCGCGAACGGCGCCACCTCGGTCAGGGACGTCAGTCCCACCAGCGGGGCCACGACGAGACCCGCGCACCAGCCTGACAGAGCGTGGGAACGGCCCATCACCGCGGCCCACCACCCAGATGGCACAATCGGTTGCGTTCGAGCGGGGAGACGGGGACAAGGTCGTGCTCAGGCGCCAACTGGAGAGCTTCCCTTCAAGTGTTCGACTCGGGGAGGCCCCGGCCACGTCGCATCGACGGCACGCGGATTATGTCAGCGAGCACGGACAGAGCTCGCACGTCGACGCGGTGGAACCCGGGTCGCGGGCCCGGCGCCGGAACTGCCGACGTCAGCCCATCGCGGGGAGGCGCTCGAGGGCCCTGGCAACTGCCGCCTGGATGTCGCTGTCGTCCCAGGACCGGTCGGTGATGTTGCCGGACAGGTAGGCGTCGTAGGCGGCCAGGTCGAGGTGACCGTGCCCGCACAACGCAGTCAGGATGACCTTCTCCTCGCCGGACTCCTTGCAGCGCAGAGCTTCGTCGACCGTCGCGGCCAGGGCGTGGGTCGGCTCCGGTGCCGGCACGATCCCCTCGGCCCGGGCGAACAGCAGACCGGCGGCGAAGCACTCCGACTGGGGCTTGGCCAGCGCCTCGAGCTCACCGGTCTCGTACAGATGGCTGATCAGCGGACTCATCCCGTGGTAGCGCAGGCCACCGGCGTGGATCGGGTCCGGCACGAAGTCGTGGCCGAGGGTGTGCATCTTCATCAGCGGCGTCATCCCGATCGTGTCGCCGAAGTCGTACGCGTAGGTGCCCTGGGTCAGCGACGGGCATGCCGCCGGCTCGACCGCGCGGACCACAGGGGCCATCCGTCCGGCCCACCGCTCCCGCAGGAACGGGAACGCGAGTCCGCCGAAGTTCGACCCGCCGCCGGTGCAGCCGACCAGCAGGTCCGGGGTCTCGCCGACCTTGGCCAGCTGCAGCAGGGCCTCCTCACCGATGATCGTCTGATGCATCAGCACGTGGTTGAGCACGCTGCCGAGCGCGTAGTTGGTCGTCGGGTCCTGGGCAGCGACCTCGACCGCCTCGCTGATCGCAATGCCGAGCGATCCGGGCGAGTCCGGGTCCTCCGCGAGGATCTTGCGGCCCGCTTCGGTCAGGTCCGACGGGCTCGGGTGCACCTTGGCGCCGAAGACCTCCATCATCACGCGCCGGTACGGCTTCTGGTCGTACGAAGCCCGCACCTGCCAGACCTCGCACTCGAGGTCGAACTGCGCGCAGGCGAAGGCCAGCGCCGTGCCCCACTGCCCGGCGCCGGTCTCGGTGGTGAGCTTCTTGATCCCGGCCTTGGCGTTGTAGAACGCCTGCGGTACGGCGGTGTTCGGCTTGTGCGAGCCTGCCGGAGACACGCCCTCGTACTTGTAGTAGATCCGGGCCGGCGTGCCGAGCGCCTTCTCCAGCCGGTGTGCTCGGTACAACGGGCTGGGCCGCCAGAGCCGGTACACGTCGAGCACCTCGGCCGGGATGTCGACGTACTGGTCCTGCGAGACCTCTTGCAGGATCAGGTCCATCGGGAAGAGCGGGGCCAGATCGTCCGGCCCGACCGGCTGGCCGGTGCCAGGGTGCAGTACCGGCGGCGGCGGCGTCGGCAGATCGTGCAGGACGTTGTACCAGCGGGTCGGCAGCTCGTCCTCGGACAGCAGGATCTTGGTCGGGGTCATGCTCGCAACGTAGGACTCGTGCCGATCCAGCGCAATGCCACCCGCGGTATGCCTACGGCGCCGAGACGGGGGTGGTGGCGGGCTGGTTCACACCCAGCCAGGAGTCGATCTCGGCCAGTAGGGCCTTCCGTACGTCGTCCGGGGCGGTGGAGGCGAGGATCGAGCCCCGGGCAAGGTCGGCGAGCTCGTTGTCGCTGAAGCCGTGCACGTTGCGGGCTGTCTCGTACTGCTCGGCGAGCCGGGAGCCGAACAGCAGCGGGTCATCCGCTCCGAGGGCGATCCGCGCGCCAGCGTCGTACAGCCGGCGGAGCGGGACGTCCTCCGCGCGATGGTAGACGCCGAGCGCGACGTTGGAGGCCGGGCAGACCTCCAGGGCGACCTGGGCGTCGACGACCCTGGCCAGCAGGTCTGGATCCTCCACCGAGCGGACGCCGTGGCCGATCCGGCCCGCCCCGAGATCGTCGAGGCAGGTGCGGACGGTCGCCGGCCCGCACAGCTCACCCCCGTGCGGCGTAGCCAGCAGGCCGGCGTTCCGGGCGATCCGGAAGGCCGCGGTGAACTCCGAGGTGGTGCCCCGGCGCTCGTCGTTGGACAGACCGAAGCCGACCACGCCCCGGCCGGCGTACTGGGCGGCGAGGCGGGCCAGGGTGCGGGCGTCGAGGGGGTGCCGGGTGCGGTTCGCGGCGATGACCACCTGGACCTGGATGCCGGTCGAGGCCGACGCGTCCCGGGCCGCGTCCAGGACCAGGTCGGTGAACTCGGTGATGCCGTGGAAGCGACCCCCGTAACCCGACGGGTCGACCTGGATCTCCAGCCAGCGCGAGCCGTCCGCGCGGTCGTCCTCGGCGGCCTCCCGAACCAGCCGGCGGACGTCGTCCTCGGTCCGCAGCACCGACCGGGCGATGTCATACAGCCGCTGGAACCGGAACCACCCACGCTCGTCGGCGGCGGACAGCTGCGGCGGCCAGTCGGTGCGCAGCGCATCCGGCAACCGGACGCCATGGGTGTCGGCCAGCTCGACGAGAGTGAGGTGCCGCATCGAACCGGTGAAGTGCAGGTGCAGGTGGGTCTTCGGCAGCAGCCGCAGGTCCCGATGCGTCATCACCGAACGGTAGCGGCTCAGCCGAGCAGTTTGGCGATCCGGCCGACACCCTCGACCAGATCGTCGTCACCGAGCGCGTACGACAGCCGCAGGTAGCCCGGCGCCCCGAAGGCCTCACCCGGTACGACGGCCACCTCGGCCTCGTCCAGGATGATCTCGGCCAGCTCGGCCGAGGTGGTCGGCGTACGGCCGTTGATCTCCTTGCCGAGCACGCCCTTGACCGCCGGGTACGCGTAGAAGGCGCCGGTCGGCTCGGGGCACTCGACGCCGGGAATCTCGTTCAGCATCTGCACCATGGTGCGGCGGCGCCGGTCGAAGGCCTTCTTCATCTCCTCGACCGCGCTCAGGTCGCCGGTGAGTGCCGCGATGGCGGCTCGCTGGGCGACGTTGCACACGTTCGACGTCTGGTGCGACTGCAGGTTCGTGGCGGCCTTGATGACGTCCTTCGGCCCGATCATCCAGCCGACCCGCCAGCCGGTCATCGCGTACGTCTTGGCGACGCCGTTCAGGACCACCGTCTTGTCCGCCAGCTCCGGTACGACCACCGGCACCGAGGTCGATCTGGTGTCCCCGTAGGTCAGGTGCTCGTAGATCTCGTCGGTGATCACCCACAGGTCGTGCTCCAGCGCCCAGCGGCCGATCGCCTCGACCTGCTCGGGGGAGTCCACCGCACCCGTCGGGTTCGACGGCGAGCAGAACAGCAGCACCTTGGTCCGGTCGGTCCGCGCCGCCTCGAGCTGCTCCACGGTCACCAGGTAGCCCTGGCTCTCATCGGCCAGCACCTCGACCGGGACGCCGCCGGCGAGCTTGATCGCCTCGGGGTAGGTGGTCCAGTACGGAGCAGGCAGCAGCACCTCGTCGCCCGGGTCGAGCAGAGTCGCGAACGCGTTGTAGACGGCGTGCTTGCCGCCGTTGGTGACCACCACCTGGTCGGGGGCGACCTCGTAGCCGGAGTCCCGCTTGGTCTTGTCCGCGATCGCCTGCTTCAGCTCCGGCAGCCCGCCGGCCGGGCTGTAGCGGTGGTTCCTCGGATCGCGGGCCGCCTCCACCGCCGCCTCGACGATGTAGTCGGGGGTCGGGAAGTCGGGCTCGCCGGCGCCGAAGCCGATCACCGGGCGACCGGCGGCCTTGAGCGCCTTCGCCTTGGCGTCGACCGCGAGGGTCGCCGATTCGCTGATAGCACCGATGCGTGCGGAGATGCGGGAGGCCATGGCCCATATCCTGACACTGACGGGGTGGGTGTGGCATATCGGTATCGCGGGTGACTGTATGGTTGCACCTCGCGGTACGGCGTCCGGTGAGCAGAGGCGTCGGGTTGCCGGGGCCCGGTTCGACCGGTGGGCTTCGACCCCGTACACTCTTGTTTCCGGGCGTAGCAGGCCCTGATCCGGCATGCCCGAGATCGGGTCAGGCGGCGCCAGAGGAAATGCAGAGGGCAGTAGCTCAACTGGCAGAGCATCGGTCTCCAAAACCGAAGGTTGGGGGTTCAAGTCCCTCCTGCCCTGCAATCCTGGTCGGCCAGCCGGTCGGCCAGGCCGCCGCAAGCGAAAGAGGATGGTCGTGACCGAGACGCGCACCCCGGCACCGTCCGGCGCCGGCCGGCCGGCCGAGAGCAAGTCGGGCAATCGCCTGCTGCGCTTCTACCGGCAGGTCGTCGCGGAGCTGCGCAAGGTCGTCTGGCCTACCCGCAAGCAGCTCTCGACCTACTTCGTGGTCGTGCTGACCTTCGTGGTGTTCGTCATCGCGATCGTGTCGGTCCTCGACCTCGCCTTCGGCTGGGCGATGTTCAAGATCTTCGGCTGACCCGACCGGAACCAGCCGTACGGCACCAGCCAGGATCCACCAGCGCAATCCACAGATGACGGAGTACAACGTGTCAGACCAGCGCGACGACGAGGTTCTCGACTTCGAGGACGATGTCGACGTACCCGCTGACGCGGACGACGAGTTGGACCTCGACAGCCTCGACCTCGACGAGGACGACGACGATGACGACGAGCTGTTCGACGTCGACTCGGACGCGGAGGACAGGGCCGGCGACTCGGACGAGGACGACTCCAACGACGAGGACCCCGAGGACGAGCCCGCCGCCGAGGTCGAGCCTGCCGCCGAGGTCGAGCCCGCCGCCGAGGTCGAGCCCGCCGCCGAGGCGGAGGCTCCCGTCGAGGAGGTCGTGCCGGCCGAGCCGGGTGACCCGCTGGAGGAGCTGCGCAGCACGTTGCGCTCCCAGATCGGCGACTGGTACGTGGTGCACACGTACTCGGGGATGGAGAACCGGGTCAAGGCGAACCTGGAGAACCGGATCACCTCCCTGAACATGGAGGACTACATCTTCGAGATCATCGTGCCGACCGAGGAGGTCGCCGAGATCAAGAACGGTCAACGCCGGATGGTGAAGCGCACCGTGCTCCCCGGCTACGTGCTGGTCCGGATGGACCTGACGGACGAGTCCTGGTCCACGGTCCGGCACACGCCGTCGGTGACCGGGTTCGTCGGGCACAGCCAAAGGCCCGTCCCGCTCAGCCTCGAAGAGGTCGAGAAGATGCTCGCTCCGGCCGTCGTGGCGGCGGCCGAGGCGGCGGCTGCCGAGACCGGTGGCGCACCCGCGAAGACCCCGGCCAAGAAGAAGGTCGAGGTCGCCGATTTCGGCGTGGGTGACTCGGTCATGGTGGTCGACGGGCCGTTCGCGACCCTGCACGCCACGATCACGGAGATCAACGCCGACGCCCAGCGGATCAAGGCGCTGGTGGAGATCTTCGGCCGGGAGACCCCGGTCGAGCTCAGCTTCAGCCAGATCCAGAAAGTCTAAGGACCCGAGAAGAACATGCCTCCCAAGAAGAAGATCGCTGCCCTCGTCAAGGTGCAGCTCCAGGCCGGTGCCGCGACGCCCGCCCCGCCGGTCGGTACCGCGCTCGGTCCGCACGGCGTCAACATCATGGAGTTCTGCAAGGCGTACAACGCCCAGACGGAGTCCATGCGCGGAAACGTCGTGCCGGTCGAGATCACCATCTACGAGGACCGCACCTTCACGTTCGTCACCAAGACGCCGCCGGCGCCGGAGATGATCAAGAAGGCTGCGGGCCTGCAGAAGGGCTCCGCCGTCCCGCACAAGGACAAGGTCGGCAAGATCACCAAGGACCAGGTCCGCGAGATCGCCGAGACCAAGATGCCGGACCTGAACGCCCGTGACATCGACGCGGCGATGAAGATCGTCGAGGGCACCGCCCGGTCGATGGGCGTCACCGTCGAGGGCTGACCCCGGTCAGCGGCACCACCACGTAGTCGTGGCAGGGCGAAGCGCCGCCCGTACCACATCCCAGAGAGGAACCTCATGACTCAGCGCAGCAAGAGCTACCGCGCCATCGCGGAGAAGATCGACGGCGACAGGCTGTACAGCCCGCTCGAGGCCGTCAAGCTGGCCAAGGAAGCCGCCGGCACCAAGAAGTTCGACTCGACCGTCGACGTCGCGATGCGGCTCGGGGTCGACCCTCGCAAGGCCGACCAGATGGTGCGCGGCACCGTCAACCTTCCGCACGGCACCGGCAAGACGGCACGGGTCCTCGTCTTCGCCACCGGTGAGAAGGCCGAGGCCGCACTGGCCGCCGGCGCCGACTACGTCGGTTCCGACGACATGCTGGAGCGGGTCAACGGTGGCTGGCTGGACTTCGACGCCGTCGTCGCCACCCCCGACCTGATGGGCAAGGTCGGCCGGCTGGGCCGGGTGCTCGGCCCGCGTGGTCTGATGCCGAACCCGAAGACCGGCACCGTCACCCCGGACGTGGCCAAGGCGGTGTCCGACATCAAGGGCGGCAAGATCGAGTTCCGGGTCGACCGGCACGCGAACCTGCACTTCATCATCGGCAAGGCGTCCTTCAGCGAGGCTCAGCTGGTGGAGAACTACGGTGCGGCGCTGGAGGAGATCCTCCGGCTGAAGCCCTCCAGCTCCAAGGGTCGCTACGTCAAGAAGACCGTGATCTCCACGACCATGGGCCCGGGCGTCCCGGTCGACCCGAACCGCACTCGCAACCTGCTCGAGGACACCACCGAGGCCTGAGCCCCGGCAGTCCCGCGGAAGCAAGACGAAGGGCCCCGGTCGGCGGACCGGGGCCCTTCGCGTTCCGCGTCCCCATCGCAAAGGCACGACCACGCGGTAGGCGTGCCCACGCGCCCAACGATACGACTCAGGCCGGTCAATGGGCGGTCAGGTCCGGGGTGAGGTCCTCGACCCGTGGGCAACCGACCGGCCGCAGCGTGACCGAGCTCGTCACGCAGATCGCCGACCGACGAGAACGACCCGGTGGCCGGCCCGATGAACAGGCTGCCGAAATACGTCGCCGCGCACACCCTCGACCGGCTCGACTGGGCGAACTCGCAGCTGATCACCGGCGATCTGGTCACCGAGGTCGGCAAGCTGAAGGAGTTGCCGGGTGGTGAGCTCCAGGTGCACGGCAGCGGCGCCCTGGCCCGGACCTTGATCGCCAACGACCTGATCGACGAGTACCGGTTCTGGACCTACCCGGTCGTGCTCGGCACCGGCAGGCGGCTGTTCGCCGAAGGTCTCGCCCCGAAGGCGCTCCGGCTCGTGGACACCAAGGTCACCAGCACCGGCGTGAAGGTCGACAGCTACCAGGCCACCGGTAAGCCCACCTTCGGCTCCTTCGCCCTCACGTGATGCGCCGGGCGAACGGTACAGTTGATGCCGTGGAGCGATATGGGCGGCGATTTCTGCGCCCCGGCCGGCACAGCGGTGCCGTCGGGGTGAGCCGTCCTGGTGCGCTGACGCGCTCCTGAGCTCTCTCCTCAGGTGACCGCGGCCGGTCGGGGTGTTCGCACTCCCGAACCCAAGCCCGTCACCACCACAGGAGAGAACCATGCCGACCGACGGCACCATCACCCAAGACATCATCCCGCTCGCGCCTGAAGACCTGCGCAGGGCGTTGGCCTTGCGCGATCTGGCGGATCCGGCCCGAGGGCCGCACGCCATCCAGTTGATCGTCGACGAGCTGCGCACCGCGCTGGCAGCGGCCTGGCCGGACACCGAGGTGTGGATCCGGCGCGATCATCCCGTTGTGTCCTTGGCCGACAACTACGACAACCTCGGGTATGCGGCCGACGCCGTCACCCGGGAGGCGCGCTACACCCGTTATGCCTCGGCGGGCGAGGTCCTTCGCAGTCACACCTCCGCGATGGTCCCGCCGGCGCTCCGCGAGCTCGCGACGAGCGGCGCGGACAGCGAGGACGTGCTGCTCGTCTGCGCCGGGATCTGCTACCGGCGCGACTCGGTCGACTGGCAGCACACCGGTACGCCGCACCAGCTGGACCTCTGGCGGATCAGCCGTACCACCGAGCTGGGAGAACCCGAGCTGGAGGAGATGATCGCCCGGGTCGTCCACACCGTGTTGCCCGGGCAGACCTACCGGACGGTGCCGGCCGTCCATCCGTACACGACGCACGGACGGCAGATCGACGTCCTGCTGCAGAACCAGTGGATCGAGATCGGTGAATGCGGGGTGGCAGCGCCGAAGGTCCTCCGTAAGGCCGGGCTGGACGAGAGCTGGACCGGTCTGGCGATGGGACCGGGCCTGGATCGCTTGTTGATGTTGCGCAAGGGCATCGGGGACATCCGGCTGCTGCGATCCACCGACCCGCGCGTCGCTGAGCAAATGCTCGACCTGTCGCCGTACCGGCCGGTGTCGGCGATGCCCGCCGTACGGCGGGATCTGTCGATCGTGGTCGGGCCGCACGCCGACACGACAGCCGAGGCACTCGGCGACCGGGTGCGCGAGGCGCTGGGCGACCAGGCCGACGCGGCCGAGTCGGTGGTGGTGCGCGGCGAGACCTCGTACGACGACCTGCCGCCGGCCGCGCGGGACAGGCTCCAGCTCACGCCCGGGCAGCGGAATGTACTGGTCAGGCTGGTCCTGAGGACACTGGAGCGGACCTTGACGGATGCGGAGGCCAACGAGCTGCGTGACCGCGTCTATGCCGAGTTGCACGAGGGTCCGGTCGCGGAATGGACAACCGGGGGCCTCAGCGCAACGCGGCGCTGAGCCCGGCCGCCTTCGCGGTGATGTCGGCCCAGCGCCCGGCCACGACATCGGCCGGGGCCACCACATCGGTGCCGGCGCTGACCGCGAGTGCGCCGGCGTCCAGGAACCGGCGGGCGTTGCCGGTGTTGACCCCGCCGGAAGGGATCAGCGCTACGCCGGGGAACGGCCCGGCGAGGTCCTTCAGGTACCTCGGTCCCAGCTGGTGCGCGGGGAAGATCTTCACCGCGTCCGAGCCGAGCGCGATCGCGGTCATCACCTCGGAAGGCGTGAACGCGCCGAGCACCACCGGGATCCGGGCAGCGCGGGCGGCGGCGACGACCGCGGCCGCCTCGGGGCCCTGCCCAGGTGTCACCAGGAACTGTGCGCCGGCGTCCACGGCCTGCTGGGCCTGGGCGCCGGTCTGCACGGTGCCCGCGCCGACCACCGCCCCCGTCTCGTCCGCGGTCGAAGCGGCCCGGGACAGGTGCCGGGGCAGATCCGGGGTGGTGAACGTCAGCTCGACCACGTGGATGCCCCCGGCAACGAGGGCGGCGCACAGGTCACGGGCGTCGTCGATCGACGGCGCCCGCACGACGCTGAGTACCCGGTCGGTCCGGAGCAGGTCCAGGGTGGTCATCGCGTTCCTTCCTCGGTACGGCGCAGCGAGTGGCCGGGTCGTGCGTCGGTACGGTGGCCGTTCTCGACCACGGGCGTGCCGCCGACCAGGACCCACGGGATACCCGCGGCAGGCTGTCGAGGCTCGGCGAAGGTGGCGGTGTCGCGGATGCCGTCCGGGTCGAACAGCACCAGGTCGGCATGGAAGCCCTCGCGGACCAGGCCGCGGTCGATCAGCCGCAGCCGCCGCGCGGGCCGGCCGGTCAGATGGTGGACGCAGTCGGCGAGGTCGAGAACGCCCAGCTCACGGACGTAGCGGGCCAGGTACCGGGGGAAGGTCCCCCAGGCTCGCGGATGCGGCTTCGCGCCGATGAGAATGCCGTCAGAGCCGCCGGTGTGGGTCGGATGCCTCATGATCGCCTGCACGTTCTCCTCGTGGCCGACGTGCTGGAGGATCGTGGTGGCGAGGTCGTCGCGGACGAGCAGGTCGAAGAAGACGTCCGTCGGCGGCTCGCCGTGTCGCCGCGCCAGGTCGGCAATCGTCTGTCCCACCGAGTCGGTGAGGGCAGGGTTCTTCACGCCGCTGATCTCGATCGTGTCCCAGTCCGCCACGCAGCCGTGGCACCCGTCGGTGCCGACCTCTTCGAGCTCGTGGCTGATCCTTGCCCGGTGGTCGGGATCGGCCAGCAGACCGAGCAGTGCGTCGGCGCCTCCCTCGGCGGTCCAGCTCGGCAGGATCGCGCTGAGCGTAGTTGCTCCAGGCAAGTAGGGGTAAGTGTCGATGGTGATGTCCACGCCGGCAGCCAGGCCGTCGTCGATCATGGCCAGCAGGTCGCCCGCCCGGCCGCGGTTCGGCTCGAAGTTCATCGTGGCGTGCGTGAGGTGCAGCGCGCAGCCGGAGTCCCGAGCCACCTCGATCATCTCGCCGTAGGCCTCCAGCGCGCCCTTGCCGTACGACCGCTGGTGCGGGCTGTAGTAACCCCCGTAGGACGCGACGACCCTGCACAGCTCGACGAGCTCCGCGGTGTCGGCGAACATGCCCGGGGTGTAGGTGAGGCCGCTGCTCATCCCGACAGCGCCCTCGGCCAGCCCCTGCGCGAGCAGCTCCTTCATCCTGATCAGCTCAGCCGGCGTTGCCGGGCGGTTCACAGTGCCGACGACCATCATCCGCAAGGTCCCCTGGGGCACCAGGTAGGCGGCGTTGCAGGCGATGCCGTGGTCGAGCCGGTCGAGGTACCCGGCGACGGTGTCCCAGTCGAACTCGAAGTCGCCGGGTTCACCGTTCCAGCCGGCGACCTGGCGGCGCAGGGCTGTCCGGGTCCGGTCGTCGACGGGCGCGAACGACAGGCCGTCCTGGCCGAGCACCTCGAGTGTGACGCCCTGGCTGACCTTGGCCGTGTGGTCAGGATTCGCCAGGATCTGCAGGTCGGAGTGGGCGTGCATGTCGATGAAGCCGGGCGACAGCACCAGACCCTCCGCATCGATCACCCGGACGGCGTCCAGCGGCAGGTCGTTGCCGAGGGCGACGATCCTGCCGTCGGCCACGGCGACGTCGGCCCGCACGGCCGGAGCACCGGTGCCGTCCAGGACGCTCGCGCCGGTGATCAGCAGCTCGCTCATCGCAGCCTCGATCAGAAGAAGGTGCGGATCAGGTCGACCACGGCCGGGTCGCCGGCATCGGGGTCGTCGATGACCGGGATCAGCCTCCACTTGTCGAAGGCGGTGCAGGGGTGGGACAGCCCGACCCGCAGCTCGTCACCGATGGTCACCGGCGCCGCGCCGTCAGGGTCGAAGCGGAGGAAGCCGTGCTGGTCGTTCAGCGCGCTGACGGTCAGCCCAACGAGTCTGCGCGCGGGTTCACCGGCCGAGCGCGGGCGGAGCAGCTGCGGCTCCGGAAGGCCCAGGTCGAAGGACAGGTCCCGCTTCCCGGCGTCGAACAGAGCGAGCCCCGGCTCCGGCTGGGAGGTGATCCGGACCCAGCCGTGCATCGCCGGAACCAGCCGGTCGCCGTCGGTCCGCGGTGCCGAGCCGAGCGGCGAGATGCCGCGGTAGTACCCGTCGTCGTGCGCGATGTAGGCCCCGGATCGCAGGACCACCTGCGCGCCGCTGTCGCGGAGCGGTCCGAGGACCTGCGTGACCTGCTCGAAGAACGCGCTGCCGCCGGCGGTGACCACCGGCACCACGTCCGCGTCGTACAGTCCGTCGTCGGTCAACCTGAGGTGCACGGCGGCGAGGTCGCGCAGGTAGGCCCGGACGTGTTCGAGGCCGTCCTCGGTCGCGTCGTGCGCGATCGCCCCTTCGTACCCCGCCACCCCGGCCAGCCGCAGGGTTGGCGCGTCGGCGATCGCTCGCGCCACGGCCAACGCCGTCTCGGCATCCCTGGCGCCGGTACGGCCGCCCGCACCGCCGACCTCGACCAGTACGTCGAGGGGCCGCGCGTCGGCCTGGACATGGTGGGCGCGGGCCGCCTCGATCAGCTCGACGGTGCGGACCGAGTCCGCCCAGCAGAAGAACTCGAAGCCCGGATCGGCGGCAAGCTCGTCCGCGATCCAGCGCAGCTGGAGTGGGGAGACGACCGTGTTCGCCAGCATCACCCGGGACACCCCGAAGGCCCGGGCGACCGAGAGCTGGAAGGCGTTGGCGAGCGTGATCGCCCAGGAGCCTGCCTCGAGCTGGGCGGCCCACAGGGCGGGCGCCATCGTCGTCTTGCCGTGCGGAGCCAGGTCGACGCCGTGGCCGGCGCACCACCGGGCCATGGTGGCGACGTTGTGCTCCAGGCCTGGGGCCGACAAGGTGAACAGCGGGGTGGGAAGCTCCGAGAGCCGAGGTCTGCCGGCCACGATCTCGCGCACCGACCGGCCCCAGAACCGTGGCGGCAGTGCCTTGTCCTGCCAGCTCACCCGCTGGTCCGCGAGAGCCGCGAGAGCACGGGCATCGAACGAGGCTGACAATGGGACTCCCATATGGAGAAGTTGCACATGGCGCAACGATCGTTGCGCATTTTGATGTACCGGTTGTAGCATCGCGCCAGATGTCCCGTCAACGAGCCCACCGGAAGGATCGAATGACCGACCTGGTGCCCCGTGCGGTCTGCCTTGGCGAGGCCATGATCGTGCTCGCCGGCGCGACAGGGGTGCCGCTGGAGGACGTCGAGACCTTCCGCCGCTCGGTCGGCGGGGCCGAGTGCAACGTGGCCGGTGGCCTGGCAGCGCTCGACGTCTCGACCAGCTGGATCTCGCGGGTCGGCGCGGACGCATTCGGCCGGCACGTGCTGAACGACCTCCACGCCCGCCGGGTCGAGGTCGGGGGCGTCGAGGGCGACCCGGCGAGGCCGACCGGCATGTATGTGAAGCACACCCTCGACGGGCGCACACGGATGCACTACTACCGCGCCGGCTCCGCCGCTGCCGCGATGGACGAGGCATTCCTGGACCGGGACGCGGTCCGCAGCCGCCTGGCCGCAGCGGACGTGGTGCACACCACAGGAATCACCGCGGCCATCTCGACGTCCGCCGCGGCCATGCTGGACAGGCTCGCAGTCCTTCGGGACTCGCTGGGGTTCCTGCTGAGCGTGGACCTCAACTGGCGTCCGGTGCTCTGGCATGACGAGGACCCGGCACCCCTCTGGCGACTGCTGCGCGCCGCCGACGTCGTACTGATGGGGGCTGACGAGGCTGAGGTCTTCGCCAGTACGAGCGACCCGAACCGGCTCCGGCACCTGCTCGGTCCGCGCTCAACGTTGGTGCTCAAGTCGGATGAGCACTCGGCCCTCGCGTTGTCGCCCGACGGGCGGCGTACCGAGGTGCCGGCGCTCACGGTCGACGTGGTCGACCCGGTGGGTGCCGGAGACGCGTTCGCCGCCGGCTACCTGGCCGGGATGCTTCATGGCTTGCCGATGAAGCAACGCCTGCGGCTTGGCCACCTCAGCGCAGCGACGGTGCTGGCGGTGCCGGACGACCACGCCACTCCGCCGGGGGCGCGACTGCGGCAAGCGCTGCTGAACTGCTCGGATGCCGACTGGTCCGGCACGCTGGTCGGCCCGGCGGGCATCAACTCGCCGGCCGTCGCAAGGGACGCAGTGTGAGTCAGAGCCTGGCGCGTGCACTGCGGATCCTCGTCAGCCTCGGCGACGGCGACCGCACGCTGGACCAGCTCGCAGCCGAGCTGGACGTCCACAAGACCACCGTGTTGCGGCTCCTTCGCACGATGGAGACCGAGCGGTTCGTCCGCCGCGCCAACACCCACCGCTACTTCCTCGGCTCACGCCTGTTCACCCTGGCCGACGCCGCGCGGGAGCAGCACGTCGTACTGGAGGTTGCAGCGCCGCACCTGCGTGACCTGAACGAGCGGACAGGTCAGACCGTGCACTTGGCGGCGTACGAGAGCGGGCAGGTCGTCTACATCGACAAGCTCGACAGCGTGCAGTCGGTCCGGATGTACTCGCAGGTCGGCGTACCGGCGGCTCTGCACTGTACGGCGGTCGGCAAGGTGCTCCTGGCCGCCCAGCCCAGGCGACAGCGCGAGATACTGCTGGCCGGGATCGACTACCACCGCTTCACCGACAACACGATCACGAGTCCCGACGAGCTACGCGAGGAGCTGGATCGCATCCGGGCACAGGGCTGGGCGCAGGACCGGGCCGAGCACGAGTCGTTCATCAACTGCATCGGTGCGCCTGTCACTGCCGATGCCGGGCGGGTTGTGGGTGCGGTGTCGATCTCTGTTCCGGATGTCCTGCTCAAGTACGAGCAGGTGCTGGAGCTCCTGCCCGATCTGCTGGCCACGACCGCGGCGATCGGCGCGGACTACACCGACCAGAGCAGTTAGAAGGGTCACGAATGTCTGACAAGACCGCGGTTTCCACCCCCGATGCTCCGGCACCGGCTCACAGCTACTCCCAGGGCGTCCGCAAGGGCGGCATGCTGCAGGTGTCCGGTCAGGGCTCGGTCGATCCGGCCAGTGGCGACTTCGTGCACTCCGGTGACGTGAAGGCGCAGACGATCCGCACCTTGCAGAACGTCGAGGCGATCCTCATCGCCGGCGGTGCCACCCTCGATGACGTCATCACGCTGCGCGTCTACCTGACCACCCGGGACGACTTCGCCGCGATGAACGAGGCTTACCACGAGTTCGTCGCCTCGCGCGTGGAAAGTGGCGTGCTGCCGGCTCGCACCACCGTCTTCACCGGCCTGCCAGGCGCCGACATGCTCGTCGAGATCGACGCGCTCGCGGTCCTGTCCTGAGTCCTGCCGCCTGGAAGCCGCTGCCTCACGCTGTACCGTGCCGGTCGAGCACGAGGTCGACCAAGTGTTCGGCGATCGCCAGCGACGACGTCGCTGCCGGTGATGGCGCGTTGCGCAGGCTGGTGACCCGCCCCGTGCGGGTCAGCCGGAAGTCGTCCACCAGTGAACCGTCGAGACCGAGCGCCTGCGCACGCACGCCACTGGGCCCGGGAACCATGTCGTCCACCTCCAGCTCGGGCACGTACCGCCGCGCGGCGGCGACGAACGCCCGCTTGCGCAGCGAGCCCGACAGCTCGCGCGCACCAGTACGCCAGTGCTGCCTGGCGAAGCGCCGGAAGCCCTTCCAGGCGATCATGTCCCGCAGGTCTGCCACCGACACGTCGCTCCAGCGGTAGCCCTCGCGGGAGAGTGCCAGAACGGCGTTCGGGCCGACCATGACCTCGCCGTCCACCCGGAGGGTGAGGTGCACGCCCAGGAAGGGATAGCGCGGGTCCGGCACCGGGTAGACCAGCCCCCGGACCAGGTCGCGCCGTTCGGGCCGAAGGAGGTAGTACTCGCCACGGAACGGCACGATCCGTGGATCGGGCTCATCGCCGGCGAGCGCCGCGACCCGGTCGGCGTACAGGCCGGCGCAGACGATGACCTGGTCGAACGCCTCTTGGCCGTCGCTCCCGGTGACGACCACCTCGCTGTTCCGCTCGGCCAGCCCGGTGACCTGTACGCCGCGCCGTACGGTCGCGCCGGCGGCCACCGCGTCGGCGGCGAGCTCCCGGGTCACCGCGCCGAAGTCGACAACCGCCGTGGACGGCGAATGCAGCCCGGCGACCCCGCGCACATGTGGCTCGAGCTCCTTCAGCTCGGCGGCGCCGATCGCCCTGACCCCCGGTACGCCGTTGCGGCGGGCCCGCTCCTCGATGCCGGCCAGGCGGCCCCGCTCCACCTCGTCGAGCGCGACCAGGACCTTCCCGCACTCGTTGTACTCCAGACCATGCTCGAGACAGAACGCCCGCAGTAGACCGACCCCGCGGCGGCAGAGCAGGGCCTTGAGGGATCCCGGCTCGTAGTACAGACCGGCATGGACGACACCGCTGTTGTGGCCCGTCTGGTGGCGGCCGAGCTCGTCCTCCTTCTCCAGCAGGGTCACCGTGGCATCGGGATCAACCTGGGTCAGACGGCGGGCAACCGCTGCACCGATGATTCCGCCGCCGACAATCGCATACCTGGTACGCGCCACTGCGGCCGTCCTCTCCGGTTGCCGTCAGGACTACTCATTATGGTCAAGGTTGTTCCTTTCTCGAGCCCGACGCTCGGACCTGAGTCCGCTCGCCTCCCGGCCGGCCGCAGGCTCAGGACGGCGCCGACGACATCGGGCAAGGAGCCATCGCTCCCGTGGTCGCCCTCTCGGCGCGTGGCCCGATCCCGCGCGATCCCTGAGGTCTTGCCGATCCACGGCCACTCGTGGGGCGGCGGTCGATTTGGTCACGGTGCGTACGGCGGTTACTCTTGAGGCTGCCGAAGACCGCTGGTCGTCGCTCCATCCGGAGTGACTGAAGGTCCCACTACATCGTGGGCGGCCCGCGTAGGTGACTTGGAAGTGGATTGTTCACGCCCTTGCGCCTGCGCAGGGGCGTTTTCGATGTCCGGGGTCCTGGCCGGCGTGGCAACGAAGCCCAACCCTGTCCCGACAGGGCGGAAGGAGACCCATGGCGAGGCCGGACAAGGCAGCCGCCGTCGCAGAGCTCACGGAGAACTTCAAGAGCTCTGCCGGCGCCGTGCTGACCGAGTACCGCGGACTCACCGTGGCGCAGCTGCGCCAACTGCGCACTACGCTCGGTGAAGACGTGAACTACGCCGTGGTGAAGAACACGCTGACCAAGATCGCGGCCAAGGACGCCGGGGTGGAGTCGTTCGACTCGCTGCTCCAGGGTCCGTCGGCGATCGCCTTCATCAAGGGCGACCCGGTGGTGGCGGCCAAGGGGCTGCGTGACTTCGCCAAGGCCAATCCCCATCTCGTCATCAAGGGTGGTGTGCTGGACGGCAAGGCACTCGACTCTGACGAGATCAACAAGCTCGCTGACCTGGAGTCGCGTGAGGTCCTCCTCGCGAAGCTCGCAGGTGCGATGAAGGCGGCCCCGCAGCAAGCGGTGTCGCTGTTCGCCGCTCCGCTGTCGCAGGCCGCGCGCCTGTTCGCGGCGCTGCAGGACAAGCTGGCCGACGGGGCTGCCCCCGAGGCCCCGGCGGCGGAGGCCGACGCGGCCGACGCACCTGCCGAGGCGAGCACCGAGGAGACCGCGTCAGCAGACAGCTGACCGGACGCACGCAAGACCCCATCAGTAATCACCCAGCAAGACACTTACGGAAGGACCGCCACCATGGCGAAGCTCAGCACCGAAGAGCTGCTCGGCCAGTTCAAGGAACTCACCCTGCTCGAGCTCTCTGAGTTCGTGAAGGCCTTCGAGGAGGAGTTCGGCGTGACCGCCGCCGCTCCGGTCGCCGTTGCCGCCGCACCAGGCGCCCCGGCCGCCGCGGAGGAGGTCGTCGAGCAGGACGAGTTCGACGTCATCCTCGAGGCGGCCGGCGACAAGAAGATCCAGGTCATCAAGGAGGTGCGCGGCCTCACCAGCCTCGGCCTGAAGGAGGCCAAGGACCTCGTCGAGGGCGCGCCGAAGGCCGTCTTGGAGAAGGTTGCCAAGGACGCCGCGGAGAAGGCCAAGGAGGCCCTCGAGGGCGCCGGCGCCACCGTCACCCTCAAGTGACCCGCGCGGCCCAGCCGCAACTGCAGTAACCCAGTAACACCGCGAAGGGCGGTCCGGACTCCGGACCGCCCTTCCGCGCGTTCAGGCCGCGGTGACCTCGCCCCGCACCGGCCCGGTACGACGATCCAGCCGCCGGGCCAGCGCCATCACCCAGCGCCGCCCCGGCACTCCTACGTAGCGGTGGGCGCCCTCGGCGATCAGCAGAGTGAGCCCGACCCAGCAGCATACGAGCAGGAAGCTGGGAAGACTGGTGGAGCGCACCGGGCCCAGCCCGTGCAGCAGGATCTCCTGGGTGAGGAACAGGCCCAGGCTGATCACGCCGAGGTGTACCCCGAACCGGGTGGACAGCAGGTACGCCGGCCAGGACCCAGGAGCCGCGGCCAGAGTGAGGAGCACCAGCCCGAGCGGGATCGACCAGACAGCGCCGTACTTCACGGCTGAGCCGAACCCTTGGGCGGCGACCACCACGGCATAGAGCAGGCAGGCGGCCTGGATCAGTTGCGCCGTACGAGCGGTGAGCCGCAGACCTCCAGTGAGCAGGAAGGCCAGGGCCATGCCGATCAGGAATTCGGGGATCCAGCTCAGCGGGTTCCGGTACAGCCACTCGTCCGAGCCGGTGGCCAGCCGCAACCCCAGCACGACCAGTTGCACCCCGAAGGCGACGGCAAGCAGCACCAGCAGGCCGCGGCTGCCCTGCTTCGCGGCTGCAGCCACCAGTGGCACCAGCACGGGGAACGCGGCGTACAGGACGATCGCGACGGCGATGAACCACGCCTGCTCACCGAACACGGTCCGTGCCCAGCCGTCACCGTTGCGTCGGCTCAGTGTCAGCACCGCGGCGCCGACGACGAGCGTCAGTGGCGCGAGTCGGGCGACCCGGGCCATCGCGTAGCGGCCGAGCGCGCGCTGCCCGGACCGCAGGCTGAGCATGGGGTAGTTGTAGGCCAGCACGAAGCCGGACAGCAGGAAGAAGAGGGGTACGCCGAGACCGGCCCCCTCGACCAGGTGCCGCAGTGGGGCGGGCGACGACCTGGGGACACCGACGTGGTGCACGACGACGGCGACCGCGGCCAGTCCACGCAGTCCGGTGAGCGCGAGGATCTCCGGGCGGGGGTGGGAGAGTGCCGCGCCGTGCTCCACGGAGGTCAGGCCCTGCGGTGTCGTCATGACGACACCTCCGATGCCACGTGCGGTCGGTCAGGCGCCGGTGCCTCTACCCGGGGCCGGCGGGCCAGTCTGAGCACGGCCCGGCGAGCTGGGACCTCGATGAAGCGATGCGCCCCCTCGCCGATCAGCAGGCACAGCCCGAGCACCACCAACACGGTGAGGTATGGCGTGAGGCCGCCGGCAGACGGGGCATGGCCAGGATCAGTGCCGAGATAGGGCAGCAGGGGTCGATGCGTCAGGTACACCGCGTAACTGGCCGTCCCCAACGCCACCAACGCGCGGGTCGCGAAGAAGCGGGAGAGTACGGCCAGTGGCGCGGCTGCGAGCGACAGGAGCAGAAGCGCGAACGGTACGGTCCACAGCGCGCCGTAGAACGCGGCCCGCTTCCACCCGACGCCGTCAGTGCCCATCGCGGCGAAGCCCAGCACGAAAATCACGCACGCGGCCTGCAGCACGTTCGCGGTCCGCACGCGGAGCCGGAATCCGCGCAGCAGCACGAAGGCGAGGGACATCCCGATGACGAAGTCCGACACCCTCGGCAACGGGTTCCGGTACAGCCAACGGTGTCCGGAGCTCGGAGCCTCGGCGGGCAAGGTCGCCCAGCCCCGGGCCGCGAACAAGACCACCAGAGCGATCTGGACGGCGAACGCGCCGGCCATCAGTCCCGCCAGCCCGAGGTTTCCGTACCGGCGGGAGACGTAGGCGACCACGGGGACGAGGAACGGGAACAGGGCATAGAGGAAGATCTCGACGCAGATCGACCAGCCGGGCGCGTTGTAGGAGCCTTGCCCGATCTGCCAGTCGCCGGACCAGGACTGGACCGCGAGGACATGGCGCCACAACTCGTGCTGCGGGACTCCCCGGGCGGCGCGTTGCACGACGAGGAAGAGCAGCACTGCCCAGTACAGCGGCATCACTCGCGCGACGCGGGCGAGGTAGAACCGCCAGAGCCTGCTGCCGTCCTGAGGCGCGAGCGTCGAGTAGTTCCAGGCGAGCACCAGCCCGGACAGCATGAAGAAGAGCGGCACGCCGATGTAACCGGCCTGGACGATCTGGACGAGGGGGCCAGGCGCCGAAGCGGGCAGACCGATGTGGTGCAGCACGACGGCGCAGGCTGCCGCGGCCCTGACACCGGTCAGGGACAGGATCTCCGTCCGCGGGTGCGGGAGCTGGTCTCCGTGTCGGGGCGAGGTGATGCCCTGCGGTGGCTCGGGCCGGTACCGGCGCAACCACGTCTCTGACCGCAGCACGATGCCTCTCTCAGCTGGGGTTCCGGCCATCGCCAACAGACCGCCCACGGGCGGGTGACCTGCAGGACTGTACCCGACCGGCCGGGTCTCGACGGGTAGCCACTCCGCCCCCACCGTCGTGACACGGAGCGTGACGCTGCGGTCATCCAGTTGATCTGAGGGATGCGCGGGCGTCGAGGTACGCGTCGAGGGACCGACCAAGTCGGTGGCGCCGATCGGGTCACGGTGCTGGTCTTCGTCAACCAGACGACCACCAGCACGATCACGCAGGGTAAGCCCAGGGTCGATCTCAACCGGGCCCGCTTCACGATGGTCCGGATCGGCGATCGATGGCTGGTCCAGGAGATCGCCGGGCTGTAGTCTTGACGTCACTCCTCAAGGACGTGTCCGGGCGGCTCGCGGGTGGTCTACCCGTTGGAGAACCCGCGTCGTTCCTTGACGGAACGGCGGTCTGACGGCATAGTGTCGGACCCCATTGGACAGGCTTGCCCTGATCGGGTAACCTATTTCTTTGCGCTGCCTTCAACCTTCACCCTGGTTCGAGCGGAAACTTGACTAGGGCGGTTCGGCGTGCGCTCCCAGCACCGATGTAGTGATTCTGCGAGCCCGTGGAAGGACGCCCCTTGGTCGCCTCGCGCAACCCCCAGTCCGACAGCTTTACCGACGCAACCGGTTCCCGCCGCATCTCCTTCGCAAAGATCTCCGAACCTCTCGAGGTTCCGGATCTCCTTGCGCTCCAGGTGGACAGTTTTGACTGGTTGGTCGGAAACGAAACCTGGCAGGCCAGGGTGGCCGCCGCCGAGGCGGAGGGGCGGACCGATCTGTCCTCCCCGTCCGGCCTGGAGGAGATCTTCGAGGAGATCTCCCCGATCGAGGACTTCAGCGGCACCATGTCGCTGTCGTTCCGCGACCACCGCTTCGAGCCGCCGAAGAACACGGTCGACGAGTGCAAGGAGCGCGACGTCACCTACTCGGCGCCGCTGTTCGTCACCGCCGAGTTCATGAACAACGAGACCGGCGAGATCAAGAGCCAGACCGTCTTCATGGGTGACTTCCCCCTGATGACGCGCAAGGGCACCTTCGTGATCAACGGCACCGAGCGTGTCGTGGTGTCCCAGCTGGTCCGTTCGCCGGGCGTCTACTTCGAGCGCACGCCGGACAAGACGTCGGACAAGGACATCTTCACGGCCAAGATCATCCCGTCGCGCGGCGCGTGGCTGGAGTTCGAGGTCGACAAGCGCGACATGGTGGGCGTGCGGCTGGACCGCAAGCGTAAGCAGAACGTCACCGTGCTGCTCAAGGCGCTCGGCTGGACCGACGCGCAGATCCTGGAGGAGTTCGGCGACTACGAGTCGATCCGGCTCACCCTGGAGAAGGACCACACCTCCGGCCAGGACGACGCGCTGCTCGACATCTACCGCAAGCTGCGCCCGGGCGAGCCGCCGACGCGCGAGGCCGCGCAGGCCCTGCTGGACAACTACTACTTCAACGGCAAGCGCTACGACCTGGCCAAGGTCGGCCTGTACAAGATCAACAAGAAGCTCGGCCGCGACGAGGCGCACGACACCGCGGTGCTGACGATCGACGACATCGTCGCCACGATCAAGTACCTGGTCGCGCTGCACGAGGGCAAGACCGAGCTGGCGGCACCGACCGGCGAGATCGTGGTCGAAGAGGACGACATCGACCACTTCGGCAACCGCCGGCTGCGCACGGTCGGCGAGCTGATCCAGAACCAGCTGCGCACCGGCCTGGCCCGGATGGAGCGGGTGGTCCGGGAGCGGATGACGACCCAGGACGTCGAGGCGATCACGCCGCAGACGCTGATCAACATCCGCCCGGTGGTCGCGGCGCTGAAGGAGTTCTTCGGCACCTCGCAGCTGTCGCAGTTCATGGACCAGACGAACCCGATCGCGGGTCTGACCCACAAGCGCCGGCTGTCGGCCCTCGGCCCGGGCGGTCTGAGCCGGGAGCGGGCCGGCTTCGAGGTCCGCGACGTGCACCCGTCCCACTACGGCCGGATGTGCCCGATCGAGACCCCGGAAGGCCCGAACATCGGCCTGATCGGCTCGCTCGCCACCTACGGCCGGGTGAACCCGTTCGGCTTCGTCGAGACGCCGTACCGCAAGGTGGTCAAGGGCCAGGTCACCGACCAGGTCGACTACCTGACCGCCGACGAGGAGGACCGCTTCGTCATCGCTCAGGCCAACGCTGCGCTGACCGAGGACGACCGGTTCGCCGAGGACCGGGTGCTGGTCCGCCGGCGTCACGGTGAGGTCGAGCTGGTGCTGACCGACGACGTGGACTACATGGACGTCTCGCCGCGCCAGATGGTGTCGGTCGCGACGGCGATGATCCCGTTCCTGGAGCACGACGACGCCAACCGCGCGCTGATGGGGTCCAACATGCAGCGCCAGGCGGTGCCGCTGATCACCGCGGACGCCCCACTGGTCGGTACCGGCATGGAGTACCGCGGTGCGGTCGACGCCGGTGACGTGCTGGTCGCGGAGAAGGCGGGTGTGGTCAAGGAGGTCTCGGCCGACCTGATCGAGGTCGCCGCCGACGACGCCAGCTACCAGAGCTACCGGCTGGCGAAGTTCCGCCGCTCGAACCAGGGCACCTGCATCAACCAGCGTCCGCTGGTCGACGCGGGTCAGCGGGTCGAGGTCGGCACGCCGCTGGCAGACGGTCCGTGCACCGACGAGGGCGAGATGGCGCTCGGCCGGAACCTGCTCGTGGCGTTCATGCCGTGGGAGGGGCACAACTACGAGGACGCGATCATCCTCAGCCAGCGCGTCGTGCAGCAAGACCTGCTGACCTCGATCCACATCGAGGAGCACGAGGTCGACGCCCGCGACACCAAGCTGGGCCCGGAGGAGATCACCCGCGACATCCCCAACGTCTCCGACGAGATGCTGGCGGACCTGGACGAGCGCGGCATCATCCGGATCGGCGCCGAGGTCACCACCGGCGACATCCTGGTCGGCAAGGTCACCCCCAAGGGTGAGACCGAGCTGACCCCGGAGGAGCGCCTGCTGCGCGCCATCTTCGGTGAGAAGGCGCGGGAGGTCCGCGACACCTCGCTGAAGGTGCCGCACGGCGAGAACGGCACCGTCATCGGCGTCCGCGTCTTCGACCGCGACAACGGCGACGAGCTGCCGCCGGGCGTGAACCAGCTGGTCCGCGTGTACGTCGCGCAGAAGCGCAAGATCTCCGTCGGCGACAAGCTCGCCGGACGCCACGGCAACAAGGGCGTCATCTCGAAGATCCTGCCGGTCGAGGACATGCCGTTCATGGAGGACGGCACCCAGGTCGACATCATCTTGAACCCGCTGGGCGTGCCCGGCCGGATGAACGTCGGCCAGGTGCTCGAGACGCACCTGGGCTGGGTCGCCAGCCGCGGCTGGGAGATCGACCCGGAGAACCAGGAGGAGTGGGCGCAGCGGCTGATCAAGATCGGCGCCGGCTCGGCCGCCCCCTTCACCAACGTCGCCACCCCGGTGTTCGACGGCGCGCGGGAGGAAGAGGTCACCGGTCTGCTCGGCTCGACCCTGCCGAACCGTGACGGCAACCGGATGGTCGACGGCTCCGGCAAGGCGCGGCTGTTCGACGGCCGCTCCGGCGAGCCGTTCCCGCAGCCGGTGGGCGTCGGTTACATGTACATGCTGAAGCTGCACCACCTGGTGGACGACAAGATCCACGCCCGCTCGACCGGTCCGTACTCGATGATCACGCAGCAGCCGCTGGGTGGTAAGGCGCAGTTCGGCGGTCAGCGGTTCGGCGAGATGGAGGTGTGGGCCCTGGAGGCCTACGGCGCCGCCTTCGCGCTGCAGGAGCTGCTGACGATCAAGTCCGACGACGTGGTCGGCCGGGTCAAGGTGTACGAGGCGATCGTCAAGGGCGAGAACATCCCGGAGCCGGGTATCCCGGAGTCCTTCAAGGTTCTGGTCAAGGAGATGCAGTCCTTGTGTCTCAACGTCGAGGTGCTCTCGTCCGACGGAAGCCGGGTCGAGATGCGCGACAGCGAAGAGGACGTCTTCCGCGCTGCGGAGGAACTCGGAATCGACCTGTCCCGGCGGGAGCCGAACAGCGTCGAGGAGGTCTGAGCGGGTGCAACCGCTTGAGATCAGGCAACCAACTCACTCAGACCAAGTCATTACTTTCGGGAGATAACACATCGTGCTCGACGTGAACTTCTTCGACGAGCTTCGGATCGGCCTGGCCACCGCGGACGAGATCCGCCAGTGGTCGCACGGCGAGGTCAAGAAGCCCGAGACGATCAACTACCGGACGCTCAAGCCGGAGCGTGACGGTCTGTTCTGCGAGAAGATCTTCGGTCCCACCCGGGACTGGGAGTGCTACTGCGGCAAGTACAAGCGGGTCCGGTTCAAGGGCATCATCTGCGAGCGCTGTGGCGTCGAGGTCACTCGCTCCAAGGTGCGCCGTGAGCGGATGGGCCACATCGAGCTCGCCGCGCCGGTCACCCACATCTGGTACTTCAAGGGTGTCCCGTCGCGGCTGGGCTACCTGCTCGACCTGGCCCCGAAGGACCTCGAGAAGGTCATCTACTTCGCGGCGTACATGATCACCGACGTGGACGAGGAGGCGCGGCACCGCGACCTCTCGTCGCTGGAGGGCCGGACCGACGTCGAGCGCAAGCAGCTCGAGAGCCGGCGCGACAACGACATCGAAGCGCGGATGAAGAAGCTCGAGGAGGACCTCGCCCAGCTCGAGGCCGAGGGCGCCAAGGCCGACGTACGGCGCAAGGTCAAGGAAGGCGCCGAGCGCGAGGTCAAGCAGCTGCGCGACCGTGCGCAGCGCGAGATCGACCGCCTCGACGAGGTCTGGAGCCGGTTCAAGAACCTCAAGGTCCAAGACCTGGAGGGCGACGAGATCCTGTACCGGGCCATGAAGGACCGCTTCGGCAAGTACTTCGAGGGTGCGATGGGCGCCGCCGCCATCCAGCGGCGGCTGGAGACCTTCGACCTGAAGGCCGAGGCCGACAACCTGCGCGAGACCATCAAGACCGGCAAGGGCCAGCGCAAGACCCGCGCCCTGAAGCGGCTCAAGGTCGTCACCGCGTTCCTTGCCACGAACAACAGCCCGATGGGCATGGTGCTCGACTGCGTCCCGGTGATCCCGCCGGACCTGCGGCCGATGGTCCAGCTCGACGGTGGCCGGTTCGCCACCTCCGACCTGAACGACCTGTACCGCCGGGTGATCAACCGGAACAACCGGCTGAAGCGGCTGCTCGACCTGGGTGCGCCGGAGATCATCGTCAACAACGAGAAGCGGATGCTGCAGGAGGCCGTCGACGCGCTGTTCGACAACGGCCGCCGTGGCCGTCCGGTCACCGGCCCGGGCAACCGGCCGCTGAAGTCGCTGTCCGACATGCTCAAGGGCAAGCAGGGCCG
>DASTVQ010000078.1:0-12803 GCA_035759015.1 Kribbella sp.
GTTCCACGCCATTGGTCGCCGCTCGTAGCGACCGCCTCGGCAGTCACCAATGTGGTGCCTCGTTCCGCATGGGGAACGAGGCTGGTATCGCTTCCCCAATGCCGCGACCCGAAGACCATGGCGTTGCGTCCGGTCACGTGCCAGATGCCGCAGGGCGGTCGCGACGCACGCGACATGGAGCCAACCTGTTGCGGAGCTGCGGTGTTCTCGAACGACTTCGCCAGGCGCGGTCAGCTGACTCCGGCCTTCGCCGGTGCGGTCCGCGACAGGACGGCGGGCAGCTCCCCCGACGCGACCACCGCAAGGCGTCTCGTCGACCGGGTGACCGCCACGTACAGGTCTGACAGGCCGCGCGTAGAGCCACTGACGATCGCGGCGGGGTCGGCGATCAGTACCGAGTCGAACTCCAGTCCCTTGGACTGCGCGACGTCGAGGACGATGGTGGTCGCGTCGAGCACCGACGGGTTCGTCCCGTAGGCGACCCCCGGCACCTTGTCCGCGAGAAGCGCGGTCAGCTCGGCATAGCGGGCGGTCGGCACGATCACCGCGAGCCGGCCGTCACCGACCGCGTCATGCTCGGCCGCGACCGCGTCGACGAGTGCCCCGGCGAACTCCTCCGCCCGCACACATCGGCTCCACGGCTCGGCTCCGATCGCGCGCACCGACGTGGGCGGTGTGAGCTGCGGGTCGATCGCCGCGAGCACGTCGCCGGCCACGGCCATGATCTCCGTCGGCGTCCGGTAGTTGACGGTCAGTTCCTCGGTCCGCCAGCGCTTCGGCGCATACCTGTCCAGGACCTCGGCCCACGAGCCGGTGCCGGACTCGGAGCCGGTCTGCGCCACGTCGCCAACCAACGTCATCGACCGTCGGGGGCAGCGCCGCATCAGGGTCCGCCAGTCCATCGCGGACAGTTCCTGCGCCTCGTCGACGATCACATGAGCGAACTGCCAGGTCCGGTCGCCGTAGGCACGTTCGACGATGGTTGCCGACGGATCCCGGACACGGTTGCGATTGGCGGCCTGAGCGACGAACTGCTGGACCTCCCAGGGCATCAGCGTGATCCGTTCCGAGGTCTCCTCGGTCTCCATCTGGATCACCTCGCGCATGTATTCGAGGTTCTCCTTGGCTGCAGTCGCCTCCGCTGCCGACGCCATAGTACGAGACTGCACCGAGGACTCGGTTTCCCCGAGCAGCTCGGCCGCCTCGTCCAGCAACGGGACGTCGGATTGCGACCAGACGGCATCGCGCGGCCGGAGCAGGGCAGCGCGTTCGTCGTCGGTGAGGTGGGGCGCCGCCGAGGCGAGCCGGTCCGGCGAGGACAGCAGCAGGGCGATGAGCGGCTCCGGCGTGAGCTCCGGCCAGAGCTGATCCACGACCGACCGGACCGTGTCGTCCTCGCCGATCTCCTTGCGCAGGTCGGCGACGTCCTCCTCACCGACGAGACGGCGGCCCAGCTGCTTCACGATCTGATTGGTCAGCTCGTCGATGATGCCGCGAAAGAAGCGCCGGCGGGCATGGTTGTGGCGATCATCCCTGCTCCTCGCCCGGTCACCGATCCGACGGACGGTCGCCGGGTTCAGCCGCAGCCGGTGCCCGCCGATCTTGATCTCGACCGGATTCTTGGGTACCGCCTGGAAGTCCCGAACGGCTTTGGCGACCACGTCCACCATGGCGAGGTCACCCTTGAGGCGGGCCGCGGCGACCGGCTCCGGCGCGGTACCGACGACGCCCGGGTACAGCTCGCCGACCGTCGACAGCATCACATCGGTCTCGCCCAGCGACGGCAGCACCTGGTCGATGTAGCGCAGGAACGTGGCGTTCGGACCGACGACGAGCACACCCTTCTCGGAGAGCTGTTCGCGGTGCGTGTAGAGCAGGTACGCCGCCCGGTGCAGCGCGACGACGGTCTTTCCCGTGCCCGGCCCACCCTGTACGACGAGGACGCCGGGAAGCCCGGATCGCACGATCTCGTCCTGCTCGGCCTGGATGGTCGCGACAATCTCGTTCATCCGGCCGGTGCGGCTCGCCGAGACGGAGGCGAGCAGCGCGGCCTCGCCGGTGAGCGTGGTGCGGTCGGGATCACTGAGCGCGTCCAGATCGAGCAGATCGTCGTCGACGCCGACCACGGTGCGACCCCGGAGCCGGATGTGCCGCCTTCGCGTGACGCCGAGCGGATTGGCCGCGGTCGCGCGGTAGAACACCTGCGCGACCGGGGCGCGCCAGTCCACCAGGAGCGGTTCGTAGTCGTCGTCGAACAACCCGATGCGCCCGATGTGGAAGCGGGATTCGTCCACGTTGTCGACCCGGCCGAAACAAAGCCCGCGCTCCACCGACGAGAACTGGGCATGCCGGCGGGAAAAGAGCACGGACATCGATTCGCGTTCAGTCAGCGCCTGATTGGTGCCGGTAGTCTCCTCGCCGTGAACCCGGCGAAGATCCGCCGCCGCGCGCTCCCGCAGCACGTCGAGGCGGTCGTACAGCATCGTCACATGCCCTTGTTCTTCGGCGATCTCGTGCTTCAGCACACTGTCCGTCATGCGCTCCCCCAATCTAGAAAACTGCCAATTGACATGTCGGCGTTGCCGCGCTAATCTGTATGTAGATGCCCCCTTCGGGGCATCTATTTTTTTGCCTACACAAATGCCAAACAATACCTTTCCAGCGGCAGACCTGTAAAGCGCCGGTTGACGCTGAAACCGTGTCAGGCCGCAGACCTGCGGCATGACGGAGATGGGATCCGGCAGGGCCGACCGGGCCGCCGCCGACGAGCGGTTGGCGACCGAGATCGCCGGCATCCACGCTTCCGGCCGTTCACGGCCTCGGTGGTCAGGCCTGTGCCGGCCGGACGGCTCAGCAGCGTTGATACGAAGCGAGCGACGTCGTCGGCGCCGAGCGTCGCCGGGTCTCCTGGACGACTCGGTCGGCCGTGGTCGCCGACCCGAACAGACAGCCCGCGGCATCACATCGCCAAGACTCCGGTCACAAACGAGAATGCTGCCCTGTCTTAGCTGATGATCGAGCGAGCAGCGAAGGAGTCGACTCTTGCCCGACACAGGGTCCGCAGGAGAGACGGGCGGCACCATCCGGATCCGGGTCCGGATGACCGCACGTCCGATCGACGAGCCACACCGGGTCGCCAGTCAACTCGAGTTGTTGTTCGACCTGACCTTCGTCGTCGCGGTCGCCGCCGCCACCTCTCAGCTCGCGCACAGCATCGCCAGTGGGCACGCACTCGACGGCCTGATCCCGTTCCTTCAGGTGTTCTTCGCGATCTGGTGGGCGTGGATGAACTTCACCTGGTTCGCCTCGTCCTACGACACCGACGACGTCGCGTACCGCCTGCTGACCATGCTGCAAATGGCCGGCGTGCTCGTCCTCGCCGCGGGCGTACCGGTAGCCGCCGACCACGGCGACTACCGCGCAGTCACGCTGGGCTACCTGATCATGCGGATCGGCCTGGTCACCCAATGGCTCCGCGCAGGAATCGAGGATCCCGGATCGCGACGTACAGCGCTTCGTTACGCCGTCGGCATCACCGTCGCACAGGTCGGCTGGGTCCTGCGACTGTTCCTCCCGGACACCTTCGGGCTGGCGGCCTTCGTCCTGCTCGTCGCGTTCGAACTGGCGATCCCTCGATGGGCCGAACGGACCAGAGCCACGAACTGGCATCCCCACCACATCGCCGAGCGGTACGGACTGTTCACGATCATCCTGCTCGGCGAGAGCGTCCTGGCCACCAGCACCGCTGTCCAACAAGTGGTCAGATCGGCCCACATTGGCGCAGAACTCATCACCGTTGCCGTGTGCGGCCTGCTACTGCTCTTCGCCCTCTGGTGGCTCTACTTCCTTCATCCCGCCGGACCCGCCCTCGCCGACCACCGCCACCGGTCTTATCGCTGGGGATACGGTCACTACGCCGTTTTCGGCGCACTGGCCGCGCTCGGCGCCGGACTGGAGGTCGCGGTCGAGCAGACCGGCCACCACGTGCGCGCCTCGCCCACGGCAGTCGGCTATGCCGTGGCCATCCCGATCGCCGTCTTCCTCCTCTCGCTCTGGACGGTCCACACCTCGATCGCAGCGGACACCCTCGGCCCTGGCGCGATGATCGGCTGTACCGGACTCATCCTCCTCCTGCCCCTCATCTCGGCACGGACGAGCCCTGTCCTCAGCATCGCCGCCATCACCGTCGTCTGCGTCCTGTTGGCAGTCGTCACCACGGCCGCACAACGCCGTACCGACGCCCCAGACCGTTGACCCCTGGCGGGCTGTCACGAGATCAGGCCGAGCTCGCGTGCCCGCGCGACGGCGTGGGTGCGGCTGGTGGCTTCGAGCTTGGTGAGGATGTGGCTGATGTGCTTCTTGACGGTGTCGAGCGTCACGACGAGGTCCTGGGCGATCTCCCGGTTCTGCCGGCCGGCGGCGATCAGCCGGAGGACCTCGAGTTCCCGCTTGGTCAACGCCTCGACGAGATCGGCGATCCGCCCGTCCTGACCGAGCGCGGGGGTCGTGGTCTCGCACGCTCCGAGCACCCGGCTCACTTGCCGGCGCAGCTCGGCGGAGGCTGAGTCCACGCGTGCCCGCGGCCGCGTGGTGATCAGGCTGCGCAGCAGCACCGCCGAGGCGTGCCCCTCGTCGGCGAAGACGCGGACGAAACCTGCCGGCCGGGCGATCTCGAGCGCCTCAGCCAGAAGTGCGAGGGCCGCCGACTGGTTCCCAGCAGCCCCCATGGCCAGAGCCTGCAGGGTCCGGATCTGGATGAGGCTGTGAACCCGTCCCTGCGGCTCGGCGAGGCGGTCGAGCCGCTCGAGAAGGCGAAGCGCGGTCTCGGGCTCGCCCTGCGCGACGTGGACGCGCGCGAGCGCGAGGTAGTCGCGCTCACGCGGATAGGTCAGCACGTCGTTCGGCCCCAGCCCTCGCTCCCGCGTCCACCGCCGGGCCTCGTCGATCCGGCCCTGGCGGAGCAGGAGCCGCACCCGCTCGGACGGCGCCGGGTTCCACATCGCCACCACGTCGGGGCTCGGGCGCAGCCGGCAGGCTTCGGTCATGGCGTCGAGGGCGCCGTCGGGGTCGCCCATACCCTGCCGGATCCATGCCAGCGCGACGAGCCCGAGAAGGGGCGACGTCATGTCGACCACCTGGCGCCCGAACTTGATTCCCTCCGTGACGTGGTCGAGGGCACGATCCAGGTCGTCGCGTTCGTAGAGCACCTGCGCCATCCCGACGTGTGACTCCGCCAGGTGATACAGGCTCGGCATGGCCACTCCCTCGGTCGCGAACCGAAGCCCGTCCTCGTAGGTTCGCAGGGCGGCGTCCAGGTCGCCGCGGGCGTGCTGCACCCGACCGAGCAGGAAACACGTCGCGATCGTGGCGTACGCCTCGGGTGCCGCCCGCGCCTCTGCCAGGACCGCGGCGAAGGACTCCTCGGCGTCGGCCAGCCTGCCGCTCATCCAGTCGGCACAGCCCCGCAGCGTGCGCGCCCACAGGCGGGGCCCACGCTCGTCGTCGTCTGTGTGGTCCAGGGCGGCGCGGGCGAATCGGGCCATGCCCTCGGCGTCGCCCTGCACTCCCACCAACGCGCCGCGCAGGAGTGCAACCGCCGCCGGGACCTCGGAGACCATCCCGCCGTCGGTAGGGACCCGCACTCCCTGTTCGACTCGCCTCCGACCGAACGCACGATCGGCGTAGTCCAGGCAGGCCTCGGCTGTGTCGAGGCGGCCGGCGTGGAACTCCAGCATGCCCTGCGCCAGGCACAGGGCGGGCCGGGCACGGACTGCGTCGCCTGGCAGCAGTGCGATGCGTCGCGCGAGGCTCCCGGTCTCCGCACGCTGGAGGGTCTCGTCCAGATGATGTTCCACCAGCCGTGCGGCCCACATCGGGGCGCCGGCCGCCACCGCGTGCCGGATCGCCTCGTCGACCAGGCCGTGCCGTTCGCACCAGGCGGCCGCACGGCGATGCAGGTCGGGTACGAGCCCGGCGTCCACCCGCTGCAGGCGGGCACGCAGGACCTCGGCGAAGAGGTGGTGGAAGCGATACCAGCGACGTTGCCCGTCCAGCGGCACGACGAAGAGGTTCACCCGCTCCAGTTCCTCAAGCAGCTCCTGCCCGTCGTCGGCGCCGGTGACAGCGTCGCAGAGCGGACCGGACATCCGGTCGAGGATCGAACTGTGCAACAAGAACGTCCGGATCCGGTCCGGCTGTCGCTCGATCACCTCCTCGCTCAGGTAGTCCAGCACGTAGCGGTGGCTTCCGGTGAACGCGCCGAGGAAGGCATCGAGATCCGATCGCTCCAGCAGTGACAGCCCGGCCAGCTGGAGGCCGACCGCCCAGCCCTCCGTCCTGCTCTCCACCGCCGCAACGACCTCGGCGGACAGGTCCAGTTGCCAAACCTGCCGCAGGAACGCCGACGACTCGGCGAGGGTGAATCGGATGTCTGCGGCCCGCAGTTCCGCGAGCTGATGTCGGGCGCGAAGCCGCCACAAGGGCAACGGCGGATCACGTCGGGTGGCGATCGCGACGTGGAGGCGGCGCGGCATGTGGTTGACCAGGAACACCAGGCCATCGTGAATCGCCGGTGAATCGATCACGTGGTAGTCGTCCAGGACAAGGACCACGTCGTCGTCCTGGGCCTCGACGTCGTTGATCACCGCGGTCACGACGCTGTGACCGGATCTCGCGCCCGAACCGGTCAGCACTGGCAGGAGCCGCTCACCCAGCCCTCCGCGTGCGCGGTCCAGCGCCGCGACGACGTACCGCCAGAAGCGCACCGGATCGTTGTCGTCCGGATCCAGCGACAGCCAGGCGACCGGCCCGGTCGCCGACGTGGCCCAGTCCGCGAGCAGCGTGGTCTTGCCGAACCCCGCCGGCGTGCATACCAGGATCACCTCGCGCGTCATCGCGACGTCGAGGGCATCGGTCAGACGCGACCGAACGAGCCGATCCGGGCGAAGGCGCGGAACCGTGAGCTTGGTGGACAGCAGGTCGTTTCGCTCACGAACGGCCTGCTTGGCTGATGCAGTACGTGACCGGCCCATCACATCACCGCCGCAGGAGTGGCGCTCGCCGATACCACTCTAGGACGGCCTGCATCGGACGGCACCCGGTAAACCGTCCACCGGATGTTCCACCTTCGAGTGACGCGATTACCCACCTTTCTCGATAGCTTCGGCGGCGAGGCGGTGGACGACCGCCCGACCCGTTCAGGAGGTTATGGTGTGCTGCGGCCGCAAGGTAGGGATGCGCCCGACGAAGACCGGTCCGCGCGCGAGGCCCGACGGCCCGCAGTGGTGCGCGCCCCGCGTCGGCGGCGACCGATGAGCCGACACACGGGTGTCCTGCTCGGCGAGGCGCTGACCGAGCTGCGGAAGTGGGACCCGGCAGCGGCGGACCAGATCGTCACGCATGTCCGCGAGCAGGACCTACCGGGCGTCGAGCGCGGCATGGCCGGCACCGGGGTCATCGAACCTCTTCTGCCACATCGCCGGACGAATCCTGGCGCAGACGACGCTGCCGCCAGCGCACGCCGGCTGAGGTGCGTGGCGGACGACCGCGACCGGCACGACCGAACCGTCGGACACCCGTCGCTCGCGGACTGGCAGCCACAGGCTGCCGCCCGCGACGAGGTGGCCTGAGCAGGGCTCCCTGGCCAACCGCGCCGCAGGCGGTGAACCGGGCGGCGGTGTGTCCCGTTTGTGTTACTGACGGGCGCTATGCGACGGGAGGGCCACGCTGTGCGGTTCAGGGTGCTCGGACCGCTGGAGGTTCGCGACCGCTTCGACGAGCCGGTCCGGCTCGGTTCGCCGAAGCTGCGCGCCGTCCTCGCCGTGCTTCTGGTGAGCGCCAACCGCCCGCTGAGCGCGAGCCGGCTGGTCGATGCCGTCTGGCCTGACCGGCCGCCGCCGACCGCAGTCGGCGCGTTGCGCACCTATGTGTCGAGTTTGCGCCGTGAGCTGCAGCTCAGCGGCGTCCAGCCACCGCGGCTGGTCACCGACGCCGCCGGCTACCGGATGGACGTGACCGCGGCCGATCTCGACCTGCTCGCGTTCGAGGAGCTCGCCATACGCGGCGAGCGGGCGCTGCGCGACGGCAATCCGCTGGCTGCGACCGAGCAGCTGCGCCGGGGGCTCGCTCTGTGGCGCGGGCGGCCGCTCGAGGACGTCGCCGTCGACGCCGACTCCGACGGCCGTCTCGTCGTGGCGGCGGAGCGTCGGCTGGCCGCCAGCGAGATCCTGGTCGAGGCCCGCCTGGCCCTCGGTGAGCACGCCGAGCTCGCCGCCGAGCTGCGCGCGTTGGTCGAAGAGAACCCCTTGCGCGAACGACTGTGGCAGCACTGGATGCTTTCGCTCTACCGGGCCGGCCGGCAGGCCGAGGCGCTGACGGCATACCGGCGGCTGCGCGACCGGCTGGCCTGCGAGCTCGGGATCGAGCCGGGCCGCGCGGTCCGTGACCTGCACGAGCGGATGCTGGCCGCGGACCCCGTGCTCGATCTGCCGGGCGAGACGTCGCCGGGGACGCGGACCGTGGTGCCGCGACAGCTGCCGGCCGATGTGGCCGCCTTCACCGGCCGCACCACCGAGCTGGCCGAGCTCACGGCCCTGCTGCGGCGTGATCTGGACGACCGCGTGCCGCCGATCGGTGCGATCGACGGCGTCGCGGGAATCGGCAAGTCCGCGCTCGCCGTGCATGTTGCGCACCTCGTCGCGGGGAACTTCCCGGACGGACAGTTGTACGCCGACCTGTCGGACAGCACGCCGATCGGCGTCCTGGGGTGGTTCCTGCGTGCACTGGACGTACCCGACGCCGGGCGCTATGACGTGGCCGAGGCCGCCGGTAGGTTCAGGGCCGAGTCCGCGACCCGGCGGCTGCTCGTGGTCCTGGACAACGCGAGCGACGTGGCCCAGGTGCGGCCGTTGCTGCCGGCCGGGCGTGGTTGCGCGGTCTTGGTGACCAGCCGGCGGGTGCTGGCGACACTCGACGGCGTACGTCATGTGCATCTCCGCCCGCTGGCACCGGGCGAGTCGCTGACGCTCCTCGGCCAGCTTGCCGGGCCCGGGCGGGTCGCCGCGGATCCACCCGCCGCGCGGCAGCTGGTCGCGCTGTGCGGAGGGCTGCCGCTGGCGGTGCGGATCGCCGGTGCCCGGCTGGCGGCACGGCCGGCCTGGCCGGTCCGGACACTGAGCGGCCGACTGGCCGATACCCACCGCCGCCTCGACGAGCTGCGCGCAGGCGACCTCGACGTCCGGGCGTCACTGCTGGTCGGGCACAGACTGCTGGCCGCCGGGACGGACGCCGAGCGCACAGCCGCGGCGGCGTTCGGCTTGCTCGGCCTGCCGGAGGCGGCGGACCTGAGCCCACCGTTCGCCGAACGGTTGCTCGGCGCAACGGACCCGATGCCGGTGCTGGAGCTGCTGGTCGACGCGCAACTGCTGGAGAGCCGGGTGCCGGGCCGGTACCGACTGCATGACCTGTTGAGGCTGCTGGCCCGCGAGCTCGCCGCCGCGTCGTGGTCGCCGGACGAGCTCGCTGCGGCGCTGACCCGGCCGATGCGGTGGCAGGTCGCCACCACCTGGCGCGCGTACGCGGCGCTGCGCCCGGGCGACCCGCGGCTCGGCACCGCCGGCGACTGGGCCGAAGGCGGTACGCCGCTCGGCTCTGTCCGGGCGGCGCTGGACTGGCTCGAGAGCGAACGGGCGAACCTGCTCGCGAGCGCCGAGCAGGCGGCAGCGACCGACGGCGTACCGGACGAGATCCCCGGGCAGCTGGCCCGCGCGCTGTTCGCGTTCTTCCACATCCGCGGGCACTGGGCCGACTGGATCGAGCTGAACCGAACCGCGCTCGCCGTCGCGCGCCGGACCAGGGACACGTACGGCGAAGCCTTTGCGCACCGCGACCTGGGGGCGGCCTACGAACTGCGAGGCGACTGTGATCAGGCCATGGTTCACTTGCGCGCCGGCCTGAAACTGTTCGGCGAGGCCGGCGACGACATCGGCCGGGCCTCATGCCTGAACGGGCTCGGCACGGTGTATGACAGCCTCGGCCGGTACGGCCCGGCCGCCGCCTCCCTGTCGCAGGCGCTGTCGATCGCCCGCCGGCTCGGGGACCCGCACAGCCAGGGCGTCTACCTGAACAACCTCGGGCCGGTGTATGGACGCCTCGGTCGGTACGTCGACGCGCTGCGCTGCCTTGCCGAGTCCGGCGGGATCTTCCGCGAGCTGGGCAACCGGCGCGGCGAGGCCGCCGCTTCGACGAACCTCGGCGAGGTGCACGAGGCGGCGGGCTCGCTGACCGAGGCGCTGGCCGGGCACATCGCCGGGCTCGAGGTGTTCCGCGAACTGGCCGACGAGGCGGGCCAGGCGCACTGTCTGACCCACCTCGGCCTCGTGCACCGCGGCCTGGGCCGGCCCGACCGGGCGCTTGAGTGCCTGCGCGCCGCGCTGGCGATCTGCGAACGTACCGACAACCGGCGCGGTATGGCGCAGTGCCTACGGTTGCTCAGCGAGCCGCTCCAGCAGGTCGGACCACCCGGCAACGGTCAACGCCCGAGCGCGAACGAGTAGACGTTGCCACCGCCGGTGTCGCCGTAGGTCGCCGCGTAGACCTTGCCCTGGGCCACGACCGGTCCGGAGTCCACCGCGCCGGAGAGCCGCGCCGACCACAGCCGCTGGCCGTTCGTCGCCCGCAGTCCGTACACGGAGCCGCCGTCAGACCCGACGTACACCACCCCGCTAGCCACAGCAGGCGACGAGAGCACGACCCCGCCGGCGCGGAAGGTCCAGCGCACGGCACCGGTCGCGGCGTTCAGCGCGATCACCCGGCGGTCGTTGTTCGTCCCGATGTAGACGGTGCCGTCCGACACTGCCGGCGACGACTGGATCGATGCCAGGATGCCGGTGCCGTACTGAACCTTCCAGCGCAGTGCGCCGGTGTTGGCGTCGACGGCGTACACGTTGCCGTCCCGCGAGCCGAAGTAGACGGTGCCGTCGACCACAGCCGGTGTCGAGGAGTTGTGGCCGCCGGTCTGGAACGACCACAGGACGGTGCCGCTGACCGCGTCCAGCGCGTAGATCCTGTGGTTGAGGGACGCGGCGAACACCTTGCCATCAGCAACGGTCGGTGACGAGTAGAAGCCGGAACCGCCGCCGCCGTTGGGCTTGGCCTCCCAGATCCGGGCACCGGTCGCGGCGTCGAGCGCCAGCACCTGATCCTCCGTCGTGGCGACGTACAGCACCGATCCGGCGAGCGTCGGCGAGCCGACGATGTTGCTGATGGACGCGCCGATGCGCCAGCGGGTCGCGCCGGTCACCGCGTCGAACGCCCAGACCTCCGAGGCCGGGCGATTGATGCCGACGTAGACCATCCCGTCCCCGACGGCCGGCGAGGCGTTGATCCAGTCCCCGTCCAACGCGCTGTCCGGCTTGGCCCACAGCCGTTCTCCGGTGGCCGCGTCGAGCGCGTGCAGTCGGCCGTCCACCCCGCCGACGTACATCCGGCTGTCGGCGATGGCCGGCGAGGAGAAGACGCTGCCCGCCACGGTCGTCACCCACTGCTGGCGTAGCCCGCCGACAGTCGACGGAGACAGCACGGTCTCGGCGGTGTTGACACCCTCGTGAGCGGCCCCGTTGCGGAACTGGGTCCAGTCACCGGTCGTGACGGCGCTCGCCGGTGCCGGAGCCACCAGCGGCGTCATGAGGAGCACAGTGAGCCCGCACAGGGCCCGCACCCGAAACATCCGTCCAGTCATGTACCGACGATCGCGCGGCGGCATCAACGATCGATCAAAGCCGCCTCTCGAGCAGACGGCACGACACCCGTCGCCGGCCAGACGCCCCGTACGTCGTCAACACCGAGCGCGCCGTATACAGAAAGCGTCCTAGTCGACGACAGAAAGTGCCGGGAGGGATTGGCTGGGTCTGCCTCCCTGGGGAAATGAGTTTCAAGGTGGCCGGTGTGCTGGGTTCAGCGCTGCAGTCCATCCCATGACCATCGTGGAATGCCCAGACCCTCGGGGACATCGTCAGCAGACTTGTGGTAGCGCGACATGGTCGTCGTGGTGGCCCAGGCGAAGTAGTCGTGCAACACCTGCCGGAGCGGGTCGGCCGCTTCCAGCCCGACGTCGTGCATCGCCTGGTCGAAACAGGCAATCGCACGGCGGTCCATCTCCTCGTGCGGGCCGTTGCCGCTGTGGATCCGCACGACCGAGGTTTCGTCTCCATAGCTGTCGGAGTAGGTGGTGGGGCCTCCGAGGGCCTCGGCCCAATACGCGGCAAGTCGCTCGTGGTGCTGCGAATGGAATCCGTGGCTGAACGCGTGGCTGACTATCTCGTCGTCCATCACCCGGGAGTGCCACGCCTCGGCCAGGCGGAGCAGACCCTCGCTGCCGCCTGCGGCCTCATACACGCTCTGCATGGGTCCAGAATGCCAGGACCTGCGCGGGCCACAGACTCAAGGCTGGACGATCGAGAGACTGTGCGAGCGATGGCCACTCAACAGTGGCCATGCCGAGCCCGCGCACCACGCCGCACCTAACGTCCCTGGTCAGAACGACTGTCGAGCGTCCGGGGCAGGCCGAAGTACGGAGCGATCGCGGTCTCGAAGTGGGTGATCTCGCAGATCCGGTCGCCGGCGAGGCCGACCACGACGACGCCTATGAGATGCAGGCGGCCGGTGATCGGGTCGCGGACATACTCGCCCCAGGCAGGCTGGCCGTTCGCCCTGACGGGTACCATCCGGGCGATTCCCCGCCGGTGAGCGCCGGTCGCAGTGAAGAAGGCGTGCACCGCCGCGGTCCCGTTGTACTCGAACGGCAG
>DASTVQ010000079.1:0-55039 GCA_035759015.1 Kribbella sp.
GGTGCTAGCGTGTCGCCTCAGAAGCCCCGAAAGTGGCCTCTGACCTGCGGAAACACGCTAGCCCGCACAGTTTGCTCAGTCCAAGTAGTCGCGCAGGACCTGGGAACGCGACGGGTGACGCAGCTTGGACATCGTCTTGGACTCGATCTGGCGGATCCGCTCCCGGGTCACGCCGTACACCTTGCCGATCTCGTCCAGCGTCTTCGGCTGGCCGTCGGTCAGGCCGAAGCGCATCGACACCACGCCGGCCTCACGCTCGGACAGCGTGTCCAGCACCGCGTGCAGCTGCTCCTGGAGCAGGGTGAACGAGACAGCCTCGGCCGGCACGATCGCCTCGGAGTCCTCGATCAGGTCGCCGAACTCGGAGTCGCCGTCCTCGCCGAGCGGGGTGTGCAGGGAGATCGGCTCGCGGCCGTACTTCTGCACCTCGATGACCTTCTCCGGGGTCATGTCGAGCTCCTTGGCGAGCTCCTCCGGGGTCGGCTCGCGACCGAGGTCCTGCAGCATCTGCCGCTGGACCCGGGCCAGCTTGTTGATGACCTCGACCATGTGCACCGGGATCCGGATGGTGCGGGCCTGGTCGGCCATCGCGCGGGTGATCGCCTGCCGGATCCACCAGGTCGCGTAGGTGGAGAACTTGTAGCCCTTGGTGTAGTCGAACTTCTCGACCGCGCGGATCAGACCGAGGTTGCCCTCCTGGATCAGGTCCAGGAACAGCATGCCGCGACCGGTGTAGCGCTTGGCCAGCGAGACGACCAGTCGCAGGTTCGCCTCGAGCAGGTGGTTCTTGGCCCGGCGCCCGTCCTCGGAGATCCACTCGTACTCGTCCCGGACCTTGTCCTTGAGCTTGGTCGCGTCGTCGGCCATCTGCTCCTCGGCGAACAGGCCGGCCTCGATCCGCTTCGCGAGCTCGACCTCCTGCTCGGCGTTCAGCAGCGGGACCTTGCCGATCTGCTTCAGGTAGTCCTTGACCGGGTCCGCGGTGGCGCCCGCGACCATCACCTGCTGCTCGGGCTCGTCGGTCTCGTCGGCCTCGGAGACGACGAAGCCCTCGTCCTCGGTCAGCTCCTTCTCGAGCGGCTTCACCGCGTCGGGCTGGAAGTCCGACTCGTCGACCTCGTCGAGGGCGCGGGGCTTGCCGGTCTTCGGGTCGATGGCGAGGCCGGCCTCGGCCACAGCCGCGGCCTTCTTCGCGGGAGCCTTCTTCGCGGCGGCCTTCTTCGCTGGGATGGCCTCCTCCTTCGCGGGAGCGGCCTTCTTGGCGGCCGGAGCGGCCTTCTTCGCGGAGGCCTTCTTGGCGGCAGCGTCAGGGACTCTGGCGCTGGTCCTCGGAGCCGTGGTGCGCGCCGCGGCAGCCACGGCCCGGGCGGACTCTGCGGGAAGGTTCTCGGACGAGCTGGACGACACGAATTACCTCTCGTCTGACGGTTACAGTCTGCAGGGTTCTTGGTGCACGGTACTGATCGGTGCTGGTCTTGCGTTTTGCTGCTGCGGTGGGCGGCCGCTGGTCAGGCGGCGGCAACACTACATTGTGACACGGTGCCCAAGCCCCATCGGCGCGCGACCCCGCCGTGGCGTGGCTGCGGGAACCGCCGATCGATACTCAACTGTTGCGCGTCTGCCGCATCGGTCGTACCACCACACGCTTCTCCGTCTTCTGTTCCTGCTTGTACTGCCTCACCTTCGCCAGCGATCCGGCGTCGATCACGTCCGCGACCGACTTGAACGCGCCGTCCTCGCCGTACGGCTCGGACGCCTCCCGCCACCCCCGCGGCCGGACCTTCATCTGCTTGCCGAGCAGGGCGACGAAGATCTTCGCCTTCTGGGCGCCGAACCCGGGCAGGGCCGACAGCCTGGCCAGCAGGTCGTCCCCTGACTTCACATCGGCCCAGACGGCCCCGGCGTTACCGCCGTACTCCTCGTCCAGGTGTTTCGCGAGGGTCTGGATGCGGGCGGCCATCGCGGTCGGGAACCGGTGCACCGCCGGCGGGCCCGCCACCACCTCGACGAAGCCGTCCGGGTCGTACGAGGCGACCGTCGGCGGATCGAACGGTCCCTCCATTCGTTGCGCGATCGCAACCGGGCCGGCAAAAGCCCGCTCCATCGGAATCTGCTGATCGAGCAACATCCCGACCAGCAGCGCAAAAGGGTCTCTGCTCAACATCTCGTCCGCATCTGGTTGCTGTGCGAGGCACAGCTTCTTGCTGCGTGTCGAGGTCACCTCAGTCCTCCCCTTCCTCGGCCTTCACGGCCAACACCGGACACGGAGCGTCGAGCAGTACCCGCTGAGCGTTGCTGCCGAGGATGAGCTTGCCGACCGGGGACCTGCGCCGCAGCCCGATCACGATGAACTCCGCATGCACCTGCTCGGCGACGGCCACCAGGTCCTCCGCCGGGTCGAGTCCACGCACCAGCTGCCGCACCTCGTACGGCACACCGGTCGAGTCGAGCTGCTCGCGTACCTCGGTCAGCGCCGCGTTACTGGCGGACGCCTCGTCGATGTCGAAGCTGCGGCCACCCCGGTGGGAGTTCACCACCACCAGCTTGGCGTCTCGCAGCTGCGCCTCCTCCGCCGCTCGCCGGAGCGCAGCGCGCCCTTCGGCCTTCGGCACATAACCCACGACGATGGTCGTCATCGACTTGCCTCACCTCCGGGTGTCTGTCGACCCGTTCCGAACGATACTGCCCCGAAGCCGACCCGGCATCTGTGGAAAACCACCACCTGTGTCGCGACCGTGACCCTCCGGCTGTTGCGCCCGCAACAGTGGATGGTCCGGCGTAGGTGTTCCGGTCTACGTACCCCCGCGACGACCTGCTCACCCCTGGACCGGTGCTTCTCACCGGAATTCGTACGGCGGGGCGGGTGGGATCGCCATGACGTTGCCAGCGGCAAGCGCAGGGGCGTTGTCCCACGTTGTCTCAGCTGCTGCCGTCCCTCAGTCCACGGGCCACTCGTGCGCGGGGGTGTTGGCGTGCATGTGGTCGCGGTAGCGCGCGAGCATCTCCCGCAGCGCGTCCCGCCTACCGTGCGAACCCTTTGTATACAGCCGGTGGAACTGGTCGGCTTGCCAGGCGGCGCCGTTACGGTGCGTCAGGCAGCGCTGCTCGATGATGCCGAGCAGCCGGTCCCTGACGGCCGGGTCGACGCCCCACGAGTCCAGGCCGCGCGATGCCGACGGCAACAGCCTGCGCAGGACCAGCTCGGTGGCGCGGACCGTGCCGATGCCGGGCCAGAACACCTCGGCGTCGATACCGTGCCGTGCGCCGGCGTGGAAGTTCTCCTCGGCGGCGCTGAACGACATCTGCGACCAGATCGGCCGCTCGTCGTCGGCGAGGTCTCGGGCCAGGCCGAAGTAGAAGGCGCCGTTCGCCATCGTGTCGACGACCGTGGGACCGGCCGGGAGCACCCGGTTCTCCACGCGCAGGTGCGGCCTCTCCCGGACCACGTCGTACACGGGGCGGTTCCAGCGGTAGATGGTGCCGTTGTGCAGCCGCAGCTCGGACAGGGCCGGCGTGTCGCCGCGATCGAGCTCCGCGATCGGGTCCTCGTCCGAGGTCACCGGCAGCAGCGCCGGGTAGTAACGCGAGTTCTCCTCGAACAGGTCGAAGATCGAGGTGATCCAGCGCTCGCCGAACCAGACCCGCGGGCGGACGCCCTGGGTCTTCAGCTCGTGGGTGCGGGTGTCCGCGGCCTGCTCGAACAAGGCGATCCGGGTCTCGCGCATCAGCTCCTTGCCGAACAGGAACGGCGAGTTCGCCCCGATCGCCAGCTGCACGCCGGCGATCGCCTGCGCCGCGTTCCAGTAGCGCGGGAAGGCCTCCGGGGTCACCTGCAGGTGGAACTGCGTCGATGTGCAGGCCGCCTCGGGGATGATGCTGTCGGCGGTCACCTGCAGCCGTTCGATCCCGTCGATCGCGATCTGCACGTCCTCGCCGCGGGCGGCGAAGACCTGGTCGTTCAGCAACGCGTAGCGCGGGTTGGCGCTCAGCGCCTCGCGGTTGATGTGCTCGGTCATCAGCGTCGGCAGGATGCCGACCATGACCATCGACGAACCGGTCCGGGCGGCCTTGTGGTCGGCCTCGTTCAGGCTGTCGCGGATCGCCGACTCCATCGTGTCCAGCCCGATCCCGTGGATCTCACCAGGCGGCACGTTGATCTCGACGTTGAACCGGCCCAGCTCGGTCTGGAACGCGTCGTCGGAGATCGCGTTCAGCACCTCGGCGTTCTTCATCGCCGGGTCACACCGCTCGTCCACCAGGTTCAGCTCGATCTCGACGCCGGTCAGTTGCCGCTCGGCGTCGAACCGCGCCTCGCGCAGCATCCGCGCGAACGCGTCGAGGTTGCGATGGACCTGGTTGCGGAACGCGGTGCGATCCGCCCGGGTGAACTCGACCCGGTCGACTTCCTCACCCATCTGCGTCTCCCCTGTCGAACTGCTGAGGTCCCGCGGCACGCACGCTCTGGCCACAGTCTGCCCGAACCGGGCGCCGTTCGGTGCTCACGCCGGGTCGGTGCCCACGCAGTGGCCCTCCCATGCTGTTCCGGCCGGTACGAGGAGCGGTGCCGTGCTGCTAGGTGGGCCGGTCAGCAGGGCACGACGATGAAGTGGTCGCGGACGATGCGCCTGGGCTCGGGCCCGGCTTCGGCGAGCGCGTCCGCGAGCTCGGTCAGGACCGTGGGCGCCAGCTGCAGCTCGTGCTCGGCCGGGTGCCGGTCCGCGCCCATCGCGTAGTCGAGGCCGGGCGTCCTCGTCAGCTCGATGTGCGCGCCGAGCACCCAAGAGACGGGATTGTCCGCGGCAACGAACGCCGCCAGTCGCGCGATACTCGCCCGGTACGCGTCCCAGTCCGGCACGTAGAGCCGGCCCGGGTACAACGAGTCGCCCGTCAGGAGCAACCGCGTCGCCCGGTCGTAGAAGGCGAGGTCGGTGCCCTCGTGACCGGGGACAGGGACAACGTCCACCACCCGGTCGCCGAGGTCGTAACGGACGACCTGCTCTGGCCAGGTGTCGATCCCAAAATAGGCAGCCGGATCCGCCACCACCTGGGCCGGGTCGAACTGCGGGTCTCCGCCGACGTGATCGCCGTGGCCGTGGGTGTGCGCCACGACCAGCTCGAGCTCGCGCCCGGCCAGCAGCCCGTCCACCACCTCTCGCAGGTCGGCGTGTCCGGTCCCACTGTCGAGCAGCAACGCGCGCCGCGAACCCAGCAACAGATAGATGAACGGTCCCTCGAAGTTGGTGCGCAGCGCCTGCCGGATGATCGCGGTCCGCTCGTCGTACCAGTGCACCTGATGATCCGGGCCGGTCTCGGCGGTGCCGTCGTCCCATTGTCCGGGGAAGTTCGTCATGCCCGTGATCCTGCCAGGCCGCACCGACGGTCGACCGCTCCGCGCAGTGGGCGCCGATGCCGGCGGTGGGATTGTCGGTGTCGCCGGGGAGACTGGGCCGGTGCGCACTGATCCGTCGATCCTGCACGTCGACCTGGACGCGTTCTTCGCGGCGGTCGAGCAGCGGGACAAGCCCTCCCTGCGGGGGAAGCCCGTCGTGGTCGGCGGGATCGGCTTGCGCGGCGTTGTGTCCACCGCGTCGTACGAGGCCCGCAAGTACGGGGTGCGCTCGGCCATGTCCACCGCCGAGGCGCGATCCCGCTGCCCCCACGCGGCGTACCTGGGCGGTCGCTTCGACGCCTACCGCGCGACCAGCGCCGCGGTGATGGCCCAGATGCGGGCGCTGTCTCCCCTGGTGGAGCCGCTGTCGCTGGACGAGGCGTTCGTGGACCTGTCCGCCGCGGGCCTGCGCAACCTGACCGTGGAGGACGTCACCGCGATCGCGCATGACCTCAAGGACTCCATCCGCGAGGCGAGCGGCGGCCTCACCGCCTCGGTCGGCGCCGGGACGTCCAAGCTGATCGCGAAGATCGCCAGCGAGCTCGACAAGCCCGACGGCATCGTGGTGGTGCCGCCGGGCACGGAGGCGGAGTTCCTCGCCCCGATGCAGGTGACGGTGATCCCCGGCGTCGGCCCGGCCACCGCCCAGCGGCTGAGCATGGCCGGGGTGCGAACGGTGGCCGATCTGCAGCAGCTCAGCGCGGACGAGCTGATCCGGCAGGTCGGCTCGGCCCACGGCACCAGCCTCTTCAGGCTGGCGACGGCAGCCGACGACCGACCGGTGGTCAGCGACCGGGAGACGAAGTCGGTCAGCGTGGAGGACACCTTCGACACCGACATCGTCGACCGGGCGCTGCTGGCTGCCATCGGCGACCGGATGGCTCAGCGCGTCTCCGAAAGGCTGCAGAAGGCTCAGCTGTCGGGTCGAACCGTGACGGTGAAGACGAGGATGCACGATTTCACCACCCACACCCGCTCGTCCACTCTCGCCGGGCCGACCGACGACGCCCGCGTGATCGCGCGGGTCGCCCGCCGGCTGCTCGAGGACAGTGACATCTCGGGCGGCATCCGCCTGCTGGGGGTCGGAGTGTCCTCGCTCGCGGACTGGATCCAGGACGATCTGTTCATCGACAGCGAGGACGAGGAGCCGGCCATCGAAGTGGTGGACGTCCCGGAGCAGCCCCGGGCCACCGGCCGCGTCGGCTACTACCCGGGCCAGGACGTCGTGCACACCGAGTACGGCGCGGGGTGGGTCTGGGGATCGGGGCTGGGCCGGGTGACCGTCCGGTTCGAGACCGCCGAAACGCCGCCGGGTCCGGTCCGCACCTTCGCGATCGACGATCCGGCCCTGGCGACCGTGACCGCCCTGCGCGAGGCCGAGGAGGCGCAGCGCCGCTCCGAGACCTGAGCCAGCGGCGCAGTCGCACCGACAGGCAGGCCACGCAGCCGCTCGAACTAGCTGATGACGACCACCGGACGCCTCCTGCCCGGCGGGGTGTCACTCGCCGCCGAACGTGTCCAGCAGGACTCTCCGCTCCTCATCGGTGAGGTTCGTGGCCACCAGCTTGCTGTGCATGCCGTGGAAGCGCTCACCCACCCGATCGAGGTCTCCCTCATCGGTGACAGCGAAGAGCGCTGACGTTCCCTCCGTCACCTGGGTACGGATCTTCTCCAGCTGGTCCTTGTCGATGCCGATCCCCTCGGTCGCCTTGCTGATCGCGCCGATGGCCGCTCCCACCGCTCCGCCGAGCACCGGTACCAGGAACAACGTGCCGAACAGCAGGCCCCAGAACGCGCCCCACCCGGTGCCGCGCCATTGCTCCTCGTGCCCGTGTTTGGTCGTCGGCCGCGACGCCCCGACCGGCCACTCGACGACCGCATGGTCGACGATCTTGACCAGGCCGTCGTCAGCCGCCTTCTTCAGGATCGAAGCAGCCTTGCCCGCCCCGCCTGGATCGTCGAACTTCCATACTGTGAAGGTAGCCATTCCGACCTCCTCGCTTTGGCCATGCCGTTTGACTGTGCGATGCGGTGGGGGGCGCTCTCGACGATACAGTCATCGGCTCCCCCTGGGTACGGCTCTCGCGCTGGGACGAGTGCCGCTTCGACTGCGCACACGTGAGCCTGCGGCGCGATGAGTTGCAGCCGGCGCAGGTGTTCGGGGTCAGAGGCGGATGACGAGGTCTTCCTCGGCTGCGAGGACTTCGCCGGGAAAGGCGCGGCGGGCCTCGGCGACCGAGATCGAGCGGTCGCTTCCGGGCCAGAAATGGGTGAGCAGCAGGCGCCGGGCTCCGGCGGCACCGCCGGCGGCCTCGGCGGCGGTCATCACATAGCGGGCTGGGCTGGTGGGCGACGGGCCCTGCAGGGTCGCGTCGCAGATGAACAGATCCGCGTCCTGGGCCAGCTTGGGCAGGTCAGGCGACGGGCCGCTGTCACCCGTGTAGGCCAGCGTCACGCCAGGCGCCGTCAGCCGTACGCCAAGGTTGGTCACGTAGTGCGGCAGCGGCATTGTGTCGAGCTGGAACGGCCCAAGTTGCGCGGGAGCAAGGTCTTGTACGTCGAAGACGGTTGCGGGGTCAGGCCTTGGTTCGAGGGCGCGCAGCACAGCGAGCACACCCGGCGGGCAGTAGAGCGGGATGGGCGCAGCCTCGGGCGCCTCGTAGTGCCGGACCCTCGCCAACGCGCTGACATCCACGCAGTGGTCCGGATGCTGGTGCGTGACGATCACCGCGTCCACAGCACCGTCCGGGCAGTGCGCGAGCAACCGCGGCAAGGTGGCGTAGCCGAGGTCCAGCACCACCTTGTAGCCGTCGTACTCGAGGAGGAAGCCCGCACACGCACGCCCGGGTTCCGGCCAGGCGCCACAGCTACCGAGGACCGTGAGCGACCTCATCGTGCGGCGAAGTCCCGGTCGCTCGGCACGATTTCCTTGCCCAACGGCAGCAGGGAGATCGGGATCAGCTTGAAGTTGGCCAGACCCAGCGGGATGCCGATGATCGTGACGCACAGCGCGATCCCGGTCACCAGGTGACCGAGTGCCAGCCACCAGCCCGCGAAGATGATCCAGATGATGTTGCCGAGCACGGACGGGGCGCCGGCGCCGGGCCGGTCGACCACGGTCCGGCCGAACGGCCACAGGGCATAGCCGGCGATGCGGAACGAGGCGATGCCGAACGGGATCGTGATGATCAGGATGCAGCAGATCAACCCGGCCACAACGTAGCCGACCGCAAGCCAGAAGCCCGCGAGCACGAGCCAGATCAGGTTGAGAATCGTCCTCATAAGACCAGCGTGCCACCCGCGTGGACCATGCCGGCCCGATCTCCCCGACATTTCGGGGATCATTCCGGGTACCCCACACCTCCCACCGCTGCCCCTTCGCGATGGTCGTTGGTGTGGGTCGTCAGGAGGTCTCGGTCGAGATCAGGCGGAAGGTCATGCCGGCGTCGACCAGTCGCTTGCGAAGTGCGGGACCCATTGCCGCGGCTGTGGTGACCTGGCCTGCCGTCTTCGGGAGGTCGTCCAGGGCCAGGCAGAGGGCGGACTCGCTCAGCATCTTGGCCGTCTCGTCGTACCCGGGATCGCCGCCGGCCACCTCGGTGATGACCCGCTTGCCGCCACCGGTGCCGATGAAGCGGACCTTGAACCACGATCTCGCCCGACGCTCCTCGCTCGGCCCGTCGCCTGCCTTGACCCGGTTGAGCAGGGCAGCGCGCAGCGGCGCCACCTGAGCGGCCGCTGCGAGCAGGGCGAGGCCGGTCAGGCCACCGATCACGACCGGCAGTCGTCTCACCGCGGCGTAGTGGGAGTAGCGGAAGTCGGGGCCGTAGCGTTCCAGCGCGGCACCGGAGCGGGCGACGACCTGCGGATCCACCGTCGGCAGCGGTACGGCCCAGAACCCTTGCGAGCGGTGGATCTTTCCCGCGACCGCCCTCGACGAGCGGCCCTCGGGTCGCGGTTCGACGCGCCGCCGGTCCAGACGCGCTTGCACGCTCTGCTTGGCACGGGAGATGCCGGTGATCGCGGTCTGGAGCGTGCCGCCCGACGGTCTTGCCCCGGCCCTGACCAGCCCCTCGACCTGGATCGGGACGCCTTGTGGCAGGTGCTCCACGGTGAACTGCACCCCGAGGTCGTACGGGATCGAGTCGAAGCCGCAGCAGTGCACGAGCCGCGCTCCGGTCTCGACCGCCCTCGCATGGTGTGCGACGTACATCCGGTCGACGAACTCCGTCTCACCCGTCAGGTCCACGTAGTCGGTTCCCGCTGCCGCACAGGCGGCCACCAGCGGCTCGCCGTAGCGGGTATAGGGGCCGACCGTGGTGATGACGACCCGGGCGGCGGTTGCCAGCGCGACCAGCGACGCCGCGTCGTCGACGTCTGCGTGCAGTAGGTCCAGCTCGATGCCGAGCCGCGCCCGGAGGGCCTCCAGCTTGCCTTGATCGCGCCCGGCCAGCGCCCAGCGAAGGCCTGCCGGGGCGTGCTCGGCGAGGTACCCGGCAGTGAGCGCGCCAGTGAACCCGGTGGCGCCGAACAGCACCACGTCGTACTTGCGGTTCTCCGTCGGGCTCATCGGTCGGCCATCTCTGTGTCGGCGCGACGGTTCGCGGCCTTCGTCGCGTCGGCACGACCGCCGGCGCCCGAGGCGCGCGACGACTCGACCAGGCCGCGGGCCTCGATGTCCGCCAGAGCGGCTCGGTCGGCCCTCGGTACGTTGAACCTCGCCCCGAACTCGACGAGCCGGGGCATCAGCGAGCGCACGGCCTTGAGGACGCCGATCCAGCCGGGCACGTGCACGACCCGCGCCCGCTTCTGTATCCCCTTGGCGAACTTGTCCACCGCCAGGTCCAGCGGATACACCCGGCCCACCAGCGGGATGCGGGTCCGGAGCCCACCGAACACCGGGTGCTCGTCCGCACCGCGCACCATGTCGGTGTCGACGAAGGTCAGGTGCGCGACACCGACGTCGACCCCGAGGTGCTTGAGCTCCGCCCGCAGACTGTTGCCCAAGGCCTCCACTCCGGCCTTGGCCACGTTGTACGACGCGAGGCCGGGGATGTGTACGACTGCGGCGAGCGACGAGACGAGCAGCAGGTATCCCCGGCTCTCCAACAGGTGGGGCAAGGTCGTGCGGACCGTGCGCCAGACGCCGTAGAGGTCGACGTCGAGCACGCGCTCCCACACGGCGGGGTCCATGCTCCGGCTGAAGCCGGGCGCGGCGATGCCGGCGTTCGCGACCACCACGTCGATCCGGCCGTAACGCTCGGCTATCGCCTCGACGGCCTGCCGCAGGGAGTCGGTATCGGTGACGTCGGCCTCCCACCAGCCGGCGTCGGGACCACAGTCGGCCGCCACCCGGGCGAGCTCGTCCGGCTCCAGACCGACCAGGGCCAAGGTCGCGCCCTCGCCGGCCAGCCGGCGGGCCACGGCGGCACCTATCCCCCGGGATGCGCCCGTGATGAGTACCACCTTGCCGGTCATCGCGTCCTCCGCGGTCGACTGTTGAGCACCTGCTCGACAGTAAGCCCGGGCGGGGCTCGACCCTCACCGTGGTCAGCGTGTACGTGTTCGCGAGCGAGTTCGAGACACCTTCGCGGCAGGCCGAGAAGTAAGTCTTCCTACGCGATGACCCATCGGCTCGCTGAGCTGCGCCGAGACGGGCGGCACGTGCTGCTACGCGGTGACCTCAACAACGCGGATCGCGAGGTGGACCTGAAGACCTGGACGGCGAACCGGAAGAAGAGCGGGTTCCTGCCCGGCGGAGTGGGCCCGGCTGGACCGCCTCTTCGCTGCCGGCTGGGTGGACCTCGGCCGCCGGTTCGGCGGCGACGGACCCGGTCCCTACTCGTGGTCGTCCTGACGCGGGAAGGCCTTCGACAATGACGCCGGGTGGCGGATCGACTACCAGATCGCCTCGATGGAGCTGCCCCAGGCCGCTGCCGGTTGCGCCGTGCACCGTGCCGCAATGTACGCGAGCGCTGGAGCGACCATGCGCCGGAGGTCGCGGCGTACCGGATCTGGCGACGCTGCCGGGAGCGAGGCAGGTAATCTCGCGACATGTCCGAGCTCAAGCCACCCGTCGCCCCCCGCAAGCCGATCGAACGCACCCACCACGGAGACGTCTTCGTCGACGACTACGAGTGGCTGCGGGACAAGACCGACACCGAGGTGCTCGACTATCTGCGGGCCGAGAACGCCTACACCGAGGCCCGCACCGCGCACCTGCAACCGTTGCGTGAGGCAATCTTCTCCGAGATCTCCGACCGGACGCTGCAGACCGACCTCAGCGTCCCGAGCCGGCGCGGTGGGTACTGGTACTACACCCGCACGGTCGAGGGGAAGCAGTACCCGATCACCTGCCGGGTGAAGGCCGACGGCGACGAGCCGCCCGCCACCGACGGCGAGATCGCCGGCGAGGAGGTGCTGCTCGACGGCAACGTGATCGCCGGCGACTCCGAGTTCTTCTCCCTCGGCACGGTCGACGTCTCCCCCGACGGACGGCTGCTCGCCTACTCGATCGACCTGGTCGGGGACGAGCGGTTCACGCTGCGGATCAAGGACCTGGACACCGGCGAGCTGCTGCCCGACCAGCTGAAGGACGTGCACTACGGATCGGCCTGGGCCGCGGACGGCTCGACGATCTTCTACACGACGGTTGACGACGCGTGGCGGCCGTACCAGGTCTGGCGGCACACGCTCGGCGCGGACACCGAGGACGTGCTCGTCCTGGACGAGCCGGACGAGCGGTTCTGGGTCGGCGTCGATCTGACCCGTAACGAGAAGGCGATCCAGATCTCGCTCGGCAGCAAGCTGACCAGCGAGGTGTGGCTGCTCGACGCCGCCGACCCGACCGGCCGGCCCGTCGTCGTCGCGCCCCGTAGCGAGGGCGTCGAGTACGACGTCGAGCACGCGGGCGACCAGCTGCTGATCGTGCACAACGCCGACGCGCCGAACTTCTCGCTGGCCACGGCCCCGCTGGACGACACCGCCACCTGGACCACCCTGCTGGAAGGCGATCAGGAGAGCCGGCTGCTCGGCGTCGACGCCTTCGCCGAGCACGTGATCCTGTACCGGCGCCGCAACGCGCTGACCGAGCTGGCCGTGATGCGCCGCGAAGGCTCGGGCTTCACCGCGCCCGAGGCTCTCAGCTTCGACGAGCCCATCTTCACCGTCTCGCCCGGCCGCAACGACGAGTGGCACGACTCCCGCTACCGATTCGGCTACACCTCTCTCGTCACACCCGTCACGACCTACGACGTGGAGATCCGTACCGGCGAGCGGCGGTTGCTCAAGCAGCAGCCCGTGCTCGGTGGGGTCGACCTGACCGCCTACACCCAGTACCGCGAGTGGGCGACTGCTCCGGACGGTACACAGGTGCCGGTGTCGCTCGTGGCCCGCAAGGACGTCGCGAAGGATGGGAACGCACCCGTTGTGCTGTACGGGTACGGCTCCTACGAGACGTCGATGGACCCGTGGTTCTCGATCCCGCGGCTCTCGCTGCTGGACCGCGGCGTGGTCTTCGCGATCGCACACATCCGTGGCGGCGGCGAGCTCGGCCGGCACTGGTACGACAACGGCAAGACGCTCACCAAGCGCAACACCTTCACGGACTTCATCGCGGTCGCCGAGCACCTGGTCAAGGACGGCTGGACCCGGCCGGAGCGCATCGTCGCCCAGGGCGGCAGCGCCGGCGGGCTGCTGATGGGCGCGATCGCCAACCTCGCGCCGCACGCCTTCGGCGGCATCGTCGCCGAGGTCCCGTTCGTGGACGCGCTGACGACGATCCTCGACCCGTCGCTGCCGCTGACGGTGATCGAGTGGGAGGAGTGGGGCAACCCGCTGGAGGACGCCGAGGTCTACCGCTACATGAAGTCCTACGCGCCGTACGAGAACGTGTCCGCGCAGGACTATCCCCGCATCCTTGCCATCACGAGCCTGAACGACACCCGCGTCTTCTACGTCGAGCCGGCCAAGTGGGTGGCCAAGCTGCGCGCGACGGCGACCGGCGAGGTCGACGTGCTGCTGAAGACCGAGATGGACGCCGGTCACGGCGGCCGCAGCGGCCGGTACGACGCCTGGCGCGAGGTGGCGTTCTCCCTGGCCTGGACACTGGACACCCTCGGCCTGGCCTGACCGGCGCCCGCGGTCCCGGACAGCAGAGCCCGCAGTTCTCCGACCGCCCGCCGTATCGCCCCGACCGGCGTACGACGGGCGGTCGGCTGCGTTCACGGAGCGTCGTTTCAAAGGGAAGACGGCGGGTACCGGACGCGTTGGAGTCAAGGTGAAGGCCCTGAACGTGTGTGTCCTGCGACACATCGTGAACCACCGCATCGCTGACCTGGCAGGGATTCTCAGCACCGATGGACAGGTCGTCCGGCATCGAAAGCCCAACAGGCCAAGCCGATCCCGTCCATCGTGGCGGGCCTGGTCCGTGGCGGCGCTTCGGCGGACACGGTCCGGGGTCGAGGAAGGGGACGAACGGTGCCGGGAACTCTCAGGGAACGTTCAGGCTGTTTACACACTGATCCTGGAATCTTGAACCTCACTCGAGCGTTGCTCTCCATGTAACGACGAAGGGAGTTTCGGTGGCTCGCACGGCTCGTGTCCGGTCCACGGACGACGGTATCGACGGCAAGGACAGCGTCGGTCTCTATCTCGAGGAGATCGCGCGCACGCCCCTGCTGACGGCAGAGGAAGAGGTCGAGCTCGCTGAGTCGGTCGAGGCAGGTCTGCTCGCGGAGCAGCTGCTGGCCGAGGGGCGGGTTGGACGCAAGAAGGGCGGAGCGCCCAAATATGCGACCGAGGAAGAGCTCGAGTGGCTGGCCGAGGAGGGTCGGCGCGCCCAGCAGCGGTTCGTGACCGCGAACCTGCGGCTGGTGGTGTCGATCGCCCGTCGCTACGGACGCTCCCAGATGCCCCTGCTGGACCTGGTCCAGGAGGGCAACACCGGTCTGATCCGCGCGGTGGAGAAGTTCGACTACCGCAAGGGCTTCAAGTTCTCTACATACGCGACCTGGTGGGTCCGCCAGGCCATCACCCGCGGTATCGCACAGCAGGCCCGGGTGGTCCGGCTGCCCGTCCACGTGGTGGAGCAGCTGAACCAGATCGGGTCGGCCCGACGCACGCTGGAGCGCAGGCTGGGCCGGGAGCCGGAGATCGAGGAGATCGCGGCGGAGCTGGACCTGGACGGGGAGCGGGTGACAGAGCTCATCCGGATCGGCCGGGACCACATCAGCCTGGACAACCCGATCGACGACGAGGGCGAGACCTCGCTCGGCGACCTGATCGCGGCCGAGACGGCTCCGGGTCCGGACCAGCTGGTCGCGGACGCATCGGACCGGTCCGGCCTGTTCAGCCTGGTCGACCAGCTCGACCCGCGGTCGGCGGACGTGATCCGGCGCCGCTACGGGCTGCACGACGGCCGCCAGGCCAAGCTCGCCGACATCGGCGCTGTGCATGGCATCTCCGCCGAGCGGGTGCGCCAGATCGAGCGTGAGGCGCTCGGCCGGCTACGCCGGCTCGCCGATCCGACCCTGGCCGCGTGAGCCCGCGAGCCGACTGAACTCCCATCCCGGACCCCCGTGCCGCCCTCCCGGCCGGGGGTCCGTCGTATCTCCGCTCCCGGGTCAGGCGACCGCCCCGTTCCAGCCGTCGATGACCCGGGGCAGCTCCGCGAGTCGCTGGACCGTGGCGTCCGGCTCGCCGACCGTGTGACCGATCTGGTTCGGCGGGATCGCACTGTGCGGGACGTGCACCGCGCGCATGCCGACGTTCTGGGCGCCCCACACGTCGTCGAAGAGCCGGTCGCCCACGAACACGCACCGCGACGGGTCGCTCGTCCCGGTCGCCTTCATCGCGGTCAGGAACGCCTCGGGGTGCGGCTTGGTCCACGGGATCTCGCTGGTGTAGACCGCGCCGTCAATCAGCTCGAGGACGCCGTCGCGGGCGAAGATGTCCTCGTGCCGCCGGCGGGACCAGATCGTGTTCGACAGCACGCCGACCTTGAGGCCGCGGTCCCGCAGCTCCGACAGCATCCCTGGCGCGTCCGGGTCCAGCTCGGTGTGCGGGTGCCACTGCCGCTCGTACTCCGCGAGGGCCACCGGCGTCATCACGATCTCGGCCAGGGCACACACCTCCTCCAACGTGCTGCTGCGGTGCTCGTCGCGCGAGCGCAGCCAGACTGACTCCTCCGCCGCCACGAGGCGCGCCGCCAGCTCGTCCGCACGCTCGTCGTCGATCAGCTCGGCCACGGACCGCCAGACCGCGAACAGGTCGATGGTGTGCCAGGTCGCGAGGGTGCCGCCCCAGTCGAACAGGACGGCCTCGATCGGTTCACTCTTGTCGTTCATCACGGCCGACAGGTTGCCAGATCCCACCGTCAAACGCCGTACGGTTTTCCTGGACGTGCCGGCAGCTCTCCGGTGCGCCGGCAGCAGGTGTCGTTCCCGATGGCGGGATGCCGCTACGGGCGCAGGGACCTGGTGTCGGCGGGGGTCAGCCGGTCGAGTTGCCGACGCCCGGCCAGCCACTGGACAGAGATGGCGTAGAAGGCCAGCGCCGGGATGTCGACGGCCAGGATCGACCAGTGTGCGCCGCCCTGGTCCGCCCAGCTGTCGAGCCGGCCGACCGCGGCCGGCAGCAGGAACGCCGGAATGTTGTTCAGCGCGTGCAGGGCGATGGCGGCTTCCACTCCGCCGGTCCGGATCGTCAACCAGCCGATGGTCATCGCGAACAGGAAGATGTCGGCCATCGCCCAGCCCGTGTAGCCGTGGGCAGAGACGAACAGGACGCTGCTGATCACCAACGCCGGCCACGGCGAGCGCAGCAGGGCACGCACCGTCTGGGCAAGGCCGTTGCCATCGACAGGAGCCGGCGCATACGCCCCGATGGCCTGCACCAGCCAGCCACGGAACACCAGTTCCTCAGCCGCCGACTGGAACGGCACGAGCAGCAGGATCACCAGCGCCGGCACCACGAACTGCTCCCAGCCGACCCAGGCACCCGGATCGGTCTCGTCAGTGGCGATGACGCTGTCGAGGGCAAGACTCAGGCCGTACGAGACCGCGAGGTAGCCGAGGGCGGGCAGGCAGCAGGCCAGCAGCCAGCGCCAGCGCAGCCGGTTCAGCACCGAGATGACGCTGCCGGCGGGCCGTCGCTGGACGACCCACACCGTCAGCAGCACGACCGGTATCAGGGCGCCGAGGATCACCAGCGTCGCGGCGAGGTCCTCGGTCGGGTCAGGGAAGATCTGGTCACCCTGAGTGTCCGGCAGGTCGCCCGTCACGCGTAGATGCACGATGCCCCACGCGATCAGGACCCCGCTGGTCGTCAGGAACCCGACTGCCAGCAGGAACAGGGTGCCCACTGGCGGGCGCCACCAGCGGTGCAGCGCGGTTCGCGCGAGCTGGTGGAAGGGCACACCCGGCGGTGCGGCCACCACCCGTGGTGTCGGTGGGGCGGGCATCCCGTACGGCGCCTGGGCCCAAGGCGGCGGGTACTGGCCCCACGGCGGCGGCTGCTCAGGCGACCACGACTGCGGCGGCCCCGCACCCCAGGGCCCCGGACCCCAGGGTCCGGGCTGCACGGGTCCGGGCTGGACGGGTCCGGGCTGGACGGGTCCGGGCTGGACCGGCCCGGACTGGGGCGTGGGTTGGCCGGGCTGAGGCCACGCCTGCGGCTGCTGCGGCTCCTGCGGCTGCTGCGGCTGCTGCGGCGGCCACGGCGGCGGCTGTCCGGGCTGCGAGTCCATGCCGTGACTTTATGAGATCGCGGGCAAGTCTGCGCTCGACCCGACCGTCTTCCCCAGCCTGCGCCAGTTGGAGAACGACCTGGTAGGTCAGGCCGCCCGACTGCTGCAAGGTGAGGTACCTCGGCCACTGGGGGTGCTGCCCGAGCGGATGGCCCCGGTGAACGCCTTGCTGGACGTCGCTCCCCCGCGCCTGCGTGCGGCACTGCTGACCGCCTTCCTGGCCCAGTTGATGCGATCTTCCTGACGTCTCATGCCCGAGGCAAGTGTGCGACCGAGGCCGGGCCGCATGATGAAATCCGAGCTGAAGGGGTCAATCCGGGGCGTCCGAGGGAGACAGATCGTGACCGATCCGACTGCTGTTCCGACCGCATCGACCAGCGCCCTGCCGCAGGCGGTGCTGACCCCGCTGACGGGATCGGCGATCTTCCTGGTCGTCCGGATCGAGCCCGGTGGTGAGCCTGCCGTCCGGTCGCTGCTGGAGCGGATCAACGGACTGAGCCGCGCGGTCGGCTTCCGGATCCCGGCCGGCACCTTGTCCTGCGTAACGAGCGTCGGCTCCGAGGCCTGGGACCGGCTCTTCAGCGGACCGCGACCCGCCGAGCTGCATCCCTTCAGGGAGGTGGCCGGGGCGACGCATCGCGCGGTCGCCACGCCCGGGGACCTGCTGTTCCACATCAGGGCGATGCAGCTGGACCTGTGCTTCGAGCTGGCGAGCCAGATCATGACCGAGCTCGACGGCGCCGCAACCGTGGTCGACGAGGTGCACGGCTTCAAGTACTTCGAGATGCGCGACCTGCTCGGCTTCGTCGACGGCACCGAGAACCCCTCCGGCTCCGAGGCCGACGGCGCCGTCCTGATCGGCGTGGAGGACCCGGCGTTCACCGGCGGCAGCTATGTCATCGTGCAGAAGTACCTGCACGACATGAAGGCCTGGAACTCGCTCAGCGTCGAGGACCAGGAGCGGGTGATCGGCCGGACGAAGCTCGAGGACATCGAGCTGCACGACGACGTCAAGCCGGGCAACTCCCACACCGCGCTGACCGTGGTCGAGGACGACGACGGCAACGAGCTGCAGATCCTGCGCGACAACATGCCGTTCGGCACCATCGGCACGAAGGAGTTCGGCACCTACTTCATCGGCTACGCGAAGTCCCCGGCCGTCACGGAGCTGATGCTGCGCCGGATGTTCGTGGGCGAGCCGGAGGGCAACCACGACCGGATCCTCGACTTCTCCACCGCCGTCACCGGTTCGCTGTTCTTCGTGCCGAGTGCCGCCTTCCTGGACGAGCTGCCGCCGCCACCTGGCGGCTGACGGCCGGCCCCGATTGTCGGTGACATGGGCAAGACTGGTGGCATGTTGCTCGCCGATGTGGTGGCCACCTCGGCCGCGCTCAGCCAGACCCGGTCCCGCCGGGCCAAGGCCGACCTGATCGCCACCCTGCTGACCACCGCGACCGATCCGGTGGAGACCGAGATCGTCGTGACCTACCTGTCCGGCGAGTTGCGCCAGCGGCGGACGGGCGTCGGCTGGCGGACGTTGGCGGAGGCACCGGCGCCCGCCGAGACACCGGCGCTGACGGTCGAGGAGGTGGACCGCGCGTTCGCGGAGCTGGCCGCCTTCTCCGGTGCCGGGTCCCAGGCCCGGCGGCGGGAGGCGGTGGATGCGCTGTTCGGGCGGGCGACGGCGGATGAGCAGCGCTTCCTGCGGCTGCTGGTCGGTGGCGAGCTCCGCCAGGGGGCGCTCGACGGCGTGATGGCGGATGCGGTCGGCAAGGCCACGGGGATCCCCCTGGAGAAGATCCGGACCGCGACGATGCTGCGCGGTGCCGCGGCGCCGGTCGCCGTGGCCGTCCTGACCGAGGGCGAGGCGGGGCTCGACCGGTTCGGCCTGGAGGTCGGTCGCGGGGTGCAGCCGATGCTCGCCCAGTCGGCCACCGACGTCGCCGAGGCGCTCGCCAAGGCGGGTGCGCCCGCGGCGCTGGAGTGGAAGCTCGACGGCATCCGCATCCAGGCCCACCGCGACGGCGGGAAGGTGACGGTCTACACCCGCACGCTGGACGACATCACCAGCCGGGTGCCCGAGGTCGTCGACGCGGTGCTGGCGCTCGACTGCGAGCAGGTGGTGCTCGACGGCGAGCTCATCGCGTTGCGCCCGGACGGTCGCCCCGAGGCCTTTCAGGTCACCGGCTCGCGGACTGCCACCCGGGCGGCGACCGGCCCCGACACGGTGCCGTTGACGCCGTACTTCTTCGACATCCTGCACCTGGACGGTCACGATCTGCTCGGACTCGACAGCGCCGAGCGACATGAGTGGCTCAGCACGCTGGTGCCGCAGGAGAGCCGGATCCCGCGCTTCGTCACCGCGGATCAGGTAGCCGGCGAGGCGTTCTTCACCGACGCGGTCAGGCGTGGCCACGAGGGCGTCGTGGTGAAGTCCCTGACCGCTCCGTACGAGGCGGGCCGCCGTGGCGCGGGGTGGGTGAAGGTCAAGCAGACCCACACCCTCGACCTTCTCGTGCTCGCCGCCGAGTGGGGGCACGGTCGCCGCACCGGCTGGCTGTCCAACCTGCACCTCGGCGCCCGCGACGAGGAGACCGGCGAGTTCGTCATGCTGGGCAAGACCTTCAAGGGGCTGACCGACGAGCTGCTCCGCTGGCAGACCGACAGGTTCCAGCAGCTCGAGGTCGGCCGGGACGACCACACCGTGTACCTGCGTCCGGAGGTGGTGGTCGAGATCGCCTTCGACGGCGTGCAGACCTCGCCCCGCTACCCGGGTGGGATGGCGTTGCGCTTCGCTCGGGTGATCCGCTACCGCGAGGACAAGACTCCCGCCGACGTCGACACCGTCCAGTCGGTCCGCGCCATCCACAGCCCTCTACCGCATCCAGCGGATCCGAGCACCTCATCAGGAGGATTACCGTGACCGACCCGATCGCGCTCGAGGACCAGTTCGGAGCCCACAACTATCACCCGCTGCCGGTCACGATCGCCACCGCCGAGGGCGCCTGGGTGACCGACACGTCCGGGCAGCGCTACCTGGACTGCCTCGCCGGCTACTCCGCACTGAACTTCGGCCATCGTCACCCCGCGCTCGTGGCCGCCGCGATCGAGCAGCTGGGCCGGATCACCCTCACCAGCAGAGCCTTCCACCACGACCAGCTGGGGCCGTTCTGCGCCGAGCTCGCAGGGTTGACCCGCAAGGATGCCGTGCTGCCGATGAATTCCGGCGCCGAGGCAGTCGAGACCGCGCTGAAGCTCGCCCGCCGCTGGGGATACCTGGTCAAGGGCGTGCCGGACGGTCAGGCCACCATCATCGTTGCGGAGGGCAACTTCCATGGCCGGACCATCAGCATCATCAGCTTCTCCGGCGACGTCCAGGCACACGACCACTATGGCCCTTACACGCCGGGCTTCCGTTCCGTCCCGTACGGCGACGCCGCGGCATTGGACGCCGCCATCGACGACACCACGGTGGCGGTCCTCCTCGAGCCGGTGCAGGGCGAGGCAGGGGTGATCCTGCCGCCGGCGGGCTACCTGGCCGCCGTACGCGAGGTCTGCACGAGGCGTCGAGTCCTGATGATGGCCGACGAGATCCAGTCCGCCCTCGGCCGCGCCGGCGCGACCTTGGCCTGCGACCGCGCGGGCGTCGTGCCGGACGTCTACGTGCTGGGCAAGGCCCTCGGCGGCGGCATCGTGCCGCTGTCGGCCGTCGTCACGGACCGCGCGATCATGGACGTCTTCACACCCGGGACACACGGCAGCACCTTCGGTGGCAACCCGCTCGCCACGGCGATCGGCCGGGCAGTGATCAGGTTGCTCGAGCCCGGCGATCTCCAGCGGCATGCGCTCGCGTTGGAGAGCGAGCTGCGCGATCGGCTGGAGCCGCTGCGTTCGCAGGGGCTGGTCGGCCTCCGCGTCTACGGGCTCTGGGCCGGTCTCGACCTCGATCCGGCGCTGGGAACCGGCCGCGACCTTTGCGAGGCCCTGGCGGCCCGTGGCGTGCTAGCGAAGGACACCCACGGCTCGGCCATCCGGCTGTCGCCGCCGCTGGTGATCGGGGTCGACGAGCTCGACTGGCTGACCGACCGGCTCACCCTGGCCCTGAAGGACCTGGCCCGCTGAGGTCCACCGGTCGAAGGCCGGAGACCCGAAGGATCCGCACGGCGGAGACGACCATGGGCGACCATGGCAATCAGCGACGATCGGCTGCACGTCGCAGCCTCGGCCGAGCCTTCGGATCGCGCGACGCAACCAGCACAACGACCCCACCCCGAGCACGAACCGCCGAGCGCCGCCCACCAGGCCGCCCCCGAAGACCGCGGGCTGGATCCGCAGTGGCGTCTGTGACGATCGGTCCGAATCCGCCCTCGAGGACGGCGAGCCGGTCTACGCCCGCGGCATGGAGGGCGGATTCGGACCGATCGTCACCACTCGGACGCGCGTACGGAGAGGTCAGCGGATGCGGATGCCGGAGATGGCGCGGGCGATGACGAGGCGCTGGATCTCGCTGGTGCCTTCGAAGATGGTGTAGATCTTCGCGTCGCGGTGCATCCGCTCCACCGGGTACTCGCGGGTGTAGCCGTTGCCGCCGAGGATCTGGATCGCCTCCTCGGTCACCTTCACCGCGACCTCGCCGGCCTTCAGCTTGGCCATCGAGCCCTCGCCGTTGCGGTAGTCCGGCTGCTCGCCCCGCATCAGCGCCGCGGACATGTGGGCCGCGCGCCAGACCAGGAGCCGGGCGGCGTCGATCTCCGTCGCCATGTCGGCGAGCTTGAACGCGATGCCCTGGTTGTCGATGATCGGCCGGCCGAACTGCTCGCGTCCTTTGGCGTACTCCAGAGCGAACTCGTACGCCGCCCGCGCGATGCCGATGGCCTGCGCCCCGACGATGTGCCGGGTCATCTCGAACGTCGCCATCGACGCGTTGCCGCGGGACCGCTCGCCGTTGTTCTCGCGTGCCTTGGCGAGCCGGGCGTCCAGCTTCTCCTTGCCACCCAGCACATTCGCGGCCGGGATCCGCACGTCGTCGAAGAACACGTCCGCGGTGTGCGAGGCCCGCAGGCCGTGCTTCCTCAGCTTGGTGCCCTGCTCCAGGCCCTTCACCTCGGACTTCGGGACGACGAACGCGGCCTGACCCTTGCTGCCGAGTGACGGGTCCACCGTGGCCACGACCACGTGGATGTCGGCGATCCCGCCGTTGGTGGCCCACGCCTTCTGGCCGTTGATGACCCACTCGTCGGTCTTCTCGTCGTACGTCGCCTTGGTGCGGATCGCGGACACGTCGGAACCGGCGCCGGGTTCGGAGGAGCAGAAGGCGGCGACCTTCACGTCGTCGGGCGTTCCGTAGCAGCGCGGCAGCCAGTGGCTCCACTGGTCGGGCGTGCCGTTGGAGAAGATCGCGGAACTGGCCAGGCCCGTCCCCATCAGTGACATCCCGATGCCGGCGTCGCCCCAGAACAGTTCCTCGTGCACGAGCGGCATCAGCAGACCGGACGGGTCGATGAAGAGGTTGACGTTCGCATCCAGGCCGTACAGGCCGATCTTGGCCGCCTCCTGGATCACCGGCCACGGCGTCGACTCCCGCTCGTCCCACTCCGGCGCGGCCGGGCGCATCACTGTCTCGGCGAAGTCGTGGGCCCAGGACTGGATCTCTCGCTGCTCGTCGTTCAGCTCCAGGGAGAAGGTCCGCCACTCCGGCTTGGAGCGCTCCGCGGCCAGCTCGCCGGCCAGCGCCATCACATCGGCCGACGAGACGGGCTGGTCGCCGGCGGGCGGGGTCTGCGAGTCGGTCATGGTCATCGATTCCTCCGGCGAGCTGCAGGGTCTCGGTCGCAATTGTGATGTTACCCGTGAGTGTAACTTTCGTTTGCACCGGAAGATACCGGTATGGCTAAGATCGGCACATGAGCTCCGCGCTGCTGGCGATCGGACGCCGTCGTGCCACGGCGGAGCGCCGACGCGACCGCGAGCGCGACATCATCCGGGCCACCCGCGAGCTGTTCGACGAGCGCGGCGCGATCGACGCCCAGATCGACGACATCGCCAGGCGGGTCGGCATCAACAAGGCCCTGATCTACCGGCACTTCGCCGGCAAGGAGGAGCTCTTCGCCCTTACCCTGGTCGACTACCTCGGCGAGCTGGACGAGCGACTCGAGTCGGTCGACATGCCGCGGCGCACCCCGATGAACCGGCTGCGCGCGCTGAGCGAGGTGTTCGTCGACTTCTGCCTGGAGTACCCGGCGTTCGCCGACTGCGCCATGAGCCTGCTGCGCCGTACCGGGGAGGAGCTGTTCGGCGAGATCACCGAGCCCGTGATGACGAAGCTGGGATCCGCGATGGCCGCCGCGCTGGACCGGATCTCCACGATTCTGCGGGCCGGTCAGGTTGCCGGTGTGTTCGACCGGGTCGACGCCGACTACCTTGCCAACCACCTCTACACCCAGACCCTCGGCGCCATGCACATGGCACGGATGGGGCTGATCGTGTCACGCACCACGCCGGACCACCCTGTCGTGCACCATGCCGACATCGACACCGTCCGGTCGACCGCGATCACCGCCACACTGGCGACCGCCGTCGGGCGCAAGGCACTCGGCACGACCCGGACCAGGCGCTCCACCTCACGAACCGTAGGAGGCAACTCGTGACCGAGACCCGCAAGGTGGCCGTCGTCGCCGGCAACCGCATCCCGTTTGCCCGGCAGGACAAGGCGTATCGGCACGCCTCGAACTCCGCCATGCTGACCGCCGCGATCGACGGGTTGGTCGACCGGACCGGCCTCGGCGGCCAGGAGCTCGGCGAGGTGGTGGCCGGTGCCGTCCTGAAGCATGCCCGCGACTGGAACCTGGTCCGCGAGGTGGTGCTCGGCTCGAAGCTCGCGCCCACCACTGCGGCGTACGACGTCCAGCAGGCGTGCGGGACAGGGCTGGAGGCGGCGATCCTGGCCGGCAACAAGATCGCCCTCGGCCAGACCGACTCCGCCATCGCCGGTGGCGTCGACACCGCCTCGGACGCGCCGATCTCGGTGAACGACAACCTCCGGCAGGTGCTGCTGGAGTTCAACCGGGCCAAGGCGGCGCGAGGCCGCTTGAACGCGCTGACCCGGCTACGTCCGAAGGACATCGTTCCGGAGATCCCCCGCAACGCCGAGCCCCGCACCCGCAAGTCGATGGGTGAGCACGCCGCGCTGACCGCGCTGGAGTGGGGTATCACCCGGCAGGCGCAGGACGAGCTCGCCTACCGATCACACCTGAACCTCGCCGCGGCATACGACCGGGGCTTCCTGGACGATCTGCTGACGCCGTACCTGGGACTGGAGCGCGACCAGAACCTCCGCGCCGACACCACCCCGGAGAAGCTGGCGAAGCTCAAGCCGGTCTTCGGCAAGGGCGAGACCGCGACCATGACGGCGGGCAACTCCACTCCCCTGACCGATGGCGCCTCCGCCGTGCTGCTCTCGACCGACGAGTGGGCCGCCGAGCGCGGACTGCGCCCGCTGGCCTATCTGACCCACTCCCAGACGGCGGCCGTCGACTACGTGAAGGGGGCTGAGGGTCTGCTGATGGCCCCCGCGTACGCCGTACCGAAGATGCTGGCGCGAGCCGGCCTCACGTTGCAGGATTTCGACTACTACGAGATCCACGAGGCGTTCGCATCCCAGGTGCTGGCGACCCTGAAGGCGTGGGAGGATCCGATCTTCTGCAAGGAGCGGCTCGGCCTGGACGCTCCACTAGGCGAGATCGATCGCGACAAGCTGAACGTGAACGGCGGTTCGCTGGCGGCGGGTCACCCGTTCGCCGCGACCGGCGGCCGGATCCTCGCCGGACTGGCCAAGCAGCTCGACCAGAACGGCGGTGGGCGAGGCCTGATCTCGATCTGTGCCGCCGGTGGCCAGGGTGTCGTCGCCATCCTCGAGAAGTGAGCAGGAGCAGCTGATGACCGATCGGTACCAGACTTTCACCCGCACGCCCGTCGGCCGGACCCTGGTGAAGAACCTGGGCCTGCCGGACCCGACCCCGCTTCCGCGCTGGACGGCGGGCGCGGCGGTGATCGACGGTCCGGTGGTTTTCGGTGCCGTCGCCGAGACCGACGCCGGCAAGGCGATCCAGGTGCTGCTCCGCGACATCGGCGCCTCCTTCAGCACCGTGGCCGAGGGCGTCGCGTCGAGCGAGCTGCGACCGAAGGCGCTGGTCTTCGACGCCACCGGTATCAGGTCCACCGCCGACCTCACCTCGCTGCAGCGGTTCTTCTCCCCCGTCATCCGGCAGCTCGGCCCGGCGGGCCGGGTGATCGTGGTGGGCCGCACGCCCGAGCTGTCCGAGACCCCGGCGCAACAGATCGCGCAGCGGGCCATCGAGGGCTTCACTCGCTCCCTCGGCAAGGAGGTCAAGCGCGGCGCGACGGTCAACCTCGTGTACGTCGCACCCGAGGCACAGGACCAGCTGGACTCGACACTGCGGTTCCTCCTGTCGCCGAAGTCGGCGTACGTGAGCGGCCAGGTGGTTCGGATCGCGACCGGACCGCTCGTCGGCAACGACCCGGCCGCGCCGTTGACGGACAAGGTCGCCCTGGTGACCGGGGCCGCCCGCGGCATCGGGGCGGCCATCGCCGAGATTCTCGCCCGGGACGGCGCGACGGTGATCGGCCTCGACGTACCGCAGAACGCGAACCGCCTGCGCCGGGTGATGTCCTCGATCGGCGGCAGTGAGCTGCTGCTGGACGTGACCGCGATCGACGCGGCCCAGCGCATCGCCGCCCACGCGCAGGAACAGTTCGGCGGCCTCGACGTCGTCGTCCACAACGCGGGCATCACGCGCGACAAGCGACTGGCGAACATGCGCACCGACGCCTGGGACGCGGTGCTCGACGTGAACCTGCGAGCGCCGGAGCGGATCACCGAACACCTGCTGCAGTCCGGCGCCCTCCGCGACGGCGGCAGCGTGGTGGGCGTCTCCTCGATCGCCGGCATCGCCGGCAACAACGGCCAGACCAACTATGCGACCTCCAAGGCGGGCATCATCGGCCTCGTGCAGGCACTCGCCCCGCGTCTGGCCGAACGGCAGGTCCGGATCAACGCAGTGGCTCCAGGCTTTATCGAGACCGAGATGACCGCCAAGGTGCCGTTCGCGATCCGCGAGGTGGGCCGCCGGATCAATTCGCTGCAGCAGGGCGGGCAGCCCGTCGACGTGGCCGAGACGATCGCCTGGTTCGCCGACCCGGCCTCGGCCGGAGTGACCGGGAACGTGGTCCGCGTCTGCGGCCAGAGCATGCTCGGGGCCTGACATGACCGTTCGCAGGTACGACGACACCCCGGGCCTGGGCTCGCTCTATGCCCGGACGGTGAAGGCGACTCTCCGGAGGGCGGGGTACACGCCCGACGGTGACGGCCTGACGCTGGAACTACCACGCGCCGAGGTCGACCAGGACCACCTGGCGTCGTACCGGGAGGTCACCGGGTTCCGCGCCGGGCCAGCCCTGCCGGTGACCTACCCGCACGTGCTGGCATTCCCGTTGCATCTTGACCTGATGTCGGACCCGTCGTTCCCTTACAAGCCGATGGGCATCTTGCACCTGTCCAACACGATCACCCAGCACCAGCCGATCCCCGTCCACACCGAGCTGGCCATCCGCGTCCACAGCGGCCCGGAACGCCCGCATCCGAAGGGCACCATCTTCGACGTGCTGAGCGAGGTCCGCGCCGACGGCGAGCTGGTCTGGACGGATTTCACGACCTTGCTCAGCCGCAGCGCCGGGAACCCGTCCGCCCATGCCGACCTGCTGCCCGATCCGTCCCTTGCGCCGACAGCGAGCTGGGACCTGCGTGCCAACCTCGGCCGCCGCTACGCCGCGGTCTCGGGCGACCGGAACCCGATCCACCTCTTCAAGCTGACGGCCCAGGCCTTCGGATTTCCACGCCAGATCGCGCACGGCATGTGGGCCAAGGCCGCCTCGCTCGCCTCCATCGAGCGTGCCGACGGCCTGCCCGACGCCTTCACAGTGCGGGTCGACTTCCGCAAGCCCTTGCTGCTGCCGTCCCGGGTCCAGTTCGGCTACCGGCGGGCGGATGACGCCGTCGACTTCGCCCTGTACGACGAGGAGCAGACCCTCACCCACCTGATCGGCCGACTCCGACCGCTCTAGCCTTTCATCCGGCCGAACGGCTCGCCGAGGTCGCGGCGGTCGTTGGCCGCGACCGGGAGGCGCGGCCCCGGATTTGTATAGCGCATCCGACACATGATCTCGGATGCGCTATACGTTTCGTCAGCCTTCCCGCTACAACTCCTCAGAAGGGCGCCGCGCACTACCGAATGGATCCGCGGCCGCGATGATCCGGCTGATCCCGGCCGCCACGGGCTCAGGGTCCAGTCGTTGCCCGTCGCGGAGACGGAGGGCGACCAGCTCACCGGCCGATTCCCTGGCGCCGATGACCGCCTGGAACGGCACCAGTCGGTTCGCGCGGATGCGCGCGGCCAGGCTGCCCTGTTCAGCGCCGGCCACCTGCGCCCGCAGGCCTAGGCCGACTGCTCGGTCCATCACCTCGGCAGCCGCACGCTCCTCGTCCACCGAGATCGGCAGCACCACCAGCTGAACCGGTGCGAGCCACGCCGGGAACGCACCGCCGTGCACCTCGATCAGGTGGGCGACGGCCCGCTCGACGCTGCCGATGACAGCCCGGTGCACCATCACAGGTCGATGCTTGTTGCCATCGGCCCCGTTGTACTGCAGGTCGAACTGCGCGGGCTGGTGAAAGTCCACCTGGATGGTCGACAGGCTCGCCTCCCGGCCGGCCGCGTCAGCGATCTGCACGTCGATCTTCGGGCCGTAGAAGGCGGCTTCACCTGGCTCCTCGTCGTACTTCACCTCGGCGTCGTCGAGGACCTGCCTGAGCAAGTCGCTTGCTCGTGCCCAGCCGGCCGCGTCGCCGACGTACTTGCCGTTGTCAGCGGGCAACGAGAGTCGATAGCGGCACGCTTCGATACCGAGTGCCTCGTAGGCCCGGCGGATCAGCAGCAGGGCTGCTGCAGCCTCTTCGGCAACTTGCTCGAGGCTGCAGAAGATGTGCGCGTCGTTGAGCTGGATCGCCCTGACTCTGGTCAGTCCGCCCAGCACGCCCGACAGCTCGGAGCGGTACATCCCGCCCAGCTCTGCCAGCCGCAGTGGTAACTCCCGATAGCTGTGTGCGCGGGAGCGATAGATCAGTGCGTGGTGCGGGCACAGGCTCGGACGCAGCACGACCTGCTCGCCGCCGACGTCCATCGGCGGGTACATGTCGTCGCTGTAGTGCGACCAGTGGCCTGAGATCTCGTAGAGCTCTCGCTTGCCGAGCACCGGCGAAGAGACATGCTGGTAGCCGGCTCTGCGCTCGACCTCGTGGATGTAATCCTCCAGCGCGCGTTTGACGGCCGCTCCGGCCGGCAGCCAGTACGGCAGACCGGAGCCGATCAGTGGGTCGGTGTCGAACAGCTCCAGCTCGCGGCCGAGCTTGCGGTGGTCGTGCATCGTGATTCTCCTCGCTGAATGAAGGGGCGAGTGACCACACGGCGAAGCCCCGGGGCACTCACCCCGGGGCTTCGGACAGCTGTCAGCGCGCCGGGACGGGTTCCGGCGTCGTCGTCACAACAGCGCGCTTCATGGTTTCAAGGTACCAGCGGGCCGGGCGAGCCCGGCAGTACTTAATCCTCGAGATCGAGGCCGATCGGACGGATCAGGCCCTCCTGCGCGACGGAGGCAACCAACTTGCCGTCCTGGGTGAACAGCCTCCCGGTCGCGAAGCCGCGTGCCCCGGACGCAGACGGCGAGGCCTGGTCGTACAGCAGCCACTCGTCCGCGCGGAACGCCCGGTGGAACCACATCGCGTGGTCGATCGAAGCCGGCTGGATCCGCTTGTCACCGATGATCAGACCATGCGGCAACAGGCTTGCCCCCAGCAACGTCAGGTCGCTGGCGTACGCCAGGATGCAAGCATGCAAGGCGGGATCGTCCGTCAGCTTGCCGGCGGCCCGGATCCAGAACTGCCGCCCGGTGAGGCCGGCCAGCCGGACGTCCAGGGCGGCCCACTCCCTGATCCAGTCGTCCGCCTTGCGCCCGGAGGCAACCTCGAGCACCGACGCGAGCGTCGGCGCCTCGTCCGGCGGCGTCAGCTCGGCGGGCATCGGGTCGGAGTGCTGGAGCCCCGGCTCCGGCCGCTGGTACGACGCGGACATGTAGAAGATCGCCTTGCCGTGCTGCGAAGCCACCACCCGGCGGCTGCTGAACGTGCGCCCGTCGCGGGTCCGCTCCGGCCGGTACACGATCGGTACGGCGGTATCGCCCGGGCGCAGGAAGTACCCGTGCAGCGAGTGCACGAGCCGCTCCGGATCCACTGTCCGGCCGGCCGCGACGAGGGCCTGGCCGAGCACCTGTCCCCCGAACACACGTTGCGCAGAGGTGTCCGGCTGCCGTCCGCGGAACAGGTCGAGGTCGATCATCTCCAGGTCGAGCAGCTCGACCAGCTCATCCAGGGACTCGGGCATGCCTCATAGTGACAGGTCGCACCGACCGCACCACAGGCCGAGCCTCGGCCTGACGCCTGTCAGGACTCGTCGTCGCGGTTGAGCTCGGCCAGGAACTGCTCGACCTCGGCGCCGAGCTCGTCGCCCGACGGCATCGAACCGGCGAGGAGGCTGCCACGGCTGACCGAGCCCGCGGCCGCGTCGTACTGGGTCTCGAGCGCGTGCACGACCGCGGCTGCGTCCTCCGAAGCCTCGACCTGCTCGTCGACGAGACGACCGGTGACTGCGGCCTCGTCCAGCAGGGCCTTGCTCGGCAGCAGCAGGCCGGTGGCTGCGGACACCGCGTGAACCAGGGCCAGCGCGGCTCCCGGGAAGCGATTCTCGGCGAGGTAGTGCGGCACGTGCACCGCGAAGCCCATCGCGTCCCGGCCGGCCTCGCCCAGGCGAACCTGCAGCATGGTGGCGGCGCTGGCGGGAAGGCGCATCTCGCCGTCCCAGATGTTGGCGCGGGTGACCAGCTCGGGTCGGGTGGCGTGTGCCGTCAGGCCGAGCGGCCGGGTGTGCGGCACGCCCATCGGGATGCCGTGGATACCGACCGTCAGCGTCACGTTGTAGCGGTCGATCAGCTGGCGGACCGCACCGGCGAACCGGTCCCAGTGGTTGTCGGGCTCGACGCCCTCCAGCAGTAGGAACTCGACGCCCGCGTCGTCCACCATGAGGTGGAGCGACAGCAGCGGCGGGTCGTAGTCCACGAAGCGGTCCTCGGCGAAGGTCACCTCCGGCCGACGCGCCCGGTAGTCGTGCAGCAGGTCGACGTCGAACCTGGCCAGCAGCCGGTGGTCCAACACCTCGAGCAGGTGGTCGGCCGTCACCCGGCCGGCCTGGCCCGCGTCCATGAACCCGTCCAGTGAGTGCACCAGCACTCTTGGCGGCGCCGCCGGTCCGGTGGCGACGGACTCGTCGACGATCTCGTAGAGGTCGTCCGGTCGCAGCATCGTCGGTCTCCTTCACAGCGGGCCCTGGACGGGCCTTTCTCGGGGCGGTCGCCCTTCCATCCTGCCTTCTCCCTTGACAACGCGGTTGCGCCGGGCAGGAATTCCGCGCCGGGGCCGACTTTCTCCACCGGTTCGGCGGGCAAGGTGGGTGAACCGGTCCAGCAGATTCGGAAAACGCTTGCTAGCGTTCTCCTCGTGTCCACCGATCTCGATCCGGCCGACCCCGAGCGCACCGTGCCGGCGGCGACCCCGCCCACGGTCATGCTGGCGATGAGCGAGCCCACCCGCGCCCAGGTGCTCAGCCCTGCGATCCGCGCCCGCCTCGACCGGGCCGCGTACGTCGCACGGGTGGGTCCGGGTGAGGCGTTCCTGTCCGACCCGGCCGTGCGGGAGGCGCTGGGCGGGATCGACGTACTGTTCACCGGCTGGGGTTGTCCCCAGATCACCGTCGAGGTTCTGGACGCCGCGCCGAGGCTGGGCGCGATCGTGCACTCCGCCGGCTCGGTGAAGGGCTTCCTGACCCCGGCCGCGTTCGACCGCGGCATCCAGGTGTCGTCGGCAGTCTCGGCGAACGCCCTGCCGGTGGCCGAGTTCACTGTGGCGACGATCATCCTCAGCGGGAAGCGCGCCTTCCGGCTCGCAGCGGAGTACCGCTCCAGCAGGCGCCGGCCCGATCCACACAGCGCACCCGGCAACTACGGCAGCACCGTCGGCCTGCTCGGGGCCTCGCGGATCGGCCGCATGGTCGCCGACCGGCTGCGCGCCTTCGACCTCGACATGCTGATCAGCGACCCGTACCTGTCGCAGGCTGAGGCCGCGGAGCTGGGCGCCGAACTGGTCGACCTGGACGCGCTGTTCGGGCGGAGCGACATCCTGAGTGTGCACGCGCCACTCCTGCCCGAGACGGTCGGCCTGGTGGACGGTCGCCTCCTCGGCCTGCTGCGGGACGGCTCGGTGTTGATCAACACGGCACGCGGCCGGATCGTCGACGCCGCCGCGCTGGAGCGTGAGTGCCGCTCCGGCCGGATCGATGCCGTGCTCGACGTGACGGACCCCGAGCCGCTGCCGCCGGACTCGGTTCTGCTCGACCTTCCGAACGTGTTCCTCACCCCGCACGTGGCGGGCGCCGTCGGGAACGAGGTCGCCCGGCTAGGTGAGCTCGCGGTCGGTGAGGTGGAGCGGTTCGCAGCCGGTCTCCCCCTGCGTCACACGATCAGCGCCGCCGAGCTGGGAAGGATCGCCTGACACACGCTGTTGCCCACCTGTGACTCGATCCCGCCTTGATCGCTTGCCAAAGGCATCGATGTCGCCGGGTCGGGAAGAGATCAGAATCACATCCCCGGGCGCATGCATCGAGATGGTCCGGTCGGGGAACCGGTGACCTCGTACGGTGTCCACGCACCCGGTTCCGAGGAGACGACCACACGATGATCGAATCAGCCCCGAGCGAGGTCGCTGTGACCGACGCGCTGGCCGAGGCTGTCCGGCTCGACCCCGGAAGCGCCAACCAGGCGAAGTTGTGGTCGGCAACCTTCGCGCTGGATCGCTGGTGGTTCGTGCAGCGCGGCGAGCCGGACAACCCGCAGCCGTTCGTCGGCGTGCACCAGGACCAGCCGTTCCTGATGGCCTTCACCTCGGCTCAGCGGGCCCGTCGGTTCGCGGTCGAGAACGGCCTGGCCCCGGCGGACGCGGAGGTCCCGGTCCTCGCCCTGGCGCCGGACGACGCGGTGGCGCAGGCGCCGATCTGGTTGAAACAGGGCATCGCGGCGATCACGTTCGACCACGGCGTCAGCGGGTTCTTCGCTCCGCTGGGCAACCTGCCGCCCATCCACGCCCACGTGCGCGGCGCCTGACCGGCTCACTGGACCCGACGGCCGCGCACTAGATTGGCCGGTATGGGCACGTACACGAAACTTCTTCAGGAACAGATTCGCCACGAGTTCACGGCGGCGCAGCAGTACACGGCGGTGGCGGTCTGGTACGACGACCAGGACCTGCCGCGGCTCGCCGGGCACTTCTACAAACAGGCGCTGGAGGAGCGGAACCACGCGATGATGATGGTCCAGTACCTGCTGGACAATGACATCCGGCCGCACATCCCCGGCGTCGGCGACGTGGTGAACGAGTTCGGCAGCGCACTGGAACCGCTCGAGGTCGCGCTGCAACAGGAGATCACCGTCACCAAGCAGATCGAGATGCTGGCCCGCACCGCACGAGACGAGGGTGACTACGTCGGCGAGCAGTTCATGCAGTGGTTCCTCAAGGAACAGGTCGAGGAGGTCGCCACGATGAAGACGCTGGTCAACGTCGCGAAGCGGGCTGGTGACAACCTGTTCCACCTCGAGGACTTCCTCGCCCGCGAGGTCGTCGGCAACCCGGGCGGCGACCCGACCGCCCCGCCCGCCGCGGGTGGCAGGGTCTGACCCGACGGGCGGCTGCTACCAGGAGCCGCCGCCTCCTCCACCGCCACCTCCGCCGGACGAGCCACCGCTGAAGCCGGACGAACTACCGCCACCGCCTCCGCTCGAGGCAGGCGCGGGTGGCGGATCGAACGTGTGGGCGACCGTCTGGCTGATGCTGCCGGCCGCGAACCCGGACGTGTAGTACGACGGCCCCGAGTACCAGTAGGGATCGGGCGGGATCCGCCCGGCGGCCACCAGCTGGGCGCAGACCCGCTGCCAGCGGTCCGCCAGCTCGAAGGCGATGGCCCATGGCAGGTACTTGCTGAAGATGTCCTCGCCCTCCTCGAACCGCAGCTGGTCCGCCTCGGCCGTGGCCAGGTAGGTCCGGAAACCGATCAGCTGATCCGTCACCGCCCGTCCGGCCGGGTTGCGCTGGCCCCGAGACCGCTTGCCGATCCAGATGCCGATCGCCACCAGCACCGCGACCACCGGAATCACGATCGCCGCGGCGCGGCCGAGTCCACCTGTCGCCGCTCCGATCGCCGTACCGGCCAGACCAGCGCCGAACACCCAGATCCCGATCATCGCGAGGCAGGCGCAGCGCGCACCGCCGGCGAAGCTCGTACCGCCGCCGGCCCGTGGCAGCCGCAGGTACCACTGCCGCGCCTGGATCTGCTGACGCAGCGCGGCGATCATCGCGTCGTGCGCCTCTCGCATCGAGGTGTCACCGACCGGCCGGCGCTCGAGAGTGATCTCGGAGCCGGGTTGTAAAGACGGGAACAGACCCTGCAGCAGCACCTGCTCGTGCGGGGCCGTCGCGACGGCCGGATCCAGCAGCACTGCCGTCTGCTCGGCGCCGGTGTTGTCGATCCGCACGCCACCGCGAACCGCGAGATCGATCAAGGTGGCCGCGGTCTCGGTCGTGTCGGCCTTGGCGTCGATCAGCAGGCCACCCTCGGCGACCGGGACCCGCGGCGGCGCGAAGGCCACCGGGATCTGGTCCTCGCTCAGCTCGTCCTTCACCGCTGGGACGGAGGCCCCGGTGGGTGGGAACGTCCCGGGCGGCATGCCGGCGTACCGCTGGTCCCGGTTGCCTTTCTTGGAGTACAGCACAGCCGTGACGATGGCGCCGAGGGTGACGAGGGCCGAGCCGACAAGGCCCGTGACGGTCAGCCCGGCCCGCTCCAGCGCCCCGGGTGGATCGACCACGATCGGGGTGTCGTTGCCGACGACGCCCGCCCTGATCCCGGCGACGACCGTCAGCTGGCCGCCCTGCTCGAGATTCGACTGGCTGAAGATGCCCTTGCCACCGGACACGGACTTCTGCTCGCAACTGCTTGTGGCCCCGGCAGGACCGGAGAAGCACTCGACCTGCTGAACGTCCTCAGGCACGGTGACCGTCACGTCGACCTGCCGCAAGGTGGCGTCCCACGCGTTGCCGGTGGCGTCCCAGTAGAGCTCGCTGTGGTCGGCGAAATGTCGCAGCGCGCCGCGGACGTCGTACTGGATGAAGTACGTCGCCTCGGTGCCGGGGATCGTGCGGTCGGCCGAGCCGATCTTGATCCGAAGACTCTGGTCGCGCTGGTTGTTGCTCTTCGTCGTCTCCTCGCTGACCTCGGTGCTCACGCCCGGGGTCGGGCTGGACACCTTGACGTTCGAGACTTCGTACTTCTGGTCCTTCGACGTGTCGTCGGCCCACTTCTCCCGGATCACCAGGTCGCGGTAGATGCCATGCCGGCCGGAGCTGTCGAACTCGTAGTCGATCGTCTCCTTCACGTGCAGCACGCCGTCCCTGTCCACCGTGTACTCGAGCTGCATCCGGTTGACGACGTCACTGCCAGCCGCTGCCACACCCGCGGCCGGTACGGCGAAGCCGGCCAGAACGAGGCCGGTGAAGACGCTGACCAGCAGCGCGAAGAGTCCCCTACGCATGCGGCGACAGTACCCAGCGCCAGGGTCCGGCCCTGCCCCGCTGCCTAGCGGGGTGGATCTCCTTCGGCATCGGGCGATACGGACGTGGCGGCGATCGCGGCGGCGACCAGGTCAGCGGCCGTGGTGTCGCGCGTGCGCCGGCCTCGGTCGTAGTACTGCGTCGTCGAGATGCTCGCGTGACCGACGTCGGCCTGGACGTGCTGTATCCGGGCGTCCTGCTCCAGCGCGATCGTCACGTAGGCGTGCCGCAGGGCATGCGGATGCACCCGGTCCGCGACATCAGCGAGCGCGGGACCGGCGTGCAAAGCCACCCGTCTGAGCAGGGCGTTGATGTCGAACCGTGCGCACCGTCCGCCGTCGCGGGTCGCGATCAGCGGCGTCCGGGCCGCGGCAGTACGCCCGCGCGTTGCTGGTGTCGCAGCCCCCCCGGCACGGTCCCGCTCGTACAGGTAGTCGCGCAGGCCCGTGGCTGCGAGCTCCGTGAGATAGACCTCCCGGCGCACGCCGCCCTTGCCCAGCACGCGCAGCATCGGCTCGCCACCAGACACCACGAGGTCGTCGCGGTCGAGTCCGACGAGCTCTGATACGCGCAGGCCGAGGGTCAGCAGCGCCACGACGGCAACGGCCCGGTTGGCGTAGAGCTCCCGGTACCGGGTCCTGTTCGGCAGACGGGCGGCCGCATCGAGTAGCAAGCGCAGCTGCGTCGCGGTGAGCCGGATCGTCGGTGAGGCGTCCCGGGCGCTTCGGGTGAGCCCGAGTCGGGCCCGGTTGAGCGCAGCTGGATTGGCAGCGACAACCCCGGTCTCGGTGAGGTGTCCGTAGAACGCGGAGAGGGTTGAGAGCATCCGCTGCCTGGTTCGCTTCTCCGCGCCGGCCGCGTCGAGCGCATGCAGCCAGGCCTTTACCTCGCCCCCCGTCGCGGCGCGCGGGTCGAGCTTGCGAGTCGCGCACCAGCGGAACCAGGCCAGCTGGTGCAAGGGACCACGGCGCGCGGCGGGCGGGCGGCGTTCGGGCGGCGCTGTGGTGCCTTGGCCGCCTGGGAGCCCGCACAGCGCATCCACCCACGCCACCGGCAGCCCCAGGGCGTACGCATAGGTGCGGCGGGTGCCGGGGTTCGCGTACTGGCTCAGCCAATCCGCGATCTGCGCGCGGAGGCCGTCGGGATCGTCGACGCCCGGCCAACCGCCGGCGGCAGCGTCCTGCTCGACAACTGCCGCCGGCACGACGCGGCCGAGGGACTCCAGCACGGCGAGCGGTCCGGGTTCGGGCATCGGTCGATCATCCCGCGCGGCGGAGCCCGCACCCACACGCCACGCCGCTCTGAAGTGCTCAGACGATCCCTCCCAAGCCCGCCGCTCCGCAGTCAGCCGCCGATCGGTCCGAATCCGCCCCCCACCGATCGACCCCACAGCCAAGGCACTCAGACGATCCCTCCCAAGCCCGCCGCTCCGCCGTCAGCCGCCGATCGGTCCGAATCCGCCCCCACCCAAGCCTGCCGCTCCACGGTCAGCCGCCGATCGGTCCGAATCCGCCCTGTTGAAGCGATCGGCTGGCCTCAGCGGCTCTGCGAGGACGACTGGCTTGAGCCTCGGCGATCAGGCACCGTGCTGAGCGCCTTGCTGTAGACCGTCGAACTGCGTCGGACCGTCATGCCCACCCGTTCGTACAGGGCCAGCGCGCCCGTGTCCGAGTGTGTCCATAGCGTGCAGGTGCGCCGCCCTTGCCGGTAGAAGGCGCGGAACGCATGCCGCAGCAGCAGGCGGGCGATCCCTCGATTGCGGTGGTCCCGACGTACCGCGACCCGTTCGATGTAACCGTCGTCGGTGCCGGGGAGGTCGAGCGAGAGCACCGCGCCGACCAACTCGTCGCCTTCGAACGCCAACGGCGACAAGGCCGGCGCGAAACTGGAGCGCTCGACGGTGTGCCGAGCCCACTCCTCGTAGGACTTTCGCCGCTCCTGCCACTCGTCGAACGCGTCCTCGACGAGCTGGTACGCCGCTCGCTCGTCTCCGGATCGGAACGGCCGCACAGTGATGCCCTCAGGCGGCCTTCGCACCACCGGTTCGCCAGGCATCGCGATCTCCAGCAGCCACGCGGTGACAAGAGGCTCGTACCCGCGGGACCGCAGCAGCGCGCCAGCAGCCCGATCACTGTCCGAGACCGTCTGGACGACTCGTTCGCCGCCCACCTCACGAGCCCGCGCCTCGACCCAGGCCACCAGCGAGCTGCCCAGGCCCCGCCCCCGGTGGTCGGGGTGGACGTCGACCTCGGACCGCCGGTTCACCCAGGCCCGGCCGGCCAACTCCCCCGCCGGGTCGTACACGAGGAGCGTGTCGGTCGCCGGGTCCAGGCCTGCCCGGGCCAGATCGGCGGCGATGCCATCGAGCCCGGTCTCGGCGCGGCCGTACAACTCCTGCTCGCAGGTCGCGACCAGGCGATGGATCTCAGCGACGTCGGCGTTCGTGGTCGGCCGGCTCCGGTAGCCAGCCGGCCATCGCGGCGAGAGGTGAGACATCCGGTGAACCTCTTTCGGGACAGGGTGCCAAGCGATGAGACAGGCGAGTCTGATCAGAACTCGATCCGGCCGCTATCCTTGCGCTGAAAGGCGTAACCATGACTCTGCTTCGCCTCAGTCCGGCAGCCCTGTCACGCTGCCGCTTCGCCGTCTCCCCCCTCGCGGAGACGCTCGGCTCGCTCATCGCACTGCAGCGCTCATACAGCGAACCATGGCTGGCGCGCTGGCATGCGCAGCACCGGCCCGCATTCCGCGTGTGGCTTCAGCAGGACGAGGTTGCCGCGGGGCTCATGTCCCTTGTGGCGGCGACGAAGTGGTTGCCCGATACGGTCACGCCGCCGCCCGCTGGAGGTATGAACACGCGGATCGTCGACGAGCTTGCCGAGGTCGAGGCGCATGCCGATGCTTCAGTGCGTGCGACGGTGACCGACGCCGTGGCTGCGAGCTGGGAACCGCAGGACACCGGGTGGTTGACGGCCAACGGCTTGGCGGGCCGGATCGCGACGGTCCTGGAGGAAGGATGGACGCGTTTCGTCGCCCCGGATTGGCCTCGGCGACGCGCTGTCCTCGAACGCGACATCGTGCATCGCGCTGGGGTACTCGCCGCCTACGGCTGGCAGCAAGCCGTCGCGGGCATGACCCGCCGCTCGGTCTGGGTCGGTCACGACGCAATCCGCTTCAGCGACCAGGACTTCCCAGATCGGTTGATCATCGATGAAGGCCTCATCTTCGTTCCTCATACCGCCGGCGGAGGATCGTGGACCTGTGAGCGTCCGCCTCGGTACGCCCTGGTCTATCCGGCTCGCGGACCTGCAGCGCCGTCCGAGGTCGCAGGTCCCGATGCGCTGTCAACCCTTCTCGGCGCAGGCCGCGCCCGCATCGTGCGTGAACTCGCCACGCCTGCGACGAGCAGCCAGCTCGCGCGATCCTTGAGCATCTCCCTTGGAACTGTCAGCACCCACTTGGCCGTACTGCGCGAGTCGGGCGTGGTGGTGGGCGCCAGGGCCGGCCGTAGCGTCATCTACCGCCTGACAGCGCGCGGCGAGGCGCTCGCCACTCTGCTCGACGCAGAACCTCGCTGACCGCCTCGCTCGTTGGGGTGCGCCTACGAACACTGTCACCACAGGCAAACGCCGGTGATCTTGGGCCGCAAGGGGCGGCGCCGTATCGCGCCAATTGCATGAGTACGAGTTCTGAGAATGAAGCAAGCCCCAAACGAGGGCGAAGGGGCAGCAGGACCAGCCTGCTGATCGCGTTCTGACAATAGAGCGATTCTGAGAAACCAAGGGCCCCAGGAGGATGCGGCCGGAGTTTGAGCTGGGCCGAGCGCCCCGCGCCGGTGCGCCAAGTAGCGCAGCGAACGGGAGCGGGCGGGCGATCGTGACCTACCCGTACGGTTCGACGACACAACCCCCGGATGGTGAGGCGGCGTGCCAGCCTCACAATCCGGTGCGCTGTCTCGTCGAACCGGTGAGGGCAGATGCGACCAAGGGAGCCGTCGACACCATGACCACCCCATCCGAGTCAGGACACAGTCGGCCCGATCCGGGCCTGAGCGCGATCATGAGCGAGCGGCGTCAGCTGATCAATCTCGCCTACCGGCTGCTCGGCTCCCTGGCCGATGCCGAGGATGCCGTGCAAGAAACCTACGCCCGCTGGTACGCCATGTCTCGGCAGCAGCAGGAAGCCATCGAATCCCCCGGCGCCTGGCTGACCACGGTCGCCAGCCGCATCTGCCTGGACCTGCTCGGCTCGGCACGGGTCAGGCGGGAGCGCTACGTGGGTCAATGGATCCCCGAGCCGTTGCCCAAGCGCATGGAGTGGATCAACGGGCGGCCGGGCGACATCACGGTCGACCCGGCCGACCGAGTCACCCTCGACGAGTCGATCAACATGGCCTTCCTCGTCGTGCTCGAATCGATGACCCCGGCCGAGCGCGTTGCGTTCATCCTGCACGATGTCTTTCGCTACTCCTTCGCCGAAGTGGCCGAGATCGTCGGCCGTACGCCGGCGGCAAGTCGCCAGCTGGCCTCCTCGGCCCGCCGCCGCATCCGCGCGTCGCAGCCTCCCGCGACCCCGACAGCCCAGCGCGCCGACATCGTCAGGGACTTCAAACAGGCATGGGAAGCCAAGGACATCGACGCCCTCATCGCCCTGCTCGACCCCGACGCCACGACGATCGCCGACGGCGGCGGCCTCGCCAGCGCCGAGCTCCACCCGATCGAAGGCGCCGAGCAGATCGCGCGCTACTACGTCGATATCGCCAGCAGGACACCCAACAACGTGACGATCCTGGAGCGCACGGTCAACGGCCAACCCGGCCTGGTGGCTCAGCAAGACGGCGTCACCGTGACGGTAATGGCCTTCGACGTCGCAGCCGACCGGATCAAGCACATCTGGGTAGTACGCAACCCCGACAAGCTCCGACCATGGACGACGGGCGTACGCGGGCGGGAAGCGTAGATCACTTTCGGGTGGCTCACACTCTGCCGGGCAGTTTCGTCGGTGGGTGTAAGAGCGAACACGAAAGGAGATCAGCATGGACGCCCGTTTCGACCACGCCGGCAACCCGGCAGGGGCCAAGTTCATGAAGTACATCAACTCGGCGGGCAAGGTCGTGTCGGACTCGACGCTGCCGGCCGCGACGCGACACCTGGTCGAGATCCGCGCAAGCCAGATCAACGGCTGCGGTTTCTGCATCGACATGCACACCAAGGACGCCGCGCACGCCGGGGAATCCTCGGTACGGCTCAACCTGGTCGCGGCCTGGCGGGAGGCGACAGTCTTCACCGAGGCCGAGCGCGCGGCACTCGAGCTCACCGAGCAGGGCACCCGCCTGGCCGACGCGGCCGGTGGTGTCACCGACGAGGCCTGGGCTAATGCCGCCAAGCACCACGACGAGGACCAGCTCGCTGCCCTGGTGTCCCTCATCGCCCTCATCAACACCTGGAACCGCTTGAACGTCATCACCCAGCGACCCGCCGGCGACTACCAGCCCGGCCAGTGGGCATAGCGACACCGCTTGGCGTCAGGCCCGGGGGGACGGCCTCCAGGAATCCGATCCCACCGAGCCTGACGCGCCACCCGGCGCTTACACCCAACCCGTGACGACAGCGACCGCGTAATCGTGACCTACCTCACGCCACTTTGGGGCTGGGGTCGACCTTTAGGTCACCGATGACAGATCCACCCGACACGCGCACGTCGTGAGCATGCTCAACAACGTGATCGCGGTCTCCCGCACCGCGCTCAAGACCGTGATCGCGCCACACAACACCGTGCTCATTTGCGTGATCGTCGACACAAAACCCGATCACTTCCAGAAGAACTCAAGGGAGCAACCATGTCCGTTGACCTGATCGAGGTCCCCGGCTACCTAGCCGGCACCTGGTCGATCGACCCGACTCACTCCGACGTAGGCTTCGTCATCCGGCACCTGATGATCAGCAAGGTGCGCGGCCACTTCACCCGCTTCGAGGGCCGCATCGTCACCGCCGGGGACCCGCTGAAGTCCGAGGTGACCGCCACCATCGACACGACCTCGATCGACACCGCCAACGCCCAGCGGGACGAGCACTTGCGCAACGCCGACTTCTTCGAGGTCGAGAAGTACCCCACGATGACGTACCGCTCCACCGGCATCAGGTCTGATGGTGACGACTTCCTGGTGGAGGGCGAGCTGACACTCAAAGGCGTCACCCTGCCGGTCCCGCTGAAGCTGGAGGTCAACGGCTTCGGTGTCGACCCGTTCGCCCCCGACCCGGCCGTGGGCGCCCGCGCCGGGTTCACCGCCACCGGTGAGATCAACCGGATGGACTTCGGTGTCAGCTACAACGGCCCGATCCCCGGCGGCGGTGTCGCGCTCGGGGAGAAGGTCCAGATCATCCTGGAGATCGAGGCCGTCCTGCAACCTAGATAGAGGCGTTGCTGCAAGTCCTCGGCCGCGTTGTTGGTCACCCCATCCGCTGAGTATCGCGCCAACGAAACACCGGTTTCGTGGGTACGTCGTTGGTTGTACGAAACGCCGTACTGGTTCCACGGTTTCGTAACGGCCAACTCTTAGGCTGCGGAGCGTGATTGATGAAGCTGCGCGCTGCGGATACAGCAAGTGCCGGGCAGAGTTGCCTGCCCCGGGACCTCAGGGCGGACGCCGCCGGACCTTCTGCCGGGACACCCGCTGGGAGGGTGGGAGGACCTGCGCCCAGATGGCTCGCGCGGAGCGGGAGGCCCTCGGCGCGCTCGGGCTGGATGCGGGCAGCAGTACGTTCCGGCTAGACGCGGAGCGGCTCCGCGAGCATCTCGACGTCATCCGCGGCCCGGTCGAGGCGCTGACGGACGCGCTGGTCGCCGTCGCCACGCGGCTCGACGAGGTGGAGGCCGCCGCTGTGGAAGCGGTCGACGCCGCACATGCCCAGGTCGCCGAAGCCGAGCGCATCCGCATTGCGGCGGAGGAGGCCCGCGAGCACGCCGAACGACGAGCCCGGCAGAGCAGCGCCGCTGCGGAGCGAGCAGGCAAGGAACGAATCGAGGCCGTGGAGCGCGCAGCATTGGCGGCACGGCAGGCCTTGGATGCCACCGAGGCGCTCGGGGCCGCCCGGCAGCAGGCTGACGAGGCCCTCGCCTCCCGCCGGGCAGCTGAGACCCGCGCCGAACGGGAAGCGGAGCGCGCCGACTCCGCCGGACGGGAGGCTCGCGACGCGGTCGTCTCGGCGGGACGGGCTCTCGCCGAGCGGGACGCCGCACGCGCTGCCGAAGGTGAGCGGCGGACCGAGGCGGAGACACTCCGGGCCGACCTCGCGGCTGAGCGGGAACGCATCCGAGATGCCGACGCTGAGCGAGTCCGTGCGTTTACCGCCGTCGATGCTGCCGACGCTGCGCGCGCTGCCGCCGAGCAGGAGTTGACGACGGCCCGACGCCGCGCGGAGCAAGAGCGGGCCGAACGGGAGACCCTCAGCGCCCAGCTGACCGCGCAAGTCGCCAGAGCCGAGCAGGAGGAGGAGCGGCGTACCCGCGCCGAGAGCGATGCCGAGCGGTTGCGCGACGAACTCGAGCGACTGCGAGGAGAGGTCGATCGGCTGCGCGCCGAGGTCGACCGAGCCGCAGAGCCACGGCCGCTGCATCCCGACGATCTGCACGTCCTGGTGGCCGCCGTCGGCGCGGGGCGGCTGACCAACCCGACTCCCTGACCAATTCGCCACGACCTCCGGCTTTGCAGTCGTACGGAATCCCGCCAGTCCGGCGGACCGTCCGGTCGTCCGTGGGGATCGGGTTGGGCAGGTTCGGACCGATCGTTGGTGGGAAGGGGCGGCGGCGGCCGGGATGTCGCGGTCTGACCGCCGTAGCCCGGGAGCGGAGCTGGTCGGTCCGGGGTGGTCGGGTTGGGCAGGTTCGGACCGATCGCTGGTGGGATGGTGGTGGTGGGTGGTGGGTGGTGGGAGGTGGGGGCTCGGCCGTGGTGTTCTGGGAGGCGGGCGGGTGGGGGTGAATGGGTCGGGCCGGGGTAGCAGATCGGTGGGGGCGGTGATCGGACACGGCCCCTCTTGTGCTGGACCACCGCATGGGGGAAAGGTGGCTCCACGAGGAGGACCGTCATGGCAGACAGGACGAACACTTCCCAGGGCGTCGGTACAGCTCCGGCCGCGGAGCGCCCGGACGCCATTCGCAACGTGGTGCTCGTCGGCCCGTCCGGGGCCGGCAAGACCACTCTCGTCGAGGCCCTGCTGGTGGCCTCCGGGGTGCTCGTCAGACCTGGCACCGTCGCGGACGGAACCACGGTGAGCGACCATGACGAGGCCGAGATCCGGCAGCAGCGGTCCGTCGGGCTGTCCCTGGCGCCGTTGCCGCACCAGGGCATCAAGGTCAACCTGATCGACACTCCCGGCTATGCCGACTTCGTGGGCGAGCTGCGCGCAGGGCTGCGGGCCGCCGACTGCGCGCTGTTCGTGATCGCCGCGAACGAGGGCGTGGACGAGCCGACCAAGGCGTTGTGGCAAGAGTGCGACCAGGTCAACATGCCGCGGGCCGTGGTGATCACCAAGCTGGACCATGCCCGGGCGAACTACGACACCGCGTTGGCCTCGGCTCGGTCGGCGTTCGGCGACAAGGTGCTGCCGCTCTACCTCCCGACTGGCAACGGTCTGGTCGGGCTGCTGTCCCAGATGCAGTGCGAGTACTCGGGCGGACGTCGTACCGAGCAGGCTCCGGACGCGTCGTACGGCGAGGTCATCGAGGAGCAGCGCGGGAACCTGATCGAGGGGATCATCGAGGAGTCCGAGGACGAGTCGCTGATGGAGCGTTACGTCGGCGGCGAGGAGATCGAGCAGTCGGTGCTGATCGACGACCTTGAGCGTGCGGTCGCCCGCGGTTCGTTCTTCCCGGTCCTCCCGGTCTGCAGCGGGACCGGCGTCGGCACGATGGAGCTGCTGGAGATCGCCACCAGCGCCTTCCCGTCCCCGCCGGAGCACCCGCTGCCCGAGGTCTTCACCCCCCACGGCGTCCCTCGCAAGGGCCTGACCTGTGACCCGGACGGACCGCTGCTCGCCGAGGTGGTGAAGACGACCTCCGACCCCTACGTCGGCAGGGTCAGCCTGGTCCGGGTCTTCTCCGGCACGATCAGGCCCGACATGACGGTTCACGTGTCGGGCCATTTCACGTCCTTCTTCGGGGAACAGAACACCCACGCCGATCACGACGAGGACGAGCGCATCGGCACCCTGTCGTTCCCCCTCGGCAAGCACCAGCGGCCCGCGCCGGCCGTCGTGGCCGGCGATCTCTGCGCCATCGGCAGGCTGACCCGGGCGGAGACCGGCGACACGCTGTCCGACAAGTCCGACCCGCTCCTGCTGAAGCCGTGGACGATGCCGGAGCCGTTGCTGCCGATCGCCGTGCAGGCTCATGCGAAGACCGACGAGGACAAACTGTCCCAGGGACTGCAGCGGCTGGCCGCGGAGGACCCGACGCTGCGGATCGAGCAGAACCCCGAGACGCACCAGATCGTGCTCTGGTGCATGGGCGAGGCACACGCCGACGTGGTACTCGACGCACTCGCCAGCCGGTACGGCGTGACTGTGGACACGGTCGAGCTCCGGGTGCCGCTGCGGGAGACCTTCGGCGGCAAGGCGAAGGGGCACGGCCGGCACGTCAAGCAGTCTGGCGGCCACGGTCAGTACGCCGTCTGCGACATCGAGGTGGAGCCGTTGCCGGAGGGTTCGGACTTCGAGTTCATCGACAAGGTGGTCGGCGGAGCGGTGCCGCGGCAGTTCATCCCGAGTGTGGAGAAGGGCGTCCGGGCGCAGATGGAGCGCGGTGTCGGGGCCGGTTATCCGCTGGTCAACATCCGGGTCACGCTGCTGGATGGCAAGGCCCACAGTGTCGACTCGTCCGACATGGCCTTCCAGACGGCCGGCGGGTTGGCGCTGCGGGAGGCGGCCGCGGCGACCAAGGTGAACCTGCTGGAGCCGGTGGACCTCGTGTCGGTGCTGGTGCCGGATGACCTGGTCGGCGCTGTGATGAGCGATCTGTCCGGCCGGCGGGGGCGGCTCCTCGGTACCGAGCGTGTCGGCGACGTTCGCACCCTGGTGAAGGCGGAGGTCCCACAGGTGGAGATCACCCGTTACGCGATCGACCTGCGCTCGCTGTCCCACGGCGCGGCCTCGTTCACCCGCGAGTTCGTCCGGTACGACCCCATGCCCGACCAGATCGCCGCCAAGGTGAAGTCCGGCTGACCCCTCGCCTGAGTTCCTGCAGCGATCGGTCCCAAAACGGCCTCCTGGTCCACTGCCAGTCAACTGGCAGCATCCCGGGAGGGCCGTTTTGGGACCGATCGCTGCAGAAGGGGGGCAGGGCGCCAGGCCGGGCGGATGTCGCGGGACCGCGGGTAGTTCGCCACATCGTCGACTGCCTGCGGCGCCGGGAGCGTGTGGGCACTTTCGGACCGATGAGCGGCGACACGTCGGTTGACAAGTGAGCGGCGAAACGCCCGGCCGCCCGGTCGGTCGACGAAGCTCTAATCTGGGCCGATGACCGAGAACTGCCTCTTCTGCGGCATCGTCGCCGGAACCATCCCGTCCCAGCAGATCGCCTCCAACGAGCGGGCCATCGCCTTCATGGACATCAACCCCGCCACCCGCGGTCACCTGCTGGTGGCCCCCCGAGCCCACTCGACCGACCTGCGCGAGGCTGATCCCGAAGACCTGATCGCAGCCACACTGCTGGCCAAGGACCTGGTCGCCCGGGTGACCGACCGGCTCGACGCCGACGGAGCGAATGTGCTCAGCTGCATCGGCGCCGAAGCCTGGCAGAGCGTCTTCCACACCCACATGCACGTGATCCCCCGGTACAAGGACGATCCGTTGCGCCTGCCCTGGCACTCCACCCCTGGCGATGCGGCCACCATCGCCGAAACCGCCGCCATCCTGCGCTAGACCATCCCTCACAGGGCCGACCTCCCCCGCTCGCCCGTCCCCGGCTGTTGCCCGGCTGCCCTGCGGCCGGGGTGGCGGGTGGTTCCTCGCAGGGCTGTAACGGGTGGCGGGGTCGTGACACTGCAACGGCGGACGAGTTGCCTAACCAACTGGGGACGTCATGTCGAACGAGGTCGAGGTCGAGGCAGATGCAGTCTGTGGGTTGACCGCAGTGGATGTCGGGGCGAGCGCGGTGGGCGACGGGGCGACCGCGGTGGGTGGTGGAGGGACTGCGGGGGGCGGGCGGAGGTTGGCGGGGCGGCTGGCGGCGTTGCAGGCGGCTGCGTTCTTGCAGGCGGTCGGGCTGTGGGTGCCGGTGGAGAAGTTGTTCATGACCGAGATCGGGTTCGACGCCGCGACGATCGGGGTGATGGCTGCCGCGTACGCCGCGATGGTGCCGCTGGTCGAGGTCGTGTCGGGCGTGCTGGCGGATCGCTGGAGCCGCCGTGGGGTGCTGGCCGTCGCAGGAATCGCGTTGCTGCTCAGTGAACTCATCGGCGGGCTCAGCCAGAACGTGACGACCTACATCGTGGCTGCGCTGGCGCTCGGCGTGTACTTCGCGATGTACTCCGGCACGGTCGAGGCGATCGTCTACGACACGGTCCTGGAAGAGACCGGCGGCAGCGATGCGTACGAGCAGCAGATCGGGCGGATCCGGATGGTGGAGAGCCTCGCTCTGGTGCTCAGCGCACTCGCCGGTGGGTGGATCGCCGGGGTGAGCAGTGCGCGGCTGACCTACTTCCTCACGTTGCCGTTCACCGCGCTCTCGTTGCTCGCGCTGGCGCGGTTCCGGGAGCCGCTGCTGCATCAGGCCGGCCCCCGGTCGTCGTTGCGGGCGCACCTGACTGTGACGTACCGGGCGATCATCCACCGCGGCAGGCTGATCCCGCTGGCCGCGGCGTCGGTGCTGACCGCGCTGATCTTGCAGACTGTCTTCGAGTTCGGCCCGTTGTGGCTGATCGCGCTGTCGGCCTCGGCGGTGCTGTACGGGCCGTTCTGGGCGGGGCTGGTATCGACGCTCGGCCTGGGCGGCCTGCTAGCCGGGCGGCTGCGTCTGGACCGGCCGCTGCCGCTCGTCACGGCAGTACTGACGATGGTGGTGGCCTGTCTGACCTTGACGAGCAGCCGGAATCTCGCGGTCGTGACCCTCGCGATGGTGGTGCTCGCGCTGCTGGTGGTCGTCGCCGGCATCCACGTCAGCCGACTGCTGCACGACGCCGTACCGTCGACGATCCGGACCGGGGTGGCGTCGGGCGTCAGCGCGGTCTCGTGGATCGGGTTCCTGCCGTTCGCGCTCGGGTTCGGTGCCTTGAGCAAGAGCTCCGGCGTCTACACGTCCGGCTGGATGATCACCGCCGTTGCGTTGCTGGCGGGCGCCGCGCTGCTGTGGGTGGCCGTTCGACCGGCCGGCAGGATGATTCCGGCAGGTGCCACGCAGTCGGACCAGCCGGCCGTGGGCGGCCTTGAGGACACGAGCCGTTCATGACCGGAACCTGCCTGGCTAGGCTGAGCCGATGGAGGCGCTCCCACCCGACGAGGTGCTGGTCGCCCGGCTCCGGGACGGCGACGACGGCGCCTTCTCCCTGCTGCTGGACGCTTGGTCCGGCGCCATGCTCCGGGTGGCAGGGTCGTTCGTGTCCACCGAGGCGTCGGCCGCCGAGGTGGTGCAGGAGACATGGCTCGCGGTGATCGAGGGCGTCGGCCGGTTCGAGGGACGCTCTTCGCTGAAGACCTGGGTGTACCGGATCCTGACCAACACCGCGAAGCGCCGGGGCAGCCGGGAGCACCGGGTCGTGCCCTGGAGCAGTGTCGACGCCACCGACAGTGGTCCGACGGTGGATCCGGCGCGGTTCCGCGGTTCCGACGATCCGTACCCGGGCCACTGGTGGGAGTTCCCGGCGGCCTGGCCGACCCCGGAGCAGGGCCTGCTGGGCGCCGAGCTGCGGGCGCGGCTGGAGGCCGCGCTCACAGCCTTGCCCGACCGACAGCGAGTCGTCATCACCCTGCGGGACGTCGAGGGGTACGGCTCGGAGGAGGTCTGCGAGCTGCTCGGCATCTCGGCGGCGAACCAGCGGGTGCTGCTGCACCGGGCCCGGGCCTTCGTACGCGGCAGCCTGGAGGAGTACTACTCGAGGGAGGGAGAATCAAACCATGAGTGACCTCGACTGCAGGGAGTTCGTCGAGCAGGTGACGGCCTTCCTCGAGGGTGCCCTCGACGCCGAGGCAGAGCGCCGGTTCGTCGAGCACCTCGGACCCTGCGACGGCTGCGACCGCTACCTCGACCAGATCCGCCGGACCGTTGCCTCGCTCGGCGGCCTGCCGGCGGAGGGTCTGCCCGCCGACACGCGAGCGGCACTGCTGGACGCCTTCCGCGGCCGCCGCGGCTGAGTCCGCGCTACCGGCGCGCCACCAGCTCGTAGACAGCGACGATCTCGCCGATCAGCTCCGCCCAGTCATATCTCCGTACGGCGAGTCGGGCGGCGTCGCGCAGCTCGTTCCGCTGCTCGGTGTCGGACAGCAGCGTCAGCGCCCGGGCGGCGAGCTGGTCCGCCCTACCGGGCTCGAACAACTCCCCCAGCCGACCCCCGTCGAGCACCTGCCGGAATGCCGCGAGGTCACTCGCCAGCACCGGCGCCCCGGCGGCCATCGCCTCCAGGAGCACGATGCCGAAGCTCTCCCCACCCAGATGCGGCGCGACGTACACGTCCGAGCCCGCCAGCATGTCCCCGCGGGCGGCATCGTCGATCGAGCCGAGGAAGATGACCGCATCGCGACACGACGCCGGCAGCGATCGCCGCGCCTCGTCCGCCTGACCGGCGCCGGCAACCAGCACCTTGAGACCGGGGCGCTCGGCGACCAGCCGGGGCACCGCCGCCAGCAAGACGCCGAGGCCCTTGCGCGGCTCGTCCATCCGGCCGAGGAAGCTGATCGTGCCGTCGGTTCCCTGCCACTCGGGCCGGGGTCGGGCGCCGGTGAACCTGGCGGTGTACAGGCCGTTCGGGATGACCACCGCCTCGCCACCGATGTGTTGCACCATCATCGACCGGGCATTCTCGGACACGGCGATCCGCGCGTCGAGCTTCTCCAGCGCCGGCCGTAGCAACCCGGCGGCGGCGCTCATCGCGCGCGAGCGGACCTGCCAGGTGTGGAACGTGGCGACGAAGGGCCCGTCTCCCGCCCACAGCGTCAGGATCGAGGCGCTCGGCGTCATCGGCTCGTGCACGTGCACCACATCGAAACGGCCCTCGGCCAGCCAGGTGCGCACCCGCGCGGCCGTCCGTGGGCCGAACGTCACCCGCGCGATCGATCCGTTGTACGGCACGCCGACCGCGTGCCCCGACGACACGACGTACGCCGGGGCGTCGTCCCCGTCGACCGGTGCCAGCACCGAAACCTGGTGGCCGCGGGCCAGCAGCGCCTCGGCCAGATCGCGGACATGGTTCTGCACCCCGCCCGGTGTGCCGAGCGAGTACGGGCAGACCAGGCCGATCTTCATCGGTCCAGGAAGATCCGCTGCAGCATGTGCCAGTCTTGCGGGTGTGCCGCGATCCCGTCGGCGAACGCGTCGGCACACTGCTGGGTCATCCCCACCAGGCCGCCCGAGGTGTCGACCACCTCGTGGAAGGTGATCACCAGGTCGGTGCCGTCGTAGTGCAGTGTTGTGGGGATCAACGGAGCGCCTGTCCGAAGGCTCAGCGCCGCCGGTCCCGCCGGCATCCGGGAGTCCCGGCCGAAGAAAGTGACCGGGATGCCCTTGTCGGAAAGATCCCGGTCCGCCACCAGGCAGACGAAGCCACCGGCGCGGAGTCGCTCGGCCAGGACCCCGAAAACGTCCTCGTCGCTACCGGTGAGCGGAAGCACGTCCATGCCCAGCGTCTTGCGGTAGGCGATGAACCGGTCGAACAACGACTCGGGCTTCAACCGTTCGGCGACGGTCGACACCGGCATGCCGGTCCGCCCCGCCCAGGCCCCGGCGTGGTCGTAGTTGGCCAGGTGCGGGAGCGCGCAGATCACGCCCTGGCCTGCCTGGTGGGCATCGCGCAGGATCTTCTCGTTCACCGTGCGGACCCGCCCGACGATACGTTCATCGCTCCACTCGGGCAGCCGGAAGGCCTCCTGCCAGTAGCGCAGGTACGAGCGCATCCCGGCCCGTGTCAGCTCGTCGAGCTCGGCGGCCGTCGCGTGCGGTCGAACCACCGCCAGGTTGCTCCGGAGCCGCCGCACTCCGCGGCCGTTGCGCCGTACGGCGAAGTCCGCGACCTGGCCGAAGATCCAGGTGACGGCAGGCTCGGGCAGTCGTCGTACCAGTGTCCAGCCCAGCGCGAACGCCAGGTCGACGACGCGGTGCTGCAGGGCGTCCACCGGTCAGGAGGCGGCCGGGGGTGTATCCGGCCCTGCTGATCCCGGCCCCGCGGCCTCGGCCATGACCTGCTTGCGGACCGACAGGGTGCGCTGGAACACAGTGATGGTGCTTGCGACCGCCAGCAGGCAGAGCACGATCTTCAGCAGGATCGGCAGGTTCAGCACATCCGAGAAGAACGCGATCACCAGCACCGACACCAGCCGGTCGGACCGTTCGGCGAGCCCGCCACTGGCCTGCAGGCCGAGGCTCTCCGCCTTCGCTCGCGCGTACGACGTGGTGGCGCCCATCACCAGCGCCCACAGCGCCACGCCGGCCATCCAGCGGGAATCGCCCGCTGAGCCGGCGTAGTACAGGACCAGGCCGCCGAAGATCGCGCCGTCGCCGAGCCGGTCGAGGGTGGAGTCCAGGTACGAGCCCCACTTCGACGAGGTGCCCGACGTACGAGCCATGTAGCCGTCGATCAGGTCGGAGAAGACGAAGCAGGTGATCACCACCACACCCAGCCAGAGCTGGCCGCGCGGGAAGAAGATCAGCGCACCGGCGCAGACGCCGATGGTGCCGACCAGCGTGACCGTGTCGGCGCTCACACCGAGCTTGAGCAAGAGGTTGGCGATCGGTGAGATCACCTTGGTCCAGAACTGCCGGAATCTGTTAAGCATGGCGACGCGATCGTAGTCCAGCCGGGTCACCATCGGGTGACAGCGCCACCCGGAAGGGTTCCGTGCGACCCCTCGGTGCCGCACGATGGCCTCACCGAGACCAGCAACCGGCCGAGCAGGCGGGAGATCGGATGACGCGACCGACGCCATTCAGGCGGGTACTCGTCGGGCTGCTGCTCATCATCTTGGTGTCGGCAGGTTGCTCGGTCGCTCGCGAGGCCGATCGGGCCCGTCCATCGCCCACCGCACCCGAGCGTCCGGTACCGACCGCCATCGCTCCTCCCCAGGCCCAGGGGCTCAATGGGGTGGGTGGAGCACCGCCTCCGAACGCCTGCACCGTGGTCGCCGCCCCCGTGAGCAGCCAACTCGGGGTGAAGGCGACTGCTCGGCCGGACTCGTGGAACGACGGCGGCCTACCGGCGATGGATCTCTGCATCCTCATGCTGCGCGACCGGCCTGTGACGATCGGGGTCAGTGCCTTGCCGAGGCAGTCAGACTCGCTCGACAGGCTCGCCTCGGCGGCAGACACGCCAGAGGCGCTGCCGGAACTGTCCGCGGAAGCCCGGGTCGGTCCCACCGGGCTGGTGTTGGGCGCGAGCGACCGGGCGGTCCGGATCACGATGCCGTCCGGACTCGACCGAGGCACTGCGCTGACCCTGGGTCGGGTCGTTCAGGCGGCCGTACCGGCGGTGGTGAAACCCGCCCGGCAGTCCGACGGCGCCTGCCAGCCGTCCGGAGCGACCGCGGAGCAGTTCCTTGGATCGCGAGCCCAGTTGCGCCGTGACTACCGGGTGGACGGCGCTCTCACCTGCATCTGGGGAACATTCGACGGCACGGTCTCGATCGTCGAGTCGTTCCGGCCCGACTCGATCCCGGAGGCTCGCCGCACTCCCCCGCCGAAACTGGCACCGATCGGCAACCCCGGCTACTACTTGCCCGAGGAGGGCGAGCTGGTCTTCCGCCAGGGCAAGCGCGTCGTCCGGATCGCCGCGCTGACCGAGCCGGCTCGTACGGTCAACCTCGACGAGCTGCTGGACATCGTCGAGCCGATCATGCCGCTGTTCATCCGTTAGTCGCTCCGTGCGGCTCTGGGCGCCGGGGGACCAGGACCTGCGGCACAGCCGGGTGCTGGAGACCAGAAACGTATCTGCGGGTCGATATGCGATATCGCATCGGAGCTACGTTTCCAGGGCTTGATCCCGCAGCGCCGAGAAGCATGGTCGGGAAGGTGGTGTCAGCCAGGCCAGGACTTGGCAAGCAGCGCGCGGGTGTCGGTGAGCAGCTGCGGCAGGACCTTCGTCTGCGCGATCACCGGCATGAAGTTGGTGTCGCCGCCCCAGCGGGGAACGACGTGCTGGTGCAGGTGCGCCGCGATGCCTGCACCGGCGACCTCGCCCTGGTTCATCCCGATGTTGAACCCGTGCGCACCCGAGGCCGTCCGCACCGCCTGCATCGCTTGCTGCGTGAGCGCGGCCAGATCGATCACCTCGGCGTCGGTCAGCTCGGTGTAGTCGGCGACATGCCGGTACGGGACGATCATGAGATGGCCGGGGTTGTACGGGTACAGGTTCAGCACCGCGTACGCCGTGTCGGCCCGGTGGACGATCAGGCTGTCCGCGTCGGGCAGCCCGGGGATCCGGCAGAACGGGCAGCCGTCGCCGGCATCCGCACTCGTCGGCTTGTCCTGACCGGAGACGTAGGCCATCCGGTGCGGGGTCCACAGCCGCATGAATGGATCCGGCGCGCCTGCCCCACCCTGCTCTGCGACCTCACCGGGCTGGTACGGCGAGTGCGGCGCGCCCGACCCGTCCGACGACCCGGGCAGCGGCCCCTGGTCCGCGCCACCGGCCGGTTCCGGACCATCGGGCAGGGCTGGGCCGTCCGTCATACCTGGATGCGCTTCTTGACGGCCTCGACGATCTCGTCGACAGCATCGGTGATCGGGACGCCGTTCTTCTGGCTGCCGTCGCGGTAGCGGAAGGACACCGAGCCGGCCGCCATGTCCTCGTCGCCGGCGATCAGCATGTACGGCACCTTGGCCTTCTGGGCGTTGCGGATCTTCTTCTGCATCCGGTCGTCGGACGCGTCCACCTCGACCCGGATACCCTGCGCCTTCAACTGCCGGGCGACCTCGTGCAGGTAGTCGACATGGCCGTCGGTAACCGGGATGGCGATCACCTGGACGGGCGCCAGCCACGGGGGGAAGACGCCGGCGTAGTGCTCGGTGAGAACGGCGACGAACCGCTCGATCGAACCGAACAGGGCGCGGTGGATCATCACCGGCCGCTGTCGCGAGCCATCGGGCGCGGTGTACTCCATCTCGAACCGCTCGGGCAGGTTGAAGTCGAGCTGGATCGTGGACATCTGCCAGGTTCGGCCGATCGCGTCCCGGGTCTGGACCGAGATCTTCGGTCCGTAGAACGCGGCGCCGCCCGGATCGGGGACCAGGTCCAGCCCCGAACCCTCGGCAACCTCCCGCAGGATCTCGGTCGCCTCGTCCCAGACCTCGTCCGAGCCGACGAACTTGTCCGGGTTCTTGGTCGACAGCTCGAGGTAGAAGTCGTCCAGGCCGTAGTCGGCCAGCAGGGCGAGGACGAAGGTGAGCAGCTCCCGCAGCTCATCGCGCATCTGCTCGCGGGTGCAGTAGATGTGAGCGTCGTCCTGGGTGAAGCCGCGGGCCCGGGTCATCCCGTGGACGACGCCGGACTTCTCCAGCCGGTAGACCGTGCCGAACTCGAACAGCCGCATCGGCAGGTCCCGGTAGGACCGGCCGCGCGACTGGTAGACGAGGTTGTGCATCGGGCAGTTCATCGGCTTCAGGTAGTAGTCCTGGCCCTGCTTGCGAATCTCGCCGTCGGCGCCGCGCTCCTCGTCCAGGTGCATCGCCGGGTACATGCCGTCGGCGTACCAGTCGAGGTGGCCCGAGGTCTCGAAGAGCTGACCCTTGGTGATGTGCGGCGTGTAGACGAACTCGTAGCCGTCCTCGACGTGCCGTTGGCGGGAATAGTCCTCCATCACCTTGCGAAGCACACCGCCCTTGGGGTGGAAGACGGCCAGGCCGGAGCCGATCTCCTCGGGGAAGCTGAACAGATCCAGCTCGTTGCCGAGCTTGCGGTGGTCGCGCTTGGCGGCCTCCTCCAGGTGCTGCAGGTACTGCTTCAGGGCGTCCTTCGACTCCCAGGCGGTGCCGTAGATGCGCTGGAGCTGAGGGTTCTTCTCACTGCCGCGCCAGTACGCCGCGGCGACGCGCATCAGCTTGAACGCCCCCAGATATCCCGTCGCGGGCACGTGCGGCCCTCGGCACAGGTCCTTCCAGGCGACCGAGTCGTCGCGTCGGACGTTGTCGTAGATCGTCAGCTCGCCACCGCCGACCTCGACCGAGGCTCCCTCGGCGGCGTCGGCCGAGGCCGAGCCCTTGATGCCGATCAGCTCCAGCTTGTACGGCTCGTCGGCCAGCTCGGCGCGGGCGTCATCGTCGGAGACCACCCGGCGGCTGAACCGCTGCCGCTCCTTGATGATCTGCTGCATCTTCTTCTCGAGCTTGGCCAGATCGTCCGGCGTGAACGGCTTGGCCACGTCGAAGTCGTAGTAGAAGCCGTTCTCCACGGGCGGCCCGATGCCCAGCTTCGCGTCGGGGAACAACTCCTGCACGGCCTGCGCCAGCACGTGCGCGGTGGAGTGCCGGATGATCGCCCGACCGTCCTCCGAGTCGTTCCTCACCGGCTCGATCTCGTCACCGTCGGCCATCACCCGGGCGAGGTCACGCAGCTCACCGTTGACCTTGGCGGCGATGGCGGAGCGGTCCTGGCCGAAGATCTCGGCGAACAACTCCCCCACGGTCGTCGTCTCGGTCACGCTCCGCTCGGCCTCGCCCTCAACGCCGATCAGATGGACCTTGACTTCCGACACGTCTACTCCCTGGGTACGCGACCCGTCGAGCGCGGGCCGTCACCCCGAGATGGTATCCACTGCCACTCCGGCCCCGCGCGGCCGCCGTCCACAGACCCGGCCCGCCGCGTGCCGTCGGTACCGCTGCCGGACCAGCGCTGCAGCGCCTCCCCCATTCCTTTGCGACGATCGGTCCG
>DASTVQ010000080.1:0-18092 GCA_035759015.1 Kribbella sp.
CGGCCGGAGAGGTGCCGACGCTCGAGGAGGCGCGGGCCGACTGGGAGGAGTCGATCGACGACAAGGACTATGCAACCTTCGTCGCCGAGTACGACGGTCAGGTGATCGGTTCGGCCATCGGCTGTTCGCTGGAGAAATCCAGCTCCCACGTCGGCCTCGCCAGGCCGGACAACGCGGGATTCCTCGGTTTCGCGGCCGTGTTGCCGCAGTTCCGCGGCCACGGAGCGGGTAGAGCGCTCGGCGAGACGGTGCTGCAGTGGTCGGCGGACGTGGGGTACGACTCCGTCGTGACGGACTGGCGGGTGACCAACCTGCTGTCCTCGCGAACCTGGCCCAAGCTCGGCTTCGAGCAGACCTTCCACCGCCTTCATCGGCTCATCGGCTACTGAGACTTGGCGCCTCGGGCAACGATCTCCCTCCGACACACGTTGCTTCACCAATAGCTTGCTGCAACCTGCTGTCGGTCACGCAGACCGCTACCGTCGGCCGAGCTCGGCGCGAGCTGCCTCAGATGAACCAAGAAGCCGGATATCCACAGCAGGGAAGTCGTTCGGCCGACAGGCGCGGAACGCCTGCATGTTCTAGGGCAACGAAGGCCGTCTGCAGCGGGCAGGCGGTCCTACCCGCCCTGGAGGCAGGCATGTCCCATTCACTGGCCACGACAGCGTCCCGACGTCTTATGACCGGCACAGTCGTCGGTGTCGCTGCGCTGACGGTCCTGGCGACGGCGCCGGCTTCGGCGGTCGGCATCGACCTCGACCACCACGCCTCGCAGCGTGCCGGTCAGCACTCCGAGCCGGGGCCCGGTCAGGACGCCGGTCGGCACAAGGGTGTGCGCGATCGAACGCTGAGCACCCTGGACGGCTTCGTCATCAGGCACACACCTTGCGGCATCGGCACACCCAGCGACTTCGACTACGAGTGGGACGACGTCGTCTTCCACAGCCGGGTCTGGGAGACCGGGCCCGACGAAGAGGGCGCCACCAAAGTCGACCTGACGGTCAAGACCATGCGAGGCGACGGGCTGACCGACCTCCAGGCGCTGCGGTCCTTTCTCACCGAGTACCACGAGAAGGACCCGGCCGAGTGGGAGCTGACCCCGGTACAGATCGGCCCGTACGACGGCTACTCGGCCGGTGACAAGGTGTTCTATTTCGTCTCGGCAGGTGTAGCCGCTGAGGTCACGATCGACCGGTCCCGGTTCAGCGAGGAGGAACTGACGCAGACCGCCCGCGGATTCCGCCCTGAGTAGCTCGCTGATCCCGGCCGACGAAGGGCACCAAGGGCACAGACATGAAACGGGCGGCGACACCCTCAAGAGCCCGCGGGTATCGCCGCCCGGATCAGCCGGACTGTCTCGACTAGCCGGTCGGGGAGCTCGGTGGCGTCGATGGTGGGGCGGATGGCGGCTGGCTGGACGGCGTCCCCGACGGAGTGGCGTTGGGAGTCGGCGTCACCGCTCCCGCCTTGAGTGCGCGGTCGACCGCGGCCTTCGCCTTGTTCAGGTTGGCCTGGTACCCGGCGAGGTCGCCGCGCTTCAAGGCGGCGTCCGCGTCGGTGAAGGCCTTCTGTGCTTCGGCCAGCGCCTGCTGGATCGTCTGATCCGCCGGCGGGGTCGTCGGTTGGGTCTTGCCCGGGTCGCCTTCGTTGGTGTCGGCGCCGGCGTCACCGTTGAAGACCTTGTTCAGGGCCTCCTGCAGCGTCGACCCGTAGGCCACCCGATCGCCGAATCCCACCAGCACGTACCTCAGCACCGGGTAGCTACCAGGCCCGCTGGTGCGCACCGAGTAGACAGGCTGGACGTAGAGCAGACCACCACCGAGCGGCAGCGTCAGCAGGTTGCCGTACTGGGCTCTGGCGCCGCTGCTTGGCTGGTTGATCGGCAGCAACGCGGCCCGGATCGCATCGTCGGTCTGGAACTTGTTCGCGACTTGTCCGGGGCCGGGTATCTGCACGTTGCCCGGCAATCGCAGGATCCGGAACTGCCCGTAGTCCGGCGACGAGGCCTCGGCATCGACAGCCATGAACGCGGTCAGGTTCTCCCGCTCGGCGTTCGGCACGTACACGGAGGTGAGGGAGAACTTCGGGTCCGGCTGGTCCGGCATCCGCAGCGACAAGTAGAAGGGAGGCTGCTTCTTGGCAGTCGTATCGGCAGCAGTGCCGCCCTGCGTCGGGTCGGCGGGAACGCGCCACAGGTCGCTGTTCTGGTACCAGGTGCCGGGGTCGGTCACGTGATACTTCGCCAGCATGTCTCGCTGCACCTTGAACATGTCCTCGGGGTAGCGCAGGTGCGACATCAGCCCGGGCGAGATGTCCTTGCGCGGCTTCACCGTGCCCGGGAACGCCTTCATCCAGGTCTTCAGCACCGGGTCGCTCTCGTCCCACGCGTACAGGTCGACCGACCCGTCGTAGGCGTTGACCACGGCCTTGACCGAGTTGCGGATGTAGTTGATCTCGTCGTTGGCCTGCTGAGCGATCGCGCCCCGGCCCGTGGTGGTGTCGGTGGTGCTGTCCTCCAGCGAGACCTTCTGCGCGTACGGATAGTGAGACGAGGTCGTGTAGCCGTCGACGATCCAGACCACCTGGCCGTCGACCACAGCCGGGTACGGGTCGCCGTCGGGGGTCAGCCACGGGGCGGCCTTCTCGACCCGCTCGCGCGGGTTGCGGTCGAAGAGGATCTTCGACTCCTCGTTCACCCGGCTCGACAGCAGGATGTTCGCGTCCCGGAACTTCGTGGCGAACAGCATCCGGTGGAGGAACGAACCGACCTGCACCCCGCCCTTGCCCGTGTACGTGGACAGGGTCGGGTCGCCGCCCGACTTGCCCTCGGGGGTGTCGAGCTCGACCGGCGAGGCGCCCTTGGGTCCGCCCACGATCGAGTAGTTCGGCGACTGCTCACCGAAGTAGATCCGCGGTTCGTAGTCGCCCAGGTCACCGGTCGGCGGCAGATCCTTGGAGGACCATACAGGCGAGCCGTCGGCCGCCCGCTGGTTGCCGTTGGCAGCGACGACACCGAAGCCGTGGGTGTAGACGGTGTGGTCGTTGTTCCAGTTGCGCTGACCGGCCGGCAGCCGGTCGACCTGCACCTCGCGGACAGCAATCACCGTGTCGCGAACCTGGGTGCCGAGCCTGTACCGATCGACGTCGAGCACGCTCGGGAACGAGTAGAAACCGCGCACCTGCTGCAGCTGCTCGAAGGCCGGGCCGACCACGCTCGGGTCGATCAGCCGGATCCCGGGCAGCACCTCGGCGTCGGCGGCAAGCTGGCCGCTGGTCGCCGTGGTCTTCGCCTGGTAGTTGAGGATCTTGGTCTTCTCCAGACCGAATGCCTGGCGCGTCGCCTCGATGTTCTTGGTGATGTACGGCGCCTCCTTGACCGGCTCGCTCGGGCGGACCCGGAGCTGCTGCAGTGCCGCGGGCCAGAGCGCGCCAAGCAGTACGGCAGACAGGATCAGTACGACGGTGCCGACGCCGGGCAGCAGCCAGGTCTTGCGCACCACGTTGGCGAAGAACAGGCCGGCACACAACACGGCGATGACGGCAAGGATCTCCTTGCTCGGCAACACGGCGTTGTCGCCCGTGTAGGAGATCCCGGTGAAGAGCCGAGTGTCCGAGGTGGTCAGACCGTAGCGGTCGAGCCAGTAGCTGAACGCCTTCAGCAGGACGAGCAGTCCGAGCAGCACGGAGAACTGCACCTGCGCCGCGCCGGAGGCCTTCTGGCCCTTCGCGGACGGGCGGAAGCCGCCATAGAGGTAGTGGGTGATGATCGCGGCGACCAGCGACAGCAGCACGATCGAGTAGCCGAAGCCGAGCAGGACGCGCAGCCACGGGTAGTCGAAGACGAAGAACGAGATGTCCTTGTTGAAGTGCTGGTCGGTGACGCCGAAGGGAGTCCGGTTCCGCCAGGCGAGGTAGACCTTCCACTCCCCCGACGCGGCCGATCCGCCGAACACGAGCATCAGGGTGGCCAGCGCGCCGATGGCGATCTTGCCCCGCTGTTGCAGCAGCTCACCGTACCGTTCGAAGCCAGGGCTCGGCGAGGGCGCGATCGGGACGCGGGGACGGGTCCGGAAGGCGATCACCACATTCGCCACGACCGCCGCGGCCATCAACAGGCCCACGACGAAGAAGAGCATCACCCGGGTGCCCAGCACGGTGCTGAACACGGAGCCAAGGTTGACGGACTTGTACCAGAGGCGCTGCGTCCAGATGTCGGTGAAGACACTGAAGAGGATCAGCAGCACGATCAGCGTGGCGATGGTCGGCAGCAGGGCTCGTGGCCGCTGCCCCGGGGTCCGCGGTCGCCGCTGTTCCTCGGGCATGTCGTAGACGCCGTCGCTCATATTCTCTTCTCCTCGTCCCTCGGCTGCTCGCCGACTGTGCCACCCGATGGTTCGAAGGTCAGGGACAAGACCTCGCACAGCGTCGGGACCAGATCCGTACCGGTCAGAACAGCAGTGTCCTCGTCGTGGGTCCGCAGCCTGACCGCCCCGAACCGGTCGCCGTCGCGCAGCACGGCCGCGACCATCCGGACCTCGTGCCTGCGCGGGTCGCTCCCGGCCAGCCGGGCCAGCTCGGCGTCCGCGCCGTCTTCGGGCAGTGCTGCCTCGGCCGCGGCCGGCAGAACCACGCGCTCGACCGCGAGAGCGCAGCCGCTCACGCCGTCGGGCCACTCGATCCGGGCCAGTGCGTCGGCCAGGTTCTCGTCGTCCATGCCGTCCGGCAGCTCACCCTGAGCCACCGGCGTCAGCGGCTGCGAGGCGTCCTCGGCACCGAGCTGCGACGCGAGCTGGGGCTCGGCGCGGAGCAGCTCCTCGGTGGGGACGAGAGCGAACAGCTGCGCTGGCTGGTCCCAGCCCGCGCTGCTGACGTGCCGCTCGATGTCGATCACGGCGCGGCTCAACGCCTCGGCGGCCGGGCTGCCTTCAGTACCTATCGCGTGCATGCCGGGACGTCTCCACTTCCCTTGGCCAGTGCGGTCAGTGCGGCGATTGCCTCGTGCAACGTGGTGATCTTGACCAGCCGGATGCCGTCCACGTCCGCGTGCAGCGCCGCGCTGCAGTTCGGCCCGGGCACCAGGAACACGGTCGCGCCGGCTTCCTTCGCACCGGCGATCTTCTGCTGGATGCCGCCGATCGCGCCGACCTGGCCGACGGCGTCGATGGTGCCGGTGCCGGCCACGTGCTTGCCGGCCAGCAGCGGTCCGGGGGTCAGCTTGTCGTAGATCGCCAGTGCGAACGCCGTGCCGGCACTCGGGCCACCGATGTCCTGGCCGAGGTTGACGGTGACCTTCACCGCCGAGTCGACGCCGATGGTGATGCCGACCATCGGCCGGGTCGGATCGCCGGGGGTCGCGGCCGCCTTCAGGGTGACGGTCTGCTCCTTGCCACCGCGCCGGATCCGGAACTCGACCTGGTCGCCGACCTTGTTCTTGCGAACCAGCTCACCGACCTGGGGAACCTTGGTGACGGCCACACCATCGACCTCGTAGATGACGTCGCCGGGCTTGAGCTTGCCGGCGGCCGGGCTGCCCTTGGCCACCGAGGCGACCTTCGGGTGGACCGGGAGGCCGGCCTCCTGCAGCGCCGCGGCGACCGCGCTGTCCTGCGAGCCGGTCATCTCCGCGGTGTTCTGCTCCTCCACCTCGTCGGCGCTCTGGTCCGGCGGGTAGATGATGTCGCGCGGGAACAGGTCGTGGTGCGGGTCGAGCCAGTTGCGCATGGCCTGCGGCAGCGTCAACTGCCGGTCCGGCGAGGTGACGGAGACCGTGGTCAGGTCCAGCCGACCGTCGGTGGGGTAGGTCTCGTGGCCGGTGATCTCGATCACCGGTTTGTTCTTCGAGGCGCCGAGGGTGTCCCTCACCGGGCCCGGGCTGAACGACACGAACGGCACCGGGAAGACGGTGACCAGCCCGAGTGCGGCGACGAGAACGATGATCGAGGTGACCAGCGTGGCGGTGCGACGTGTCACGAACCCTGCCTTGCGATCCTGTTTCCGGCGAGCCTTCGGACGACACCGCGAAGACCCCGGCGCGGCTCAGGGACGGCCCGCGGCCCGGGGGCGGCCATCGCCTCGTTCAACCGGCGGAAATCCTCCACCGACGCGAAGGCGCCGCCGGTCCGTCTCGGCCCAAGGCTCCGCCCACGCCAAGCCGCCCAACACATCGCCAGGGCGGTGGCGATCAGCGGGAACGCCAGCCACGCCAGTACCTTCATGCGCCCAGCGTACGTGTCAGCAAGCGCCCACCCACTCGCTCGCGCCATCGGAGAAGTGCTGGTGTTTCCAAATCGGGACCTCGGCCTTGAGTTCGTCGATCAGCCGGCGGCACGCCGCGAAGGCCGCGTCCCGGTGCGAGGCGGCCACACCGACGATCACGGCGGCGTCGCCGACGGCCAGCTCACCGGTGCGGTGGATCGCGGCCAGAGCGGTCACCAGTGGGTCCGCGGCCACACGTTCGGCGACTTCGCGCAAGTGCCGCAGGGCCTCCGGGTGGGCCTCATAGCTCAGCTCGTCGACCGGCCGCTCGTGGTCGTGGTTGCGCACCGTGCCGATGAAGAGCGCCGTACCGCCGGCCGTCGGGTCGGCGATCGCGGCCAGCACCTCGTCGGTGGACAATGCCGACTCGCGGATGTCCAGCAACCTGATCGCCTCGCTCATACGCGTCCTCGCTTCTGCTGCGGGCGAAGCCGACCGGACGAGCCAGTCCGATCTCTTCGCTGATAGAGGAACCGTACGTCGTAACCAGTACGTTGGAGTTGTACGCCCCACTGCACAGGAAGGCCCACTCCGATGAGCGACGAGCCGGACAACCCGTTCAAGGGAACTCCGTTCGAGGCCATGTTCCAGCAGTTCTCCGGTGCGGCCGGCGCGGGCGGCGCCCCCGACCTGAACGCGATCTTCGCGCAGGTCCAGCAGCTGCTCAGCGGCTCGACCGACGACCGGCCGGTGAACTGGGATCTGGCCAAGGACCTCGCCCGCAAGACCGTTGCCGCAGCCGGTGACCGGTCGATCACACCGGCCGACACGGATCAGGTCGCGGATGCCGTGCGGCTGGCCGAGCACTGGCTGGACCAGGCCACCACCCTGCCCGAGGCATCCGCGACTTCCGCGGCCTGGAGCCGGGCCGAGTGGGTGGAGAACACCCTTCCTGTCTGGCAGCAGGTCGTCGACCCGGTCGCCGAGCACGTGGCCGGAGCGATGGGCAGCGCCCTGCCGGCCGAGGCCCAGCAGCTGGCCGGGCCGATGGCAGGCATGCTCCGCCAGCTCGGTGGCTCCATCTTCGGCGCCCAGGTCGGGCAGGCCCTCGGTGAGCTGGCCGGCGAGGTGGTCAGCTCCTCCGACATCGGCCTGCCGCTAGGACCGGCCGGCCAGGCCGTACTGATCCCGGACAACGTGGCCAAGTTCGCCGAGGGACTCGGGCTGACCGACGAGGACGTGCGCCTCTACCTGGCTCTGCGCGAGTGCGCCCACCAGCGGCTCTTCGCCGGCGTGCCGTGGCTGCGTCAGCACCTGTTCGCCGCGGTCGGGGACTACGCGTCGGGTATCGAGGTCGACACGGGCAAGATCGAGCGTGCGATGGCCGACGTCGACATGCAGAATCCCGAGGCCATGCAGGCGGCGCTGGCTGAGGGACTGTTCGAGCCCGAGGACTCCGAGCAGCAGAAGGCCGCTCTCGTCCGGCTGGAGACCGCGCTCGCACTGGTCGAGGGCTGGGTCGACGACGTGGTCCGCCAGGCGACCAAGGACCGGATGCCCGCCGCCATCCAGCTGGCAGAGACGGTACGGCGCCGCCGCGCCGCGGGCGGTCCCGCGGAGCAGACGTTCGCCACGCTCGTCGGGCTCCAGCTGCGGCCGAGGCGGCTGCGGGACGCGGCCAACCTCTGGGCCGCGGTGCGGGACGCGCGGGGTCTCGAAGGCCGCGACGAGCTCTGGTCACACCCCGACCTGTTGCCGACCGCCACCGATCTGGACGACCCGATCGGCTTCGCCCAGCACGCCGGTGAGGTGGCCGACATCGATATCACCGACTTCCTCCCGAAGCAGGACGGTGACGAGGGCAACGAAGACGGCGGGGAGCGCAAGCCCGGCACGGATCAGTGACGCTGCACGCCGACGCTGCTGCCACCCTCACCGCCTGGACACCGCCGGATCCGGAGCAGGCCGAGCTCCGGGAGTACTACCTGCGCCACCTCACGTCGTACCCGGACGCGATGTGGCGCAGCCGGCTCCCGGAGCACCTGACCGCCTCGGCCCTGGTGATCGATCCCACCAAGGCGCTCGTACTGCTGACGCTGCACGCGAAGATCCATCGGTGGTTGCAGCTCGGGGGGCACTGTGAGATCGCTGACACCACACTGGCCGGTGCGGCCTTGCGGGAAGCAGCCGAGGAGTCGGGGCTGACCGGCCTCACGATCGACCCTGTCCCGGTGCAGCTGTCCCGGCACCAGGTCCGCTGCGGGGGACGTGAAGACGCTTTCCACCTGGACGTTCAGTTCCTCGTCACCGCGACGGGCACGGAGTACCTGGTCAGCGACGAGTCACACGACCTGCGGTGGTTCAAGGTCGGCGACCTGCCCGAGGGCGTGGACCGGGCCGTCCGGGACCTCGTGGAGAGGGCAGGTCGGCTGATCAATTGATGGCGAGTTGTCGGCTCCACGCCGTACTCTCGTTGTCATTCGTCGGATCGCGACCCATCCGGTCGCCAGAGTGTGCCGAAGGATCTCCGTGAGCTTCGACATCGACCACTACGCCCAGACCTCCACCCGGATCCGCTGGGACGACCTCGACCTGACCACGTTCCACACCACCCCCCTGTCCCCAGACGCCCTCCGCTGCCTGGCCTACATGAGCGACGTCGAAACCCACACCGTCTGCTACCTACGCGACCTCCTCGTCACCCCCTCCCACGCCGACCCCGAAGTCACCGTCTTCCTCACCATGTGGAACCTCGAGGAGTACTGGCACGGCGAAGCCCTCGACGACATCCTCCAACACCACAACATCCCCACCGGACCCGACCACACCCGCGCCGTCCGCACCCGCCTCGGCTGGAAAGACCGCCTCGCCCCCATCCGCCAATCCCTGCTCGCCAACCTCATCGGCCAAGACTTCATCGCCACCCACATGGCCTGGGGCGCCATCAACGAATGGTGCGCCCACTCCGCCTACACCCGCCTCATCCACACCGAGAACCACCCCACCCTCACCGAAATCCTCAAACGCATCGCCAAGCAAGAAACCCGCCACGTCGCCTTCTACAACACCCAGGCCCGCAACCGCCTCCAACACTCCCGCAGAGCCCAACACATCGCCCGCCTCGCACTACGCAAAGCCTGGGGCATCGTCGGCTCCACCCTCATGCCCGCCCCCGAGGTCAAACACATGCTCGGCTACCTCTACGGCGGACCCCAAGGACTCACCGAAGCCCGCCGCATCGACGCCAAGATCGACACCCTCCCCGGCCAACAAGGACTCCACCTCGTCGAAAACCAACTCAAGAAATACGGCATCATCCCCACCTGACAACAAAGTCGGCCCGGGTGCGATCGGTCCCGGGCCGTCGTCGCCGGCCCCCGTACCCGGCCGATAACCGCCCCTGAACGGCACCGACCGGTCCTGCTCCGCGACGACGGCCACGGCCTCGTCCCGTTACCCGGTGGAACGAGCGGTTGCCCAGAAAGTGACGGGTCAATCACCGCCGAGCATCGAACGGGTCGCGTCCCAGCCCTCCAGCCCTGGATCGAGCCGGGCGATATCCGCCGCCGAGCGTAGCCGGTGCCAGCCCGGTCCCACGGCGAGCGCGTGCCGCCGAGGCTTCGCCGCCTCCAGCGTCGACAGCGCCGTGTCGAACCCGGGCCGCAGTTTGATGACCCAGTCCGCCACCGGCAGCCTGACCCCGATCGCGGCTAGCGAACCGTCCTCAGCCGGGCACACAGCAACATCAGCCGAGCCCAGCGCCCTGAACAGCTTGCCGATGAGCAGTCCCGGCAGGTCGGGCACGTCATGGCTGACGGCCACCACGGCTGCCGCCGGCCCGGCCTGCTCGACGGCCTCGAGGACCGGCCGCGCTGAGTCGACCGCGTACACAGCAGTGCCTGGCCAGGTGAGAGCGGCCACCTCCGCCACGGCGGCCTCTGCTCCCCCAGCGACGGCTACTGCGACGTCGACCCGGTCCAGCGCGGCGAGCACCTCGTACGTGTCCTCTGCGAGCGCGAGCCGCCAAGCGTCTGGGTCCCGCCCTGGCGGTGCCCAGGACACCTCCGCCGGCACTACCAGTACGACGACCCGCCGGTCCGGCTGTGCGTTCACCGGTCGCCGCAGGAGTCGTAGTCCTCACGAGCGGCGGCGACCTCGTCCACGTGGGTCTCGGCCCAGTCCTTGATGCAGCGCATCAGCGGCGTCAGGCTCATCCCGAGCGGCGTCAGCTCGTAGTCGACCCGGACCGGCACCGACGGCGTGACCTGGCGCGTCAGCAGTCCGTCGCGCTCCAGCGAGCGCAGGGTCTGGGTGAGCATCTTCTGACTCACACCCGCGATGCGCCTGGACAGGTCGGAGTACCGCTGGGGTCCGTCGGCGAGCGCGGTCAGAATCAGGGTCACCCACTTGTCGCTCACCCGGTCGAGCAGTTGGCGGGCCGGGGAGGACGCCCGGTACGCGTCGTACGAGCGGGCAGCCTCCCGGCGCAGGGCGGCGGCGTCGTGGGGCGGCATGCCTCTCCTCCAGGTTCGGTACGCACTTCGAAGTGCCTACTCCCCGGCAGAGAGTAACTCTCCCACAGTGGTCCTGCACTCCGAGTTGCCGCCACTTGTCCGCTGGAGGACGCGGCCATCCCCTACCAGCGGTTGGCCAAGGGCGGAGTCAGGGCCGCCTCCTACTCATACCCCGAAGTCCAGCGCAGCCCGCAGCCGGAGCGCGACCTGGACGTCCAATGCTCGCTCCGGCTGCTGCCAGCCTTCGCCCAGCAGCACGGTGATCCGGTCCAGGCGCTGCTGCACCGTGTTCGGGTGGACGTGCAGGGCTGCGGCCGCCCGGGTCGGACTCTGCCCTGCCGCGAAGTAGGCGCGCAGTGTGCCGATGAGGTCGGTGCCACGCTGGGTGTCGTACCGAGTGACCGGGCCGAGCACATGGTCCACATGCTCGGCCACATCGGCATCGGCCGCACCGACCAGCCCTGCCAAGCCTAGGTCGTCAGGTGCGGCAGCCTGCGCTTTCCTGCCGAGCCGCTGCATCGTCGAGACCAGCCGGGCGGCTTGCCGGTGTGCGGTGACCAGGCTGCTCCCCCAGCCTGCCGGACCGGCCACGCCGATCGTCACGCCGGTACGACGCGCAACCTCGGCCAGTTCACGTGCAGCCGCCACCGGATCAGGCAGAGCCACCAGCAGAACGAAGTCACCGCTGTACGTACCGGCCAAGAGCAGTCTGTCCTCGACCTTCCGAGAGAGCCGAGCCCGTACGGCAGAGTGCTCGCCACGGCAGACGGCTACCACCATCGCGTCGGGCAGTTCCCGCGCCGTGCGGTCGCGGCCGGACTCGCGGGTCAGGAGGCGCGCGCGGTCGGCGATCGCGACCGGGTCGGCGGTGCCACTCAGCGCATCGGCCAGGATGTCGGCCTGGGCCCGCTGCGACTGTTCCGCGGCCTGCCGGCGGAACAGCAGAACGAGTGCCGTGACCACGGCCGCTCGTTCCACGATCCGCTGGTCCGCGCCGGACAACTCGTCGACGCCTCCGATGATCAGGGCACCGAGCCGCTCACCCTTGGCAGTGGCGGCAACGGTCCAGCGGTCACCCGCCCGGGTCAGCCGTCCCTGCGAGTTGGCTCTGGAGGCGGGCAGCGATCTGTCGAGCCGACGTCGGTCGACCTTGCCCGCGGCGGCCAGCTCGTTGCCGACAGCATCGACCAGGATGACCCAGACGCCGAGCAACTCGGCAAGCGCCGCCGCGATGGCGTCGACGTCACCGCCTGACAGCACGATCTCGGCGAAGCGGTCATGTGCGGCGGCGGCGTGTTCGACGCCGGCATGCGCGGCTGACAGCTGGTCCAGCGCGGCCTCGGTCTCGGCCGCGGCCCGGACCTGGACGATCGTCACCGCCGCGAGCGCGGCCAGCGAGCCCAGCAGCGACACCTCCTCGCGGTTGAAGGGGCGCCGGGACCGATTGGACGCGAACAACACCCCGACGAAGGCGCCGTCCACGATCAACGGGGTACCGCAGATGGCGACCAGACCCTCCTCGCCAACGGCGTCATCGATGGGCGTGGTGTGACGGAACCGCCGGTCGGCCGGGTAGTCCGCCGTCCAGTACGGCTTGTGCGTCTCGGCGACCAGGCCGCCCAGCCCCGCGCCCAATGGCAGGCGGAGCTGCTGGAAGGCCGCCGAGACCGAGCCGTCGGTGGCTCGCATGAAGGTGTCGCCGCGCCCCGGGTCGTACAGGGTCAGGTAGGCGACATCTGTCCCGATCAACGTACGTGCGCGGTGCACGATCGTATCGAGGACACCGCCCGGATCGCGTGCGGAGGCAAGCTCACGGGCAACGTCGACCAGAGCCGACAGCTCGGCCTCACGGCGTTTGCTGGCATCCATCCCGGCCCGGATCCGCAGGGCGAGCTCGCGTGCCGCCGGGTCCTCGGCCGCCACCCGGTCCGCGGCCTGCGCCAGCTCGGCCGCGGGCGCGTCGTCGGCCAGCAGCTGCAGCAGACCCCTGACCGACTCCTCCACATCGGCGATGATGCCACCCATCGACGGGTCAGGACTTGTCGACCGTGGCGAGGTCGCGACGATGCGTCTCGCCGTACGAGGTGACCGCGACGATCGAGATCAGCGCGCAGGCCGCCACGTACACGGAGATGGCGAAGCCGGAGTCGTAGGCCTTCAGCAGCGCGACCGCGATGAACGGGGCGAGGCCGCCGGCGATGACCGACGCCAGCTGATAGCCGACCGAGACCCCGGAGTAACGGACCCGGGTGCCGAACAGCTCGGTGAAGAAGGACGCCTGCGGGCCGTACATCGCGCCGTGCAGCACCAGGCCGATCGTGACCGCGAACGCCGCGGCGGCGAAGTTCTTCGTGTCCACCAGCAGGATGAAGACGAAGGACCAGACCCCGACCCCGACGGCGCCGAACAGGTACACCGGTCTACGGCCGAGCCGGTCCGACAACGCACCCCACAGCGGGATCGTGGCGAAGTGCACGGCCGCGGCGATCAGCACCGCGTTCAGCGCGAACGACTTGTCCAGCCCGAGGTGCTCCTTGGCGTAGGTCGCGATCACGATGGTGAAGATGTAGTAGCTGACGTTCTCGGCCATCCGGGCGCCCATCGCGGTCAGCACCTCCCGCGGGTACCGGGTGATCACCTCGATGAAGGGAAGCCGGTCCGACGGCGCCTCCTCCTGCCGCTCACGGGCAGCGCGGAACAGTGGCGACTCCTCGATCCGCAGACGTACCCACAAGCCGACGAGCACCAGAACGGCGGACAGCAGGAAGGGGATCCGCCAGCCCCACGAGTCGAAGGCCGCCTCGCTCTGGAACGCGGCCAGCCCGGCCAGCACCCCGTTGGCGATCAGCTGCCCGGCAGGCGCACCGGCCTGGGGCCATGACGCCCAGAAACCTCGTCTGTCGGGATCCCCGTGCTCCGACACGATCAGTACGGCGCCGCCCCACTCACCGCCGAGCGCGAAGCCCTGGATCAGCCGCAGCACGGTGAGCAGGATCGGCGCCAGCGCTCCGACCTGCGCGTACGTCGGCAACAGCCCGATCGCGAAGGTGGCGAACCCCATCATCAGCAGGGACAGCACCAACAGGTTCTTGCGGCCCAACCGGTCCCCGAAGTGGCCGAAGACCACCCCGCCGATCGGCCGCGCGAAGAACCCGACGGCGAACGTGGCGAAGCTGAGCAGAGTGCCCGTCAGCTGCTCACCCTTGGGGAAGAAGAGGTCGCCGAACACGACGCTGGCGGCGACGCCGTAGAGGAAGAAGTCGTACCACTCGACGGTGGTGCCGACCAGGCTGGCACCGACCACGCGGGCGATCGGGGTCTTGGTCGAGACCGGCTCAGTGGACGTGGACATCGGGGCACTCCTCGGGATCAGGGGCGGGCGCGGGACCGGAGGCTGATCCAGTGACCAGGCCTCGGCGCGCGCTCATGGCTGAGGACTCTAGAAAGGCCCGGCATCCCGACACTATGGGGTGGCATCACATAGATCTGCTCGCCCCATGGCTCAGAAGGCCATCCAGTGGGCACGGCGACTCGTCTGCCGTGCTCTACCTGACGACCTACATTGGGTGCATGGTCGACATCGAACCGCCGAAGAAGAAGGCCGCCGGCGTGCCGGCCGTGGTTTCGACGTTCAAGCACGCGCTCAGCGAGCTGGGGCCGGCCCGCACCGGCCGGTTGCTGACTGCGATGAACCAGGACGGCGGGTTCGACTGTCCTTCGTGCGCCTGGCCGGACCCGGACGGCAAGCACAAGCACACCGCGGAGTTCTGCGAGAGCGGCGCCAAGGCGGTCGCCTGGGAGGCCACCCGCAAGCGGGTGCCCCGGTTGTTCTTCGCCGAGCACTCGATCGACCAGCTGAACCAGATCTCGGAGTTCGAGCTCGGCAAGCTGGGCCGGATCACCGAGCCGATGCTGCTCCGTGCGGGCAGCACCCACTACGAACCGATCGGCTGGGACGAGGCGTTCCAGGTGGTGGCACGCCACCTCAAGGTCCTCGACGACCCGGATGACGCCGTCTTCTACACGTCCGGCCGGACCAGCAACGAGGCCGCGTTCCTCTACCAGCTCTTCGTCCGCGCGTACGGCACCAACAATCTGCCGGACTGCTCGAACATGTGCCACGAGTCGTCCGGCACAGCTTTGCTCCGGGTGATCGGCAGCGGCAAGGGTGCGGTCACGCTGGACATGCTCGAGGAGTCTTCGCTGATCGTGGTGGTCGGCCAGAACCCGGGCACCAACGCGCCCCGGATGCTGAGCCACCTGGAGCAGGCCAAGCGCAACGGCGCGACCATCGTGGCGGTCAACCCGCTGCCGGAGCCCGGTCTGATGACGTTCAAGAACCCACAGCGGGTGTCGGGCTGGGTGGGCAAGGGCACCGCGCTCGCCGACCAGCACCTGCAGATCCGGATCGGCGGCGACCAGGCCCTCTTCCAGGCCGTCGGGCACCTGCTCCTCGAGGCCGAGGCAGCCGAGCCCGGCACGGTGGTCGACCACTCCTTCGTCGAGACCCACACCAGCGGGTACGACGCCTACGCCAAGCACGTGGCCGACCTCGACTGGCCCACCGTCGAGTCCGCGACCGGCCTGACGCGTGCCGAGATCGAGCGGTTCGCTCAGCGCTTCATCGACTCCAAGGCCACAGTGATCGCCTGGGCGATGGGCCTGACCCAGCACCGCGAGGCGGTCGCCACGATCACCGAGATCGTGAACGTCCTGCTGCTGCAGGGCAACATCGGCAAGCCCGGCGCCGGTCCCTGCCCGGTCCGCGGCCACTCCAACGTGCAGGGCGACCGCAGCATGGGCATCTGGGAGAGGATGCCCGACAGCTTCCTCGACCGGCTCGACGCCGAGTTCGCCTTCGCCTCGCCCCGCGAGCACGGCGTCGACGCGGCGGGCACCGTACGACGCCTGCGCGACGGCTCGGTCCGGGTCTTCTTCGCCATGGGCGGGAACTTCGCCATGGCCACGCCGGACACCCCGGTCGTCCACGCCGGGCTGCGGCAGTGCGATCTCACGGTGCACGTGTCCACCAAGCTGAACCGCTCCCACACAGTGACCGGCAAGGAGGCGCTGATCCTGCCGACGCTCGGGCGGACCGATCGCGACACCACCGAGGCCGGCCCCCAGTCGGTCAGCGTGGAGGACTCGCAGGGCGCCGTCCACCTCTCGACGGGCAAGTTGTTGCCGCCGGCCCCTGAACTGAAGTCGGAGGTCGCGATCGTCTGCGGCCTCGCCCAGGCGATCGTGCCGGATGTCGGCGAGATCCCATGGTCGGACCTCGCCCGCGACTACAGCCTGATCCGCCGCCGGATCGGCCGGGTCGCGGACGGCTACGAGAACTACGACGAGCGGGTGAACGCCAGGAGCGGCTTCCTGCTCGCCCACGCCGCCCGAGACAGCCGCGAGTTCCGTACGTCCGATGCCAAGGCACAGTTCAGCACAAACGAGTTGACCTGGCTGCCCGTGCCGGAGGGCAGGCTGCTGCTCCAGACGATGCGCAGCCACGACCAGTTCAACACCACCATCTATGGCCTGGAGGACCGGTACCGCGGAGTCCACGGCACCCGCCACGTGGTCTTCGTGAACCCCGACGACCTAGCCCAGCTCGGCCTGACGGCCGGCCAGTACGTCGACATCGTCAGCGAGTTCGCCGGGGTCGAGCGCCGGGCCGAACACTTCCGCGTCGTCTCGTACCCGACCGCCCGGGGCTGCGCCGCGGCGTACTACCCGGAGGCCAACGTGCTGATGGCCGCCGACGACGTCGCCAAGGGAAGCAACACCCCGGTCGCCAAGGGCCTCACCATCCGCCTCGAGGCCGTCTAGGGCGGGTCAGAGGATCGCGAGGGGGCTGGCCGGTGCACCCGAGGCACCCGCCACGGTGAGCGGCGGGGCGCTGAGGAGGAACTCCCACCGCTCGTGACGCGCGCACGCGGCGGCAAGATCCTCCAGCCACCACAGCTCCCCGATCGTCAGTCCGAGGTCACGGATCAACCGGTGGTGCATCGGATAGGTCCCCTCGAACGGCTCCTCGAACGGCGTCACCTCGAAGGTACGGTTGTCCGTCGCGATGGCGGCGACCTCACTGTGGTGGATCCAGTCCACCGTCGTGATCGACAGCCCGGCGTGCCGGCCGTCCCAGTACGGCGCCTTGTCCTCCAGCGCATAGAACCAGGGCAGCTCGCCGGTCCGGATCAGCAGGATGTCACCGGGGCGGACCTCGACCTGCTGTGCCTGCGCGCAGGCCTCGAGCTCGTCGGCGGTGATGGCGTGACCGGAGGCGAGCCGGTCGACCCCTCGGACACGCGGCAGGTCCAGCAGGACGCCCCGGCCAACCAGCCGGTCGGCCAGCAGGTGGACCGAGCACCTGCGAGCGCCACCCGCCGCGCCGACATTGCCGACCCAGAAGCCGTTGTACATCGCGTCCTGGTGGTACGTGTGCGTGAGGCCGTCCCAGTGCGTGGCGCTCTGCAGCGGCATGAAGATGTAGTCGTCCGAGCCGTAGAAGCCGCCGCTCGCACGGTCCGGGAGATGACCCGCGACAAGATCGGTCCCAGTCAGGGCGTGGGTGTGCACGACGGACGGCCGTGACGGGTGCACCGGCATCTCGTCCTGTACCGGGATCGCGCAACTGACCACCTCACCCGTCCGCACCAGAGCCGCCGCCGCCTGCCGGCGCTCGGGGGTGATGAAGTTGACGGTCCCGAGCTCGTCGAGCTCCCCCCAGCGGCCCCAGTTGTGCGGCTGTCGCGGCTTGCGGTGACCGATGACCTTCCCCCGCCCGTCAACCCGGTACGTCGGCGGTGTCCACCCTGTCGCCCATTCCTCCACAGCATCCACCTCTCACCATCTAAAGGTCTTTGACGGTGAGAGACCTTACCAGCAATTTCCATTAGCCGGTACGGTTCGTGTATGACCCAGGCCGTACCCGGACAGCGGGACCCCGCCCCCGGCCCGCTCCGACTGGTCCAGGACTTCCTCAACACCACCTGGCTCCGCACCGGCGAGGACGACCTCGCCGATCCAGCGGCCCTACAACGCTGGCTCACCAACCAAAACCTCCTCGACAACAGCACCCGCAGGCAGAACACCCGTAGCGAGAGCGCCCCCGGACAGAGCCTCAGCACTGCGTCCGCCGGACAGAGCGCCCGCGCGGAGATCGCCGTGACCCCGGCCGACTTCGCCCACGCCATCGACCTCCGCCGCGCCCTCCAAACGCTCATCGCCGCAACCCCGTCCGAAGCAGCCACCAAATCCAGGTCCGAAGCCAGTGCCGCCACCAATTCCGGAGCCGGGGCGTCCGCCAGATCCGGAGCTGGCGCCGCCGCCAAGTCCGGAGCGATCGGTCCCAAACCGCCCTCCCCGCAGCATGGGAAACGTCCGCAA
>DASTVQ010000081.1:0-78566 GCA_035759015.1 Kribbella sp.
ATTCCCACTGAGGCTGCGATCGAGTCGTCCTGGGGCTGCTCGAGGGTGACGTTGCGCATGTGGGCGCGCATTGCCGCCAGTACCGTCAGAACCCGCTCGATTTCGCCGACGTCACCAGCGGTGAACAACTCGGCCAGGTACTCCATCGGAATCCGCAGTGCTCGGATAGCCCCGAACAAGACATCCTGCGACTCCGCATTGTGGCCTTGATCACGAAGCAGATCCACAATGGGCGAGAGCGGCGGGATGTACCAGACCATCGGCATGGTCCGGTACTCGGGGTGCAGCGGGAGGGCCACCTTGAAGCGGTTGATCAGCGCGTAGATCGGGGAGCGCTGCGCGGCCTCGATCCAGTCCCTCGGGATGCCCGCCTGCTCGGCCGCCCGGATGACCGCGGGGTCGTTTGGGTCGAGGAAGACCTCGCGCTGGGCCTCGTAGAGGCCATGCTCGTCCGTGGTGGACGCCGCCTCCAGCACCTTGTCCGCGTCGTACAGCATCAGGCCGATGTAGCGCAGCCGGCCGACACAGGTCTCGGAGCAGACCGTGGGCAGGCCCACCTCGATCCTGGGGAAGCAGAACGTGCACTTCTCGGCCTTGCCGGTGCGATGGTTGAAGTAGACCTTCTTGTAAGGGCATCCCGAGACGCACATCCGCCAGCCACGGCAGCGGTCCTGGTCGACCAGCACGATGCCGTCCTCGGAGCGCTTGTAGATCGCGCCGCTGGGGCACGACGCGGCGCACGACGGGTTCAGGCAGTGCTCGCAGATCCGGGGCAGGTAGAACATGAAGGTCTGCTCGAACTCGAACTTCACCTTGTCGGCGATGTTCTTCAAGATGGGATCGCGCTCGGCCGTGGCCGCGGAGCCGCCGAGGTCGTCGTCCCAGTTGGCCGACCACTCGATCTTCATGTTCTTGCCGGAGATCAGCGACTTCGGCCGCGCGACCGGGGTGTGCTGCTGGGCGGGCGCGTCGGTCAGAGTGGCGTAGTCGTACGTCCAGGGCTCGTAGTAGTCGTGGATGGACGGCAGCTTCGGGTTGGAGAAGATCGTCGCCAGCTTCTTCAGCCGGCCGCCACCCTTGAGCTTGAGCCGGCCGCGCTTGTTGAGCGCCCACCCGCCCTTCCACGTCTCCTGGTCCTCGTACGTGCGCGGGTAACCCTGCCCGGGACGAGTCTCGACGTTGTTGAACCAGACGTACTCGGTGCCCGTCCTGTTGGTCCACGCCTGCTTGCACGTGACCGAGCAGGTGTGGCAGCCGATGCACTTGTCGAGGTTCATCACCATTGCCATCTGTGCCATCACCCGCATCAGTACTGCACCTCCTGCGAGCGTCGCCGGATCACTGTCACTTCGTCACGCTGGTTGCCGGTCGGACCGAGATAGTTGAAGGCGAACGAGAGCTGGGCATACCCACCGATCAGGTGACTGGGCTTGACCAGCAGCCGGGTGAGTGAGTTGTGGATCCCGCCGCGTTGCTTCGACGTCTCGGCGATCGGTACGTCGATCAACCGGTCCTGGGCGTGGTGCATGAAGACCGTGCCCTCGGGCATCCGGTGGGACACGATCGCGCGGGCCACCACGACGCCGTTGCGGTTGACCGCCTCGATCCAGTCGTTGTCGGCGACACCGATCTTCGCCGCGTCGCGGTCGCTCATCCAGATGGTCTGGCCACCGCGGGACAGCGAGAGCATGAACAGGTTGTCCTGGTACTCCGAGTGGATCGACCACTTGCTGTGCGGGGTCAGGTAGCGAACGGTCAGGCCGAGCTCGGTCACCGAGCCGATCTCCGGTTCCGCGAACAGCATGCCCATGGACAGTGGCGGCCGGTAGACGGGCAGGTTCTCCCCGAGCTCGGCCATCCAGTCGTGGTCCAGGTAGAAGTGCTGCCGGCCGGTGAGGGTGTGCCAGGGCTTGAGCCGCTCGACGTTGATCGTGAACGGCGAGTACCGCCGACCGCCGGTCTCCGAGCCGGACCACTCCGGCGAGGTGATCACCGGTGTCGGCGCCGCCTGGGTGTCGGCGAAGGTGATCTGCTTGCCCTCGTGCTCAGCGGCCAGGTCGTGCAGGCGCGTACCGGTCCGCTTCTCCAGGGTCTTGAATCCCTGGGTGGCGAGGTGGCCGTTGGTGGTCCCGGACAAGGCGAGGATCGCCTCGCAGGCGTGGACGTCGCGCCGTAGCGACGGACGTCCGTCCGCGGGTCCGCCGCGGACGGCGCCGTTCTTCGCCCGCAGGTAGTCGACCGAGGCCTGGACGTCGTAGGTGATGCCCTTGGTGGTGGCTCCCAGTTTCTCCATCAGCGGTCCGAGCGAGCCCATCTTGGCGCCGATCGCGGTGTAGTCGCGGTCGACCTGGACGAGCTTGGGCATCGTCACGCCAGGGACCGGGTCACACTCCCCGGCCTTCCAGTCGCGCACGATCCCGTGCGGGTTGGCCATCGCGTCCGGGGTGTCGTGCAGGAGCGGTACGGCGACGACGTCCTTGCGAGTGTCGAGCCGCCCGGCGGCGAGCTGGCTGAACTTCGTCGCGATCGCCTGCCACGCGTCCCAGTCGGTCCGGGTCTGCCACGGTGGTGCGATCGCCGGGTTGAACGAGTGCACGAACGGGTGCATGTCGGTGGTGTTGAGGTCGTGCTTCTCGTACCAGGTCGCCGCCGGCAGCACGACGTCGGAGAAGATCGTCGTACTCGTCTGCCGGAAGTCCAGCGTCAGCAGCAGGTCGAGCTTGCCTTCGGGCGCCACGTCTCGCCAGGTGACGTCGCGCGGGCGGCGGCCTTCCGGAGCCTCGCCGGCCCGGAGGGCGGACTCGGCGCCGAGCAGGTGCCTGAGGAAGTACTCGTTGCCCTTCGCGGACGAGCCGAGCAGGTTCGCCCGCCAGATGGACAGGATGCGCGGGAAGTTCTCCGGCGCGTCCGGGTCCTCGCACGCGAAGCGCAGGTCGCCCGACTTGAGCTGGTCGACGATGTGCGTGGCGACCGGCACCCCCGCCTGCTCGGCCTCGGCGGTGAGGTCGAGCGGGTTCCGGTTGAAGGTCGGGTACGACGGCATCCAGCCCATCCGAGCGCTCTGCGCGATCACGTCGGCGGTGGACTTGCCGGCGAGCTGGCCCTGGCCCGTCACCGCCGACAGCGTGTCCGCGCCGAAGTGGTCGTAGCGGAACTGGTCGGTGTGCAGGTACCAGTACGCCGTCTGGATCATCTGGCGCGGCGGGCGGTCCCAGTCCAGGCCGAAGGCCAGCTGCGCCCAGCCGGTGATCGGGCGGCACTTCTCCTGGCCGACGTAGTGCGCCCAGCCGCCGCCGTTGACGCCTTGGCACCCGGTGAGCGTGGTCAGTGCGAGGAAGCTGCGATAGATCGTGTCGGAGTGGAACCAGTGGTTGGTGCCGGCGCCCATGACGATCATCGACCGGCCCCTGGAGTCCTCCGCGTTCTGCGCGAACTCCCGGGCGATCCGGGCCGCGGCCGAGGCCGGCACGCCGGTGATCGCCTCCTGCCAGGCCGGCGTGTACGGCGCGGTCTCGTCGTCGTACGAAGAGGGCCACTCGCCGGGGAGTCCGGGCCGGCCGACGCCGTACTGGGCCAGCAGCGTGTCGTACACGGTCGTGACGAGGTGGTCGCCCACGCGGCGGACGGGGACGCCGCGTGGCAGCGCTGCCGCCGCGCCGTCGGCCGTGTCGAACCGGGGCAGTTGCAGCAGTACCGACTCCTCGGCGGTGTCGAACACCGTCAAGGCCGGGTCGATCTCCCCGAGGTCGAGGTTCCACTTCCCCGCGCCGCTCTCGCCGAAACGGTGGCCGAGGGCACCGTTCGGCACGACGGGCTCCCCGGTCCGGGAGTCCAGGACCACCGTCTTGAAGTGCGCGTTCTCCTCGCTCTGGTGCGCGGGCAGGTCGGCGGCAGTGAGGAACTTGCCGGGCTTGTACACGCCGCTCCCCGGCGCCGACTCGTCGAGGATCACCAGGTGGGGCAGGTCGGTGTAGCTCTTGACGTACTCGGTGAAGTACGGCGTCTGCCGGTCGACGAAGAACTCCTTGAGGACGACGTGTCCCATCGACATGGCCAGGGCGCCGTCGGTGCCGGGCGCCGCGGGCAGCCACTCGTCGGCGAACTTCACGTTGTCCGCGTAGTCCGGCGCGACGGCGATGACCTTCTGGCCGCGGTACCGGGCCTCGGCCATCCAGTGCGCGTCGGGCGTCCGCGTCACCGGCAGGTTCGAGCCCCACATGATGAGGTAGCCCGCGTCCCACCAGTCACCGGACTCCGGTACGTCGGTCTGGTCGCCGAAGACCTGCGGTGAGGCCACCGGCAGGTCGGCGTACCAGTCGTAGAAGGAGAGCATCGCGCCGCCGACGAGCGAGGTGAAGCGAGCACCGGAGGCGTGCGAGACCATCGACATCGCGGGGATCGGGGAGAACCCGGCGACCCGGTCCGGCCCCCACTTGTCGATGGTGTGGACGTACGCCGCGGCGACCAGCTCGACCGCCTCGTCCCAGGTCGCGCGGACCAGGCCACCCTTGCCGCGGGCCGACTTGTACCGCTTCGCCCGGGCGGGGTGGTCGACGATGTGGGCCCAGGCCTTCACCGGGTCACCGTGCTGCGCCTTGGCCTCGCGATACATCTGCAGCAAGACGCCGCGGATGTAGGGGTAACGGATCCGCGTGGGGGAGTAGGTGTACCACGAGAAGGCTGCCCCCCGCGGGCAACCGCGCGGCTCGTACTCGGGCTTGTCGGGACCCACCGACGGGTAGTCGGTCTGCTGCGTCTCCCAGGTGATGATCCCGTCCTTGACGTAGACCTTCCAGGAACACGAGCCGGTGCAGTTGACCCCGTGCGTCGAGCGGACCACCTTGTCGTGGCTCCAGCGGTCGCGGTAGAAGTCGTCCGCCCCACGACCACCCTTCTTGTGCAGAGTGCGCAGGTCCGCCGAGATCTCGCCCTTGGTGAAGAACCGGCGACTTCGCACCAGCGCCTCGCTCAGCTCGCCGTCCAGTCCGATCTGATGGCTGCCACTTCCGTTGCCGGAAGCTGCGTCCTTGTCCATGCGGTTCCTTTGTCCGTCGGCCTTCGAGTCAGGTGGTTGCCGGAGCATCTGCGGATGCCTGGTTCGCTGTCCTCCTCACAATTGTCAGTGTCAGCAGCAACGTCAACCCCGCTGTGACGGACAGCAGCACCAGCCCGATCGCGTAGGAATCGGTGCGGCCGTAGACGTAGCCCATGATCAGCGGCGGCACGAAACCACCGAGGCCGCCGGCCGCACCGACCAGCCCGGTGACGCCCCCGACCCGGGACGGATGGGTGACCTTGGCGACCAGGGCAAAGGTCGCACCACTACCGCAGCCCAGCGCCGCGGCCATGGCCAGGAAGGATACCGTGCCGACGTGCTCCAGCAGCGGCGTGGTCGCGGCCACAGCCGCCCCCGCCATCACCACGGCGTAGCCGCCGGCGAGCACCGGGATCGGCCCGAAGCGGTCCGACAGCCACCCTCCGACCGGCCGCATCACCACCGCCACGACGACGAAACCGGCCATCCGGTTCGCGGCATCGGCGGCGTCGAGCTCGTACGCGGTCTTCAGGTACGACGGGAGATAGACCGAGAACGCGACGTAACCGCCGAAGGCGACCGCGTAGAGGATGCACGCCTGCCAGCTGATCGGCAGCTTCGCGTTCGCGACCAGCCGGCTCAGCAGTGAACCGGAGGGAAGTGACCGGCCCGGCGCGTCGCGCAGCACGAACCAGGCGACGACCGCGTAGACGGCGAGCACGATCGCGACGATCAGGAAGGGTGACTTGTGCCCGACGTCGGTGTAGAGCGTCACCGTGGTCAGCGCGCTGATCGCCGTCCCGCCCATGCCGGCGCCGAAGACGCCGATCGCGAAACCGCGCCGCTGCGGTGGGAACCAGGCGTTGACGAACGGCACGCCGACCGCGAACGCGGTGCCGCTGACTCCCAGGAAGAACCCGCCGATCAGGAGCGCGACGTAGGACTCCAGCGCGACCAGGCCGATGAACAGGACCGGAATGATCGTGATCGCCGAGATGAGCGGGAACATGATCCGCCCGCCGTACCGGTCCGTCAGGGCGCCGACCGGGATCCGGCCCAGGGAGCCGACCAGGACGGGCACGGCCACCAGGAGCGCGACGTCCGACTCCGTCAGCTTGCCGAGCGTGCCCTGGGTACGGAACAGCGGACCGAGCGGGCTGAGCAGTGCCCAGGCCCAGAAGTTGATCGCGAAACCGATGGTCGCCAGCGCCAGCATCAGGATCGGCGTTCTGCTCTTGGCCGTCATGGCCTGTGGACCGGCCGTCGTCGTCCTGCTCATCTCGTCTCCTGGTTCTTGGGATCTGGTCGTGCCCTCGGACCGCGCGTAGAGATTCTGTCGGCCGCCGGCGATGGTGCCCACAGGCACAACGTCCGCTGATTCACGGCATTGGTCCCTGGTGCGCCGGTGACGTCTGAGGCTCACTCGACACCGTATCGGCCGAACGGGACGAGCGGCCTCGGGCCGCGGGACCTTCGGCCCTGATCCGCCGTCGCGGTCCGGACTGGAATGAAGGAGCGCGGGACGCCTCGAGCTGTCTCGTCGCCTGAGCGAGGAAACCGAGCAGAGGAGAAGTGATGACCGTCGCAGTGGGGATCAACGGGTTCGGCCGGATCGGGCGCGACTTCCTGCGTTGTGTTCTGGAACGTGGCTCGGACGTGATCGAGGTGGTGGCGGTCAACGACATCACCAAGCCCGCCACACTGGCGCACCTGCTCCAGTACGACTCGACGTACGGGCCGCTGAAGGAACGCGTCGACAGCACTGACGACAGCCTGACGGTCGGCGGCCGGACGATCCGGGTGACGGCCGAGCGTGATCCCGCGGCGCTGGACTGGCGTGGCGCCGGGGTCGAGGTCGTGGTCGAGTCGACCGGCAAGTTCCGCACCCGTGACGCCGCCGCTGCCCACCTCACCGCCGGCGCGCGGAAGGTGCTGCTGTCGGCCCCGGGCAAAGGTGTGGACGCGACGCTCGTGCTCGGCGTCAACGACGACACCTACGACCCGGCGCGGCACGACATCATCTCCAACGCCTCGTGCACGACGAACTGTGTGGCACCCATGGTTTCGGTGCTGCACAACGCGTTCGGCATCCAGCGCGGCCTGATGACGACGATCCACAGTTACACCAACGATCAGGTCCTGCTGGACTCGCCACACTCCGACCTTCGCCGCGGCCGCTCCGGTGCGGTCAATCTGATCCCGACCAGCACGGGCGCGGCCCGGGCGGTCGGCCAGGTCATCCCCGAGCTGGCCGGCAAGATCGACGGCGTCGCCGTCCGGGTGCCGGTCGAGGACGGCTCACTCACCGACCTCGTGGTGGAGCTGGCCGAGCCGGTCACCGCCGAACAGGTCAACGTGGTCTTCGCCGACGCCGCCGCGGGCCCCTTGAAAGGTCTGCTCCGCTACAACGAGGACCCGATCGTCTCGCACGACATCATCGGTGACCCGTCGTCATGCATCTTCGACGCCGCTCTCACGCAGGCCAACGGGAACCTCGTCAAGGTCTTCGGCTGGTACGACAACGAGTGGGGCTACACCAGCCGGCTGCTGGACCTGACGGAGCTGGTCGCCCGGGCCCTCTGACGCCGCCGATCGAGACAATCTTGGAGAGAGGGTCCACCATGACAGTCCAGCCGCACATCGTCTGGCTGACCGAACCGACCGGCACCGACCTGGCCGCCGTCGGAGGCAAGAACGCATCGCTCGGTGTCATGCTCCGCGAGCTCGGTGCCGAGGGCATCAAGGTTCCGGAGGGGTTCGCGACCACCGCGAGCGCTTACTGGGAGTTCGTGGACGCCGCCGGGCTCCGGCCGGTGATCGCGGCCGAGATCGACCGGCTGCGTGCCGGTGCCGACCTGCCGTCGGTGGGCTCGGCGATCCGGGCCGCCTTCGCCGGGGCCGAGCTGCCGGCCGCCCTCGCCGAAGCGGTGACCACGGCGTACGCGAAGCTGGGCGGTGCGGGCACTGAGGTCGCCGTCCGCAGCAGCGCCACCGCCGAGGACCTGCCGGACGCGAGCTTCGCCGGCCAGCAGGAGACCTTCCTGAACGTCGACGGCGTCGATGAACTGCTCGCCGCCTGCAGGCGCTGCTACACCTCGCTGTTCACCGACCGGGCGATCAGCTACCGGGAGGAGCGCGGATTCGACCACCTGAGCGTGGCGCTGTCGATCGGCATCCAGCGCATGGTCCGGTCGGACCTCGGCAGTGCCGGCGTCATGTTCACCATCGACACCGAGACCGGGTTCCCCGGCACCGTCTTGGTGAACGCGTCCTGGGGGCTGGGCGAATCGGTGGTCAGCGGGCAGGTCGACCCGGACGAGTACATCGTGTTCAAGCCGCTGCTGGACACCCCCGGGCTGCGTCCGATCATCTCGAGGACCCGCGGCGCCAAGGAGACCAAGATCGTCTACACCGCGGCGGACAGGACCGGCGGTGGCACTCGGGCGGTCGCGACGACCCCGGAGGAGCGGACCGGGTTCGTGCTGGACGACGACGACATCCTGCTGCTCGCCCGCTGGGCCGTCGTGGTCGAGCGGCACTATGGCAGGCCGATGGACCTGGAGTGGGCCAAGGACGGGCGGACCGGTGAGATGTTCCTGGTCCAGGCCAGGCCGGAGACGGTACAGACGCGCCGTGAGGCCGCGACGCTGAGGTCGTACCGGTTGAAGGAGGAGGGTACGGCGCTGGTGACCGGGCTGGCCATCGGTGACGCGATCGCCGACGGGCGCGTCTGCCTGCTACGGTCCCCGGCCGAGATCGACCGGTTCGTGGACGGTGCGGTCCTGGTCACCCGGGTCACCGACCCGGACTGGGAACCGATCATGAAGCGCGCCGCGGCCATCATCACCGACCACGGCGGCCGCACCTCCCACGCCGCCATCGTGAGTCGGGAGCTGGGCGTTCCCGCCATCGTCGGGACTGGTGACGCGACGACGTTGCTGGCCGACGGCCGCCAGGTCACGGTCTCCTGCGCCGAGGGTGACCACGGCCGCGTGTACGACGGCCGGCTGGACTACGAGGCGACCGACATCGACCTGTCCGAGGTGCCGCGGACCCGGACCAAGGTGCTGCTCAACCTTGCCGACCCGGCGGCGGCCTTCCGCTGGTGGCGGCTGCCGGCGGACGGGGTGGGTCTGACCCGGATCGAGTTCGTGGTGAGCAACCACGTCAAGGTCCACCCGATGGCCCTGGTGCGCTTCGACGAGCTGGAGCCGGCCGAGCAGGAGGAGGTGGCCCGTTACAGCAGCGGCTACGCGGATCGCACGGAGTACTTCGTCGACACGCTGGCCAACGGGGTGGCGCGGATCGCGGCGTCCCGCTGGCCGGACCCGGTGATCGTGCGGACCAGCGACTTCAAGACCAACGAGTACGCGCGCCTCGTGGGCGGCCGCCGGTTCGAGCCGGTCGAGGAGAATCCGATGATCGGCTGGCGGGGTGCGAGCCGCTACTACAGTGAGGGGTACCGCGACGGGTTCGCGCTGGAGTGCCGCGCACTGCGCAAGGTCCGCGACACCATGGGGCTCACCAACGTCGTCGTGATGATCCCGTTCTGCCGCACCCTCGCCGAGGCGCACCGGGTGCTGGCCGTGATGGCCGAGGAGAAGCTGGAGCGCGGTCGCAACGGCCTGCAGGTCTACGTGATGGCGGAGATCCCGGCCAACATCATCCTGGCCGACGAGTTCGCCGAGCGCTTCGACGGGTTCTCCATCGGCAGCAACGACCTGACCCAGCTCACCCTCGGGGTCGACCGCGACTCAGAGACGCTGGCCGCGCTGTTCGACGAGCGCAACCTGGCCGTGGCCCGCAGCATCGAGCACCTGATCACCACCGCGCACCGGGCCGGCCGCAAGGTCGGGCTCTGCGGTCAGCGGCCGAGTGACGACCCTGGGTTCGCCGGGTTCCTGGTTCAGAGCGGGATCGACTCGATCTCGGTCACCCCGGACAGCTTCTTCGCCGTGAAGGGCAACGTGGCGTCGGCGGAGGACGATCTGCACCTGCGGACGGGACTGGACATCCACCCGGCCGACGACCGTACAGTGACGGGCACGGCCTGGGCGGGCAGCGGAGCGTCCGGGTGACAGCCCGGCCGCCAGGCCGGACGACCGGCGAGCGGGAGGACCGACGATGACCACCGACGAGACCCTCGGACGTCGATCGATGGTCGCGGTCGGTGTGGACGGCTCCGGCGGCGGCCGGCGGGCACTGCGGTTCGCCCTGGCCGAGGCGACGATCCGGGCCTGCCCGGTGCTGGCGGTGCGGGTCGTGCCGCCGGGGGCGGACGAGCAGGCGGCCGAGGAGGCGCTGCGGGCCGAGGTGAAGGCCGCGGGCGAGCAGGTTGCCTCGGCGGTCGAGATACTGACCGAGGTCCGGCGCGGCGATCCCGTCGAGGTGCTCGTGGACGTGTCGGCGACGGTCACCTTGCTGGTGGTCGGGAGCCACGGCACCGGGTCCTTGATCCACTCGGCCCTGGGCAGCGTGAGCAACGCCTGCGCCCAGCTGGCCCAAAGCCCGGTGGTCGTCCTGCCTCGATCCGCGCCGGACTCGCTCTGACGGTCCCGGCTCACACCTTGTCGCGGAGGCGCCGGGCGTGGTCGGGGACCTGGGTCTGCATCTCGCGTGGCGTCCGCTCGTACCCCTTGGACGGGAGCCGCGGCGGCAGCGCCAGCGGCGGCCGTGAGACCTCGTAGTACGGGACGGTCGACAGCAGGTGGGTGATCATGTTGATCCGCGCGGACCGCTTGTCCTCGCTCTCGACCACGTACCAGGGCGCCTCGGGCACGTCGGTGTGCACGAACATCTCGTCCTTCGCGCGGGAGTACTCCTCCCAGCGGCTGATCGACTCCAGGTCCATCGGCGAGAGCTTCCACCGCCGCATCGGGTCCTCGAGCCGGTTGCGGAAGCGCTTCTCCTGCTCGGCGTCGCTGACCGAGAACCAGTACTTCCGCAGCAGGATGCCGTCCTCCACCAGCAGTCGCTCGAAGATCGGGCATTGGTGCAGGAACCGGGTGTACTCCTTGGGCGTGCAGAAGCCCATCACCCGTTCGACGCCGGCCCGGTTGTACCAGCTGCGGTCGAACAGCACGATCTCCCCGCCGGCCGGCAGGTGCTCGATGTAGCGCTGGAAGTACCACTCGGACCGTTGCCGCTCGGTCGGCGATGGCAGCGCGACGATCCGGGCGACGCGCGGGTTGAGGTACTCGGTGACCCGCTTGATCGTGCTTCCCTTGCCGGCGGCGTCGCGGCCCTCGAAGACGACGACGACCCGCGCGCCCTCGACGCGCACCCACTCCTGCAGCTTGACCAGCTCGGCCTGGAGCCGCAGCAGCTCCTTCTCGTACAGCTTCTTCGGCAACCGTTCCGGCCGCCTGTCATCGCGGGAACGCATCCGGGTCACCAGGCCCGGATCCGGCGGCCGGTGAGCTGGTCGACGTCGATCCGGAAGAACACGTCGCGCACCCCGTCGGCCCACGGTTCCAGCCAGACGTCACCGGTCACCGCCCGGCACTCGCCCTCGGTCAGCATCCGCGCGCGCCCGGTCGCCAGCACGCTCCAGCCCTCGCGCAGGCCGTCGTCGACCCGGTCGACCTCGAAGCCGACCTTGCCGTGCGCGTACTGGGCGAGCGTCGTGCGGGCACCGGTGCGGAAGATGATCCGGCCGTTGCGCACCGTGTAGTTCACCGGCAGCGCCAGCGGCTGGCCGTCCTGCACGATGGCGACCCGGCCGACCCCGCCCCGGCTGAGCAGCCGTCGGCACTCGTTGACGGACAGGGTGACAAGCACCGGATGCGCGCCCGCGCGGCCACGTCCGGGTGGTTCTTCGGACAGGCCCCTGACCAGGCTGGTGACGCTGGTCTCCAGCGCGTCGGCGAGCCGGATCAGCATGCCCGCGGTCAGCGCGACCGGCTGCCCCTCGACCCGGGCGATGACGTCGGGATCCAGGTTCGCGCGGGCGGCGACCTCCTGCCGCGTGAGGCCCAGCTCGGCGCGCCGGTGCTGGACCGTGCGCGCCAGCCGGCTGGTGAACGGCTCGTCGGAGTAGCGCCCGACGACCTCGGACAGGGTGGTCATGGTGGGCTCCTTCCGGCTGGATCAACCGATCAGCGCATCGAGGGTGACGAAGGTGTAGCCGGCGCCGCGCAGCCGGCCGATCATGGCCGGCAGGGCGTCGGCGTCGAGGGTGGAGTGATCGTCGGGGTTCGAGCCGACGTGCATCAAGACGATCTCGCCGGGCCGCAGTCCGGCCATGACACGCTGCACCACCCGGTCGGCGGTCATGCCGCCCGAGGTTCCCTTCCAGCCAAGCGTGTCGACAGTCCAGCGCACCGGGACGTAGCCGGAGTCGTTGACCACCCGGATCCGGTGCGCGTCGCGATCGCCGAACGGGAACCGGAAGAGCGGAGCGGGGTCGTGCCCGGAGGCCTGCCGGATCCGCTGGGCGGCCTGGCTGAGCTCTGACCGGATCCGGGCGTCGGACAACTGGGTGAAGTGGGGATGGGTCTGGGAGTGGTTGCCGATCCGGTGACGGGCGGCGATCTCCGCGGCGGTGCCCGGGTACCGGTCGGCCCAGGCGCCGGTCATGAAGAACGTGGCCCGGACGCCTTCGCGACGCAGGGTCGCCAGCACCGACTGCACGGCGGCCCGGTCCGATCCGGCATCGAAGGTCAGCGCGACGACCTTGCGAGTGGTCGGGATGCGCTCCCAGTCGGTTCCCGCGAGCCGGGACGGCACACCGGATGTCGGTGCCGTGGTCGGCTTCGGCGTCGTGGTGGGCGTGCTGGGCCGACGGCTCGGCGTCGTGGTGGGACCGGTGGGTGCGGCGGTGGGACTGTCGGTCGCAATGGGTCCGCGCGTCGCCGTCGCTGTCGTGCCCGTGCTGCCCGGCGTCGGCGCGGGCTCGGTCGTCGGCGTGTCACCGCAGCTCGTCAGGAAGAGCGCGAGGCAGGCGAGAACGGCGCCCAGCGCAGCCCCGCGAGGTCGCGCAACCGCTGCGCCGCCGACCTTCCTCATGTCTCGACTGTCGGTTCGCACGGACCCCCGGGCCAGGGGCCAACGTCACCGGTCCGGGTCCGAGTTACGGTCCTCCGGCCGGACCGGGTCGGGACTTCTGGCCCTATATCCACCGACGCCGTCGCGGCGAAGCTGGTACACGGGGGAAACGACGGCTCGACAGGAGCAAGGAGTGGCTCGGCGTCATCGACGCCCTGCTCAGGCGGTCCCTGCTCCTGCGAGTCGTTGTCCCGTGCCGGTCCCGCGGTGCAGCGATCGCCGCCCGTCCCGGCGTGTCAGTGTTCCTCCATCTGGTCGGCGCCCACGATCCGCGCGTCCGGACCGGGGAAGACCAGCGTCTCCACCTGGTCGCCGTCCCTCCAGCGGACCAGGTACGGCGGCGAACCGTCGGAGCTGTGGACCTCCAGGATCAGACCGTGCCGCTTCGGGTCGTTCAGGTGGTTGCCCTCGACCATCAACCAGTCTCCGGGTGCTGCCTTCATCTCGTCGCTCCTTCCGGTTTGTTGTTCCGCGCCGCGTCCGGCCGGGACCACGAGCTCACCTCGACCGACGAGATCGCGCTGCTCACGTCGCGCGCCCACCGGGCGATCCGGTCCCAGTCCCGGAAGTCACCGGCCAGGTCGCCGCGCGCCAGGCGCCCGGCCAGGAATCCGCGGGCGGCCGCAGGATCCAGCCGGCCGGCGAAGGTCACCGGTGGCGTCGCGCCGATCCGGTGGACCAGCCTCACCACGTTGCGCGGCAGGCTCTGCGGGGTGTCCTTGTCCGCACCGAGGGACCCGCTGTGGAACAGCCACACCTGCCGCTCCCGCAGCTCGTCGGCGTGCCGGCGCAGGAATCGCACCGCCTCCGGTCGCCAGCGCCGGATGTAGACCGCGCTGCCCAGCACGACGGCGTCGTACGCCGCGATCGAGCCGACCTCGGCGACGTCGCGGACGTCGACCCGGTGCCCGCCGCGGCGCAGCTCCGCGCCGATGGCCTCGGCGATGCCTGCCGTCGAACCCATCTTGGTGGCGTAGGCCACCAGCACCGTCCTGGACATCAGAGCCTCCGCTCGGTCGCTGGTACCAGCACAGCACCGCAAGGGCCACCCGGCCAGGGGCCAATTCCCCGGCGACGCGGATCGAAAGGCCCTGATCCGTCGCAGGGGTCCGAAGCGGGCCCCTGAGGGGACCTTGGGCCCTGGAATCGCTCTCGGCCGGACGGCGACGATCGTGGTGGGTCCGCCATCCGGGCGGCTGGACGGGAGATCGGGATGAGCATGATGCTGGACCGCCTCCGCCGGTTCCGACCGGTCGGCGCGCCCGGTGGCGCCGGCGCGGTGGGAGTTCCGGTGGACGCCCGGTCCGGACCGCCCGCCGAGCTGAAGCCCGTCTTCGAGGCGCTGGACCCGGTCATCGTGGAGTGCGACCGGATCCGCCGGCAGGCCGAGCGGGACGCGGCCGACCTGACGGCCGGTGCGGATCGTGAGGCCGCCGGGCTGGTGGCCGACGCGAGGTCGCGGGTGGCCGCGGAGCGGGCGGATGCGGCCGCCGCGATCCGGTTGAGGGGGGATGCCGCGGCCGAGCGGGTCCGGACGGCAGCCGACGCGGAGGTGGAGCGCCTGATCGAGCACGGCCGGCAGCAGCTGGACATGCTGGTGGGGATGGTGCTGGACAACCTCCGCGAGGAGGCCACCGCGGATCGGACCGGGGTGGTCTGATGGCGCGGGGCTGGGTGGCGGCGACGGTGCGCGCGAAGGCGATGGCCCGCCGCCGCATCGGCGCCGGTGCCGCCCGACGCATCGCCATGGCGCCCAGCCTGTCCGACGGCCTCGGCCTGCTGGCCGGTACGGCGTACGAGAAGGCAGCGGCAACCGGTACGTCCCTGCGTGAGGCGGAGCGGCTGATCGGCGAAGCGGAACTGTGGGAGCTACGTGTGCTCGCCGGTTGGGTGCCAGGATCGGCGGTGGGGCTCGCCCGCGCCCTGGGCGCCCGATACGAGCGGGCGAACATCGAGGCGCATGCCCGGGCCCTCGAAGAGGGTGCCCCGCAGTACTTGTTCCAGCTGGGCAGCCTCGCGCTGTCCTGGCCGAGACTGGCGGCCACTACTTCGCAGGAGTCGCTCCGCAACGCCCTTGCGTCATCTCCCTGGGGCGATCCCGGTGCGGCCGACCCGGAGACGCTGCACGACGTACTCACCTTGCGCTGGTTGCGGATGGTCGCAGCCGAGGCGCCGACGGCCATGCTGTGGGCCGCCGGCGCTGCTGTTCTGGTGGCCGCACGGCTTGTCCTTGTGGTAGGTGCGGCACCGACCGAGGGGACGATCCACGCTTCCGCGCCGCTGATCGGCACCGACTGGCTGAAGTCGAGCTCGGTCGCCGCGCTCCGCAAGGCCGTCCCCAGCGCCGGCCGCTGGGCGCTGGAGGGTGTCGGCGATCCGGCGGACCTCTGGCGGGCCGAGGCGAGGTTGGCGGCCAGGATCGAGTCTGACGGATTCCGCCTGCTGCGCCGGGGAACGCCGGGTCCGGAACCCTTCCTCGGCTCCGTCGCAGTGCTGGCCGTCGACGGCTGGCGGCTGCGGGCCGCCCTCGGGGACGCGGCGCTCGGCGCCGGGCCGGGGGAGGTGTTCGATGTCGTGGCGTGACGCTTTGCGGCCCGTGCGGATGCAGCGGGTCGGCTTGGTCATCCCCGCGGAGCACACCCGGGACCTGCTGACCACCTTGGACGCGGTGGGCACGGTCGAGCTCGACCCGGTAGGACCGGAGACCGAGCTGACCGTCGTCGCGGACCGCCGGCCGGAGTGGTCGGCGCGCGACCTCGAACTCCATCGTCGGACGGCCCAAGCGGTCGGCCATGGGCCGGTGACCGCCCTGCTGGGGTGGACGCCGGCAACTGTCCTGCCTCCACTGACCGAGGCGCTGACGCCGATCGGTGCTGCCGCCGTACCGCTGGCCCCACCGCCGGGCAAGCAGCCTCCGACGTTGCTGCGGCAGCAGGGGCGTGGCCGGTCCTTCGAGGTATTGGTGGAGACGTACACGACCGTGCCGTATGCGGACGTCGATCCTTCCGTCGTCGCGGGCCTCGCCTATGTGGCGATGTTCGGGATGATGTTCGGTGACGTGGGGCATGGGTTGTTGCTGCTGGCCGGAGCCGCGCTGGTGTACAGCGGACGGTACCGCCAGTTGGCCAAGCTGCGGCGGGCCTGGCCGTTCCTGGCGGGCGCAGGGCTGGCCAGCGTGATCTTCGGGCTGCTGTACGGCGAGATGTTCGGCCCGACCGGGCTGGTTCCCGTGCTCTGGCTGTCGCCGACCGAGGAGCCGGTCACGCTCCTGCTGGCCGCGCTCGGCGTGGGAGCGGTCCTGCTGGCCGGTGCTTACGCACTGGGTACGGTCAACCGGTTCCGCGAGGGTGGCTGGGCCTCAGCCTTGTACGCCCGGTCCGGGATCGCCGGCAGCATGCTGTTCCTGGCGCTGGGGGGCGTCATCGCGGGCCTCTACTTCGACCTCGGCGGCGTACTGCTCGGTGCCGTCCTCGTTGCGGTGGTCGGGCTCTCGTTGACCTTTGTGGGCCTGCTGGCCGAGGCGGGCGGTGGCGGCGCCGGTGTGCTGCAGGCAGTCGTCGAGCTGTTCGACGTGGTGGTCAGGCTGGGCTCGAACGTCGTCTCGTTCGCGAGGTTGGCCGCCTTCGGTCTCACCCACGCGGCCCTCGGCGCGATCGTCTGGGAGGGCACGGTGGCGCTGTGGGACGGGTCCTCGGTGCCCAGCCGGCTCGCCGCGGTCCTGCTGTTCGTCGCCGGTACGACCGTGGCCTTCGCCCTCGAGGCACTGGTCGCGGGCATCCAAGCTCTGCGCCTGGAGTACTACGAGCTGTTCTCCCGGGTCTTCGAGTCCGACGGGCGGCCGTTCCGCCCGTGGCGGTTGCCCGCGGAGGACATGGAGGTGACACCGTGAGAGCTTTGCTTCGCCGGCATCCCCGGGCCGCACTGGTGCTGGCGGTCGTGAACGGCCTGCTGCTGACCGCCGCGATCGCGTTGCTGGTGGCGATCCTCACCGCCGACTGGGGGTTCGCCGTCGGCCAGGCCCCACCCGACGTGGCGGCTGCGGGTCAGGCCGCCACCGCGGCCAACGGGTCGGCCTTGCTCGGTGCGGCCATCGCCGTCGCCGGTTCGGCCATCGGCGCCGGGCTGGCCGTCGCCTACACCGGTGCGGCCGCCCTGGCCGCGATGAGTGAACGGCCGGAGCTGTTCGGTCGCGCGATGGTGGTGGTCGGGCTGGCCGAGGGCATTGCGATCTACGGCCTGATCGTGGCGATCATCTTGGTGGGAGAGGCACGATGACCGGGATCGCCGTGCTGGGCGAGCCGGTGCGAACGCTCGGCTACGTCCTGGCCGGCGCCATGGATCTCGCCGCGACGGAACCCGCGCAGGTACGACGCCGCTGGGCCGAGCTGCCACCGAGCGTGGAGGTGGTGCTCCTGACGCAGGCTGCCGCGGCGGCGCTCGGTCCGGAGCAGTTGGCGTCGGCGCCAGTGCTGACGGTGGTCCTGCCGTCATGAGCCGGCCCCTGTCAGCAGCCGCGGATGCCAGCCTGGCGCCCGTCCGAGCAGCTCTGCTCGCGGATGCCAACGCGCACGCCGAGGTAGTGCTGCGGAGGGCAAGCCAACGCCGGGAGGAAATGCTCGCCAACGCCCGCCGTACGGCTGCGGATCTGCTGGCCGGGGCGCGGGCGGAAGGTGCGGCCGAGGCAAGCGCCGCCGTCGCCGCCCTCACGGCCAGGAGCGGCAGGGACGCTCGACTGACCGTCCTCGCGGCGCAGCGCGCCCTGTACGACGAGCTGCGACAGCGGTGTCGGGCGGCCGCCGCCGACCTGACGGAGGCGCCCGACTACGCGGCCCTGCGGGATCGGCTGGCAGCGCAGGCGCGGGCCGAGCTCGGCCCCGACGCAGTCGTGACGGACAGCCCTGACGGCGGTGTCGTCGGGACGGCGGGCAGTCGGCGGGTCGACCTGTCGATGCCCGCGCTCGCCGACGGAGCCCTCGACCGGCTGGCGGGAGAGGTGGCGATGCTGTGGACTCTCTGACCGATGCCGGCGACGCGCGTCCGGGGAAGGTGCGGCGGATCAACGGTCCGCTCGTCGAGGTGCAGTCGTTGCCCCAGGCCACGATGTACGAGGTCGTGGAGCTCGGCGAGCTCCGGATCCCGGCCGAGGCGGTCGCCATCGCCGGTGACACCATCACGCTGCAGGCGTTCGAGTACACCGGTGGGCTGATGGTCGGCGACACGGCCCGGCGGACGGGCCGTCCGTTGTCGGCACGGCTCGGTCCGGGCTTGCTCGGGCACGTCTTCGACGGCTTGTTGCGACCGCTGTCGTCCGCGCCGACCTGGCTGGCTCCGCAGCGGTTGACACCGACGGCCGGGACGGATGGTTGGTCGTTCGTTCCCGCCGCGGTCCCCGGTCCACGAGCCACGCCGGGCATGCTGCTCGGCACGGTGACCGGCGCCGGTGCGATCGAGCACAAGGTGCTCGTGCCGCCCGGTGTCACCGGTGAGCTGCGCTTCCTGGCCGGTCCCGGGAAGCTGGCCGACGACGACGTGGTGGCCCGGGTGGGGGAGACCGAGGTCGGGCTCTTCGAGCGCTGGCCGGTCCGTCGGCCGAGGCCGTTCGCCCACCGCGAGGAGACCTTCGTACCGCTGCTCACCGGCCAGCGCGTGCTCGATCTGCTGTTCCCGATCGGGGCCGGATCGACGACAGCGGTGCCAGGCGGGTTCGGCACCGGGAAGACGGTGCTCCTGCAGCAGTTGACGAAGTGGTGCGACGCGGACGTGATCGTCTACGTCGGTTGCGGGGAGCGAGGCAACGAGATGGCGGACGTGCTGGCAGAGCTGGCCGAGCTGGCCGACCCCCGCACCGGGGGCCGGATGATCGATCGGACGGTGATCTTGGCCAACACCTCCAACATGCCGATGATGGCTCGTGAGGCCAGTGTGTTCACCGCGATCACCGTTGGCGAGTACTTCCGCGACATGGGGTACCACGCGGTGGTGGTGGCGGACTCCACCTCGCGCTGGGCCGAGGCGCTGCGCGAGTTCGCCTCCCGCACCGGTGCGTTGCCGGCCGAGGAGGGCTACCCGGCCGATCTGTCCTCGGCGCTGGCCGCCTTCTACGAGCGCGCGAGCCGGGTCCGCACCCTCGGTGGCAAGGTCGCGTCGGTCACCGTGGTCGGCGCGGTGTCTCCGCCGGGTGGCGACCTGACCGAGCCCGTCACGACCGCGACCCAACGCTTCGTCGCGGGAGTCTGGTCCCTGGACCGGGACCTCGCGTACGCCAGGCACTACCCGGCGGTGAGCTGGTCGGGCTCGTACTCGCGCGACGTGGCGGCGGCCGGTGCCTGGTACGCCGCTCATGGGGACCAGGGCTGGCCCTCCCGCCGGGAGCGCGCGATGACCTTGCTGGCCGAGGCGGGCCGGCTGGCGGCCCTCGCCGAGATCGTCGGGACCCGGACACTGCCCGGCCGGGAACGGATGACGATTCTGGGTGGACGGCTGCTTCGGGAAGCCGTCTTGGCGCAGAGTGCGCTGAGCCCGACCGATGCCAGCTGCTCGCCGGAACGCGGTGCGGAGCTCCTCCAGCTCGTCTTGGACGTGGTCGACCGTTGTGGCGAGCTGGTCGACCGTGGGGTGCCGGCCGCCGAGCTCGAGGAGTTCGACTTCGGCCCGTTGATCCGGGCCCGCGAGGAGGCGGCGGCCGATCCGGCTGCACTGGCCCGCCGCCGCGAAGAGCTGCTGGCCGCGCTGGAGGCGGTGAGATGACCCCGCGTACCGACCTCGAGTACGGCGCCGTCGACTCGCTCCGGGGCTCGCTGCTGGTCGTACGCGGCGTACACGGGGTGGGTTGGGACGAGTCGGCGGTGGTCCGCCTGGAGGACGGCACGGATCGCCATGGGGTCGTACTGGAGGTGCAGGACGACCTCGCGGTACTGCACGTGCTGGAGGGCACGGACGGGATGCGACCCGGGGGCGTTCGGGTCCGCTTCAGCGGCAGCCCGTTCCGGATCCCGCTCGGCCGCAGCTGGCTGGGGCGGATCTGCGACGGCCGGGGTGAGCCCCTCGACGGCGGGCCGCCGGTGCTGGGCACGACCAGTGCGTCCGTGAACGGCTGGCCACTCAACCCGGTCGAGCGTCAGCCACCGCAGGAGCCCGTGCTGACCGGAGTGTCCGGGATCGACGCCCTGACCACCGTGGTGCGCGGGCAGAAGTTGCCGATCTTCTCCGTCCCCGGCCTGCCGCACCTGCAGCTCGCGGCCCAGGTCGCCGCCCAGTCGTCCGCGGGTGGCGAGCCGTTCCTGGTGGTGTTCGCGGCGATGGGACTGACTCATGCCGACATCGCCTTCGTGCGCGACGCACTGGAGGAACGCGCGGCCGCGGGGGAGCTGGTGATGCTGCTGAACAGCGCGGACGACCCGGTGATCGAACGCCTGCTGGCACCGCGGATCGCCCTGACGGTGGCCGAGTACCTCGCCTTCACCGAGGGCAGCCACGTGCTGGTGGTGATGTCGGACATGACCAGCTACTGCGAGGCGGTGCGGGAGGTTGCCGCATCCCGCCAGGAGATACCCGCCCGGCGGGCCTACCCGGGCTATCTCTACAGCGACCTCGCGTCTTTGTACGAACGCTGCGGGCGCATCCGGGACCGGACGGGTTCGGTGACGATCATGCCGGTGCTGACGATGCCTGCCGGTGACATCACGCATCCGGTGCCGGACCTGACCGGCTACATCACCGAGGGGCAGATCGTGCTGTCCGACGACCTGCACGCGCGCGGTCTGTACCCGCCGCTCGACGTGCTCGGGTCGCTGTCGAGGTTGATGCGCAAGGGCGCCGGGCCGCACCGGACCCGGGCGGACCACCTGGAGGTCGCCGCGCAGGCGATTGCCTCGCTCGCCCGCGCCCGGCAGGCGGCGGAGCTGGCCGACCTGATCGGCGCCGGCGCGTTGAGCGACACCGATCGCTCCTATCTGGCGTACGCCGACGCGCTCGAGCAGTCCTTGTTACGGCAGCGCCCGAACGAGTCCCGCAGCCTCGAGGACACGTTGGACCGGGTCTGGCACGCCCTGTCGGTGCTGCCACGTCGCGAGCTGACGATGGTGTCGTCCGCGTCCCTGGCCGAACACCTTCCCGAGCCTGGAGGCGGGCGATGAGCGGGAAACACGTCACTGGGCGGGCCGGACGGTTGGCGCTGTCCGCGCGGTTGGCCACGTCGCGTCGTGCGGTCGAGCTCCTGGACCGCAAACAGCGAGCGCTCGCTGCTGAGCTCGAACGGCTGGAGCTGGCCGCGGCGCGGTCGGCCGAGGCCTTCGAGGATCGTGCCGGGACGGCGGCCGGCTGGCTGCGGCGCAGTACGGCCCTCGACGGCCAGGACCGGTTGACGGCCGCCGTCGCGGGTCCGGGTGCCGAGGCCGCCATCGAGTACGACACCACGATGGGCGTGCGCCATCCGATCCAGACGGCGGTGACGTTCGCCGATGGTGAGCCGGCCGGGAGCTCGGCCCTGGTGTTCATGATCCGGGCCCACCGAGAAGCGCTCGCTGCCGCCGTGCAGGTGGCCGCGGCGCAGCGCGGCGTGGCCTTGCTGACCGCGGAACTCTCCCTCACCCGTCAGCAACAGCGCGCTCTCGAGGCGCGCTGGATCCCACGGCTCGAAGCTCAGCTGGCCGAGCTGGAACAGCGGCTGGACGAGGTCGAGCGGGAGGAGAACCTGCGGCTGCGCTGGGCGGCCGCTCATCCGGCCGGGGAGGATCGATGATGGAGCGGGTGTTGGTCGAGGTCGACGACACGGCGGGCGCGTTCCATGCCGCCGAGGTGGCGATCGGCCTCGCGGCGGCGATCGGTGCCGAGCTGAGGGTCGTGACCGTCGTCGAGGACCATGTGCTGGACGACAGACTGGCCGCCGCCGCGATCCCGGACGCTGCCAGGCGACGGGCCCAGGGTGCCGTGGCGATGCTCGACCGGGTGGCCGCGCGGGCGAAGGCGGCGGGCGTCGAGGCCGAGACGAGCGCGCTGTCCGGGGGTGCCGCCGAGCAGGTGCTGGCGGCCGCGCGACGGTCCGACGCGGACCTGATCGTGGTCGCCCTGGAACACCGGCACCAGGCCCGGGCGCCCTACCTCGGCGCCAAGGTGCAGCACATCCTCGAGTTCGCCGAGGTCCCGGTGCTCGTCGTTCCACCACGCCCGAACCGGTGACGGCAGGTCATCGCTGCGGGACCGGCTCCCGCCGCGGTGCCCGCAAGGAGGCCAGCTGGACCGCTCGTGCCGCGTCGTACGCGCTGATCACGCCGACAAGACGGCGATCGTCTTCCATCACGAGGGCCAGGCCGTCCCTTGCCTGCGCGAGGCGGGTGACCAGGTCCGCGAGCGGGTCTTCCGGTTTCGCCACCGGGACCTTGGCCAACGGCGTCTGGACGTCCTTGAGCAGCGTGGAAGGCCGCAACGCCAGCGGTACCCGCGCCATCCTGGCGAGGCTGACGGTACCCGTGGGCGTGCCGTCCAGGTCGACCACCGGGTAGACCACCCGCCGCGTCCTCGGTGCCACCTCGGTGACGAACCGCTCGACCGGCATCAACGCGTAGCCGGTCACCTCGACCGGCGCCATCACGTCGGCGACCATCGTCTTGCCGAGCGCGCTGTGAACCTCGGCGGCCTGCCCTTCGGCGGCAGCCGAGATGAAGACCGTGTATCCGATCGCCACCAGCCACAGACCGGTCAGCTGACCGCTGAACATCTCCAGCAGGCCGACCATGGCGATGCCGAGGCCGACGACCCGGCCGGCCTTGGCCGCGGAGACCTCGGCCCGGTCGGCGTCGCCGTACCGCCACCACAGCAGGGCGCGCAGCACCCGGCCGCCGTCCAGCGGAACGCCCGGCAGCAGGTTGAACAGGCCGAGGAAGACGTTCATCACGGCCAGCCACATCGCCGACATGACGATGAGGGTCGGGGCACCGGCCGCATCCAGCGCGACGGCGGCGCCACCGGCCAGGAAGCCGAGGCCGAAGCTGGTGAGCGGACCGGACAACGCGATCCAGAACGCGGCCCGTGGCGTGGCCGGCTCGCCGCCCAGCAGGCTGAACCCACCCAGCATCCACAAGGTGATCCGCTCCACGGGCAGGCCGTAGTGCCGCGCGACCACCGAGTGGGTCAGCTCGTGCAGAAGCAGCGAGGCCACGATGAGCAAGGCGGCCGCGACCGCGGTCAGCCAGTACGCCGTCTGGGTGTGGCCCGGCACCAGGTCGGGCAGGACCACCACGGCCAGCCCGTCGGCCACCAGCACCAGCAGCACGAGCAGGGACCAGTGGGCTCCCACCGGGATCCCGGCGATCCGGCCGAACCGGATGGTGTCCTTCATGGGTCCTCCTCGAGCGACGGCGAGCAACTCGCACGGCTCTCACCTCAACCATGCGTCACCTGTGCCCGAAGCGGCAGGGCGTTTGGTCCCACCTCGTGAGGACCTTGGCCTGCCCGGAGGTCAGCGACTGCCGCCGACGCGACCGACGTCGATCAACGTCGGTGACTGCAACACGTCGCCCGGGGTGACGAAGTTCGCCTCGATCGCCGGCACCAGGAGGCCGCGGATCGCGCCCTTGGCCGCGGCGACGCCGATCACCGTGCCGATGTCGAAGGACTCCTCGTCCTCGCCGGTGAAGGCCGTGCTGAACGCCACCAGCGAGGCCAGCAGTTCCTCGTCCGTCGGTTCCTCGAGGTCGTCGGGACCGAACGACGGCGGCGGCGCCGGCGGCATGTCCTCGGTGACCAGCCCCTGCTCCTCGGCCCAGGCCGCCAGCAGCGGGGCCAGGTCCTCCTCGGCGACCTCGTCGGCCTCTTCCGGTGGGACCGCCGGCACCTCGAAGCTGACCGGTGCACCCAGCGCCGCGTCGTACGTCTCGTCCGGCTGGTCCAGCCCCCACTCTGCGAGGCACGGCTCGCTTGGGTCGAACGCGATGTCGCCGGACATGATCAGCAGCCGGAACCGCTCGACGGGATCCGACGGCGCCTCCATGAAGCAGCGGTAGACGAACTCCGAGCAGATCATGCTGCGCTTGCCGTCGGCATCGACGAAGGCGTTCAGAGCCGCCGCGGCGTGGTCGAGGACCGAGCGCAGCATCCGCCGGCCGAGCCCTCCGAGTGGGATGTTGCGGGTCGCGGCCAGCAGGCCGAGCAGCACGATCTGCTGGTAGGCGTACGGCGCCCGCCGGTTCACGTAACCCGTGGCTGTCGCGACCACGGCTGCCAGGTCCGGGTCGGGGTGCCGCCGGACCCGCATGTAGCGGTTCGTCGCCAGGGCCGCCTCGATCGGTGCCCGCCGCAGCCCGCGGCCGGCCGCCTCCGCGAGCGTGGTGTCGTCCAACGCGACGGCCACGTGGTTCACGTCCGTGCCGTCGAACAACCGGATGGCCCACGAGATGAAGTTGTCGCCCTGGAACAGCAACACGTCACCCGGACGAATGCCGATCTGTTCCCCCATCCGGATCTCCCCCTCGCCGAGCGGCCCTCCCTACGCGATCATGGTCGCATCGCAGCCGGTCGCGGTACAGGCCGTGCGGACCCGTTGCACGGCCGCCGGACGGAGGGGGAGCGATGATCGTCTCGAACGGTATCGACGCGTACACGGGCGAGCCGCTGGTCGAGATCTCCGAGGACGACCTCGGCGAGCTGATCGCGGAGTCGCCCGCGAGCGCCGATCCCCTGGGGGAGCTCGGGGTGAAGCCGCGAGGTGCGCTGCGTTGGGACGTCGTACCGACCGACGTCGCCCAGGCAGGCTGGAGCATCGTGTTCGCGAGTGACGAGTCGGACGAGGTCCGGGAGGCGCTCGAACCACTGATGCGGCACCGCGCCGCCAAGGTCGGTGACGGTCACCACCGCCACGAGTACTTCCCGGGCGAGGACCTCGTCGACTGGCTCGCCCGGTACGGCGTGAATCCCGGCACCATCGACCCCAGCCGCATCGGGTACTACGTCCTGCTCGTCGGTTCGCCGGTACGGATACCGTTCGAGTTCCAGTACTTGCTGGACATCGAGTACGCCGTCGGGCGGGTCGCGTTCGACAGCCCCGAGGAGTATCGGCGCTACGCCGACAGCGTGGTCGCGGCCGAGACGACCGGCGCGGTCCGCGACAAGGTGGTGGCCTACTGGGGGACCAGGCATCCCTGGGACCGCGCGACGAAGCTCAGCGCCGACCAGCTGCTGCGCCCGCTGGTGCCTGCCGACGATGGCCGGCAGGGGCTGGCGGAGCGCAACGGGTTCCGCTCCGCGGCGGTGATCGGCGAGCAGGCAACCAAGGCAGCGCTGCTCGGTGTGCTTGCCGGCAGCAACGACCTCCCCGGCCTGCTCGTGACCGCCGGCCATGGCTTGGGGGGTTTGCGCGCGGACGACCCGGAGCAGCGTCCACGCCACGGCGCCCTGGTGACCCAGGACTGGAATCGCGGTCCGGCCGGCCCAGAGGTGACCGTCGCCGGCGTCGATGTGGCGGAGGCACGGGTGCACGGCATGATCGCGTTCCTCTTCGCCTGCTACGGCGCCGGGACTCCGCAGCTCGACGATTTTCCGCGACGCGGCGCGCCCGCTGCGACGATCGCGACCGAACCGTTCGTCGCCTGCCTGCCGCAGAAGCTGCTGGCGCATCCCGAAGGCGGCATGCTGGCTGTGATCGGGCATGTCGAGCGGGCCTGGGGATACTCGATCACCGGCGCGGGCGGCAGCCAGCTGCAGCGGTTCGAGGACACCTTCGCGCAGCTCATCAACGGTGTACCCGTCGGGCACTCGATGCGAATGTTCAACGAGGCATTCGCCGTGCTGTCGGCGGCCCTGACCCTGCGGCTGAAGGTCCTTGCGGACAAGCCGGACAGTTCTCCGGGCACCCGGCGGAAGCTGCTCACGCTGTGGATGGAGCGCACCGACGTACAGAACTATGTGGTCCTCGGCGATCCGGCGGTGTCGCTCCGCTACTGAGCCAGCAGGCCCAGCAGCTCGTCGCCGAGCCGCCGGTCACGCGCCTGGACCTCCTCGCTCGTCGAGGAATCCTCGTCCGCGCGGGTTCCGGCTGCCCGGATGCTCTCGATCAGGTCGAACACGAGGGCGGCCTTTCCTTGCTTCACGAAGCTTGCGGGGTTGTCGGCGAACGCTCGGACCCCGGCCGCGATCAGCACTCGTGGGTCCTGACTCTTCGGCGGTACCAGGCCCAGTCGCCCCGCGTCCTCGACCGCCTGCTCCTGTTGGGCGACCGTGAACGGCTCGACCCCGCGCAGTGGCCTACCACCGAGCACCTCCAGCTTCGACTCGATCAGGACGTCGACCACGGGCTCGACATCAGGCTCGTACGCCGCCGCTGCCTCGGTCAGTGGCTCGTCGGGACCAGCTGACGGGTGCTTCAGCCTGTTCAGCGTCTCCACGACCAGTCGCAGCCTGATACCGGGAGGCGGGTACGAGGCGTCGTACTCCAGAGGTGGTACCGCGATGAGATCCGCAAGCGCCAACCCGTAGGCGGGCCCCAGTCGCACGGCTGCCAGCACGTCGGCGAGCACCTCGGGCAACCACTGCGACCAGTCCGGCAGCCGCGCGTCGGCCTCGAGCCGTTGCTCCAGCAGGGGGAGCAACTCATCGGTCAGGCTCAGGTCGTCGTCGACGACGTGCGCCGCCTCGTGTGCGATGACGGCCGTCTCCGGCAGGTGTGCCTGCTGGTGCCACGGAATACCGATGACCGGAACCGGCAGCTGCTTGACCAGCTCGCCCGGTACGTCGCTCAGCCGTTTGGCCGGCAACAGATTCCGGTAGGCATGGCGCCGGCCCAGGGCGAACGGCGAACCACTGGCGTCGAAGTAGACCAGGGGTGGTTCGCGCACATCGTCCGCGGTCAGCCGCGTCGCGGCCAGGGCGGCGTCGTGCAGCGGCCGGACGCAGGCCCAAGCCAGCTCGTCCGCGGCGATCAAGGCAGGCCTGAACCGCTTCACGAGCCGCAGCGCGAACTTGGACCGGAAGAAGTCCCAGACGTGGTGGACGCCGAGCAACTGTTCTGTCGTCGCTGCCCAGGACTCGACGGCATCCCGTTGCCCGTCGAGCTGCGTGAGGGCCGAGCCGAGCACCTGGCCCAGTCGCAGCAACTGCGAATGATGCTTCTCCAGCACGCCGCCGGCGGCCGCCAGCCCCTGCCAGTAGGCGAGCTCGTCGCGCAGCAGGCCGAGCTTGGCGACGAGCTCTGCTTGTCGGCGCTCGGTCGGCGTACTCACCGCAACCGGACCGCGGCAGGTTCCTCGGCGAGCAGCGCGGCGACGGCGAGGTGCTCGCGAAGCCGCGGCTCCCAGGGACTGCGCCGGAGCTCTCGGTACAGGTCGCCGATGTTGCCGATGCCCGGCAGGCGCCCGGCCAGGGCGGGCGCGACCAGTTGCGTCGACAGGTTCTCGGCACCGGACGGGACCGGTCCGACGGCCAGGACCGCGGAGGCGTAGCCCAGCTCGAACAGCTGGGTCGCGAACAGGTTCCGGAGCAGCACCTGACGCACCACCTCGAGCCTGCTGTCCGGCGCGATGGCCTCGAGAACGACGATCGGCCCGAGGCCAGTGGTCAGCCGCATCAGCAGGTCGTGCAGGGCCGTCACGGTCAGCACCTCGAGCCCGTACTCGCTGGAATGCCGGACCGTGCGGCCGCTGTCGAACGACAGTGAGGCCGAGTCACCCCGCGACTCCAGGGACGCCTGGACATGGACGACCGAGCACGGATAGCTCAGCGCCGAGACGTCCCGGCTGGTCGGATCGTCGATCACCACGGTGTCGAACCCGGCGAGCTCGTAGTCGGTCGACACCTCACCCGTCGTCCTCGGCATCCCCTTCTGCAGCTGGACCTGATGGCTGAGCTGCAGAACCAGCGCGGTCGGACGGTCGGGTCCCGCCTCCCACAGCGACGACTCGATGTCCGGTGGCCCCTCGCGCTCCAGCCGCTCCTGGTAGGCCTCGATCGCCCGCTCGGTCTGCGGGCCGATCACACCGTCGACGACCAGATGGTGCCCGGCATGCGTGAGGGCCCGCTGGACTCGCATCACCCGTCGTACGCCGCCGTCGCGGGAGGCCCGGAACAGCAGCTGCTCGCGGTCCGGTGGCCAGGCAAGCTCCCACGGCAGCTCCGCGAGCTGCGGGGACACGATTCGCAACCGCGCATCGTCCGGCCCATCGGCCAGCCCGCCCAGCGGTCGGCGCAGCTCCTTGACCAGGTCCTGGACATCGGACAGGAACCAGGAGCTTCCGGCCCGCCATTCCGGCGCGACCAGCACGCTGGGCTGCTTCCAGCGCGTGCCGCCGGTCTCCACCACGAGCATGCCGTCCTCGTCGTACAGCTGCGCGTCGACGACCCGCGGTGTCGTCCGCCAGGACTGACCTTGCGGGATCCGTTGCTCCGGCACGATCGGCGGCCCCGGTTGATGGGGGATCGCCGGGCTCGGTGGGCTTACCTGCCCCGGTGGCGGGATCGAGCCGGTCACGGGTGGTTCGGGCATCCGGAGGCGGCGCAGGGCCGCCTCGTCGCCGAGAGTCTCGTACAGCCGGGCGGAGAGGTCGGCGAGCTCCGCGGGATCTTCTGCGGCGTGGCCGGCGCGGACAGCCTCCGCCCGCAGTTGCATGACCTCGGCGTTGCGCCGCGATGGTCCGCCGGCATGCTCGAGCAGCCTGAGCATCTCGTCCGCGTGCTCCATCCACCGCTCGTCCCGGCTCGCCCTGGCCCAGGCGATGAGCGCGTCGAGCGCCAGTGCGGGGCGATTCCCGTGCCGCTGGACGAAGCCGATCGCCATGGCCTCCAGGTTGTGCAGCGGCCGGTGAAGTCGCGCCGCCGTCTCCATGGTGCGCAGGTGGATCAGCGAACCGGGGCCGAGCTTCGCGTCGGCCGCGGCCTGGAGCCAGCGCTCGGCAGACTCGACGTCGCCGAGCACCCGGGCCAGCTCCGCACGCCGTAGCGAACGCAGCGCCTCGTCCCCGACGCCGTACCTGCCTTCTCGCGCGGTTGGGGGATCCAGCAGGCGGACAAGTGACGCCATCGCCTCGTCGGGCGGCGAGCCGGGGCCGATCGGTGCGCAGCGGTCCAGGCCGTCGAGGGCCGACAACGCCGCGTCCGTCGGCCGGAACATCGAGACGGCCCGGGCAAGGAGCCGCAGGTATCGCTGCCGATCGGGCGAACCTTGCGCCGCAAGCCCTTCCACCGCGGCCTTGGCCAGCGCCACCGGTCCGCGGGGTCGCCGCTCCAGCTCTGCCAGCAGTTCGTCCAGGATGCGCTCGGCCGCGGACTCGCGCCCGCTCCGTTGCGACCACCGGGCCTGAAGCAGCCGGGTGCCGATCCACAGGTCGTGCCCGATCGGGACCGTGACCCTGACGGCCGCCTCCAGGTGCCGGCCCGCCTCCAGGACGCGGCCCTCGTCCAGCAGGATGCGCGCGGTGGTCAGCCGGACGTCGGCCTCGCGCAGCAGATCGCCGGCGTCCAGCCAGCGCGACGCCGCCTCGTCGAGCCACCGGACTGCTTCATCGGCATCTCCCCAGGCCGCCGCGGCGCGGCCGTTCAGCTCGGACACGACCGCGGCCGCACCTGCCTCGATCAGGACGGTGCTGCCACCGGACGCCGAGCCGGGACCGCTGAGCCGGTGCGCCGCTTCCAGCGCCGCGTCCGGGTCCTGTGCGAGCAGCGCGGCGCGACCCTGCCGTACGACGACGTTGGGAAGGGGCGGTTGCGCCGCGAGAAGCCGGGCGGCCTCAGTCGGCGCACCCCGGGTCAACGCCAGCCACACGTCGAAGTCGGTCAGCTCGTCGGCACCCGCGATCCGGGCGACGAGCGTTGCCTGCTCCTCGGCGGAGATCGTGTCTCCTTCGGCGAGGAACAGGCTCGCGAGCAGCATGTGCAGGGCCGCCTCGACCTCCGGTGCCGTCGGCGTTCTCGCGGCCAGCCGGGCCAGGCGGTCGGTGCCGATCGCACCGGCGTACGACACCGCGACGCCCGCCAGAGCGTCGAGCACGGTGAGATCCTCGGTCTGCCCGAGCTGCTCCAGGACCGCGGCCAACGCCTTCGGCCCGTCGTCTCGCGCCTGAAGCGCAACCTGTGCGGCGGCCCGTCGCTCCGGATCGACCAGCGCCCGGCCGGCCTCCTGCTCCATCGACTCGACCGTCGACAGCCGGAGCTCGACCTGGCGCCAGGGGACGTCGGCGAACATGCCGGGCTCACTCAGCCGGGCCAGCGCCACCTCCAGATGGGCCTCGGCCAGCGTCTCGGCGGTCATCACCGGCCTGTCCTCGAACCAGTCGCCGGGCCGGGTGCCGCCGTTGGCGGTCAGGTCGGTATCCGCGGTCAGGGCCGCGGCCAGGTCGCCGCGCGCGCCGGGGCCGCCGACGCGCTCGACCTCCGCCAGCAGGTCGCGCCAGCCTCCGTCGCCCTCCGGCCCGCGGGCGTGGAAGACGTGGTAGGCCGCCTCCTCGGCCCACTGCACCAAGCGGTGCGGCTGCGCGGCCATCAGGGACCGGAAGTAGTCGAACGACCTGTCGTGCAGCAGCCGCAGCACCTCCTGACGCTCCAGGACCAGCCGCATCGGCTCCCGAACGTTGGGGTGGAAGCTGAGGTACTCGCCGGCGTCGTGGACGAACGACACCCAGGACTGGTTCGACGCGTACGAGGTGAGCCGTTGCCACACCTCGTCCACCTCCGCCGCCGTACGAGGCTCGCCCTGGATGCGGAACCGCGCCTTGATCCGTTCGTGCGGGTCGAGGTCCGGGTCGTCGCCGACCGGCTCACCCCGCAGGGCGGCTGTGATGTACGGCATCAGCACCTCGGCGAAGAAGGTCTTGTCGAGCCGCCTGGCGACGACGCCGTACCGCAGCGCGTAGAGGACGGCCTGATCGTCGATGCGTTCCAGCACCCGCTCGATCAGATACAACTGCCGGGGATCCTCGAAGGCCTCGACGTCCGCCGCGGTCAGCTCGGGTACCTGGGCGGCGAGATCCCCGTACAACGCCACCGTGAACGGCATCAGGTCCCGCTTGGCCAGCACCGCGTCGACGATCTCCGGCTGGTCGATGCCGCGGACCTCGGTCAGGTAGGTCCGCGCCTCCTCCTCGGTGAAGTTCGCCAGCTGCACGGTGTGCAGTGCGGAGCGGCCGGCCAGCGAGTCGAGGTCGGCCCGGTCGCGGATGTCGTACCGGCCGGCGAGCACCAGCCGGGAGTCCGCCGGGCGCCGGTAGGTGTCCAGCATGGTCTCGACCAGCGGACCGGTGTCCAGGTCGGTGCGCAGGATCGGCACCTCGAGGGTGTCGAACATGAACACCACCGGCGAGCCCGCCCCCGCGAGGCGGTCCATGCTGTCGTCGTAGCGGGCGGTCACCTCGCTCGCGAGCCAGCCGGTGTCGCCGAGGGTGGCCAGCTCACGCAAGGCCGCCGACGTCTCCCGGCCGGTGTCGCGGTACAGCGCCGGCAGCAACCGGCGCCGGTCGCTCAGCAACGTGTCGAAGTACTTGGCGGGCGACTGCTCGTTGAGCTGCTGGGCTAGCGCGATCCGGATCAGCCAGGGATGCCGCGCCGCGATCGCGGGCTCGATGTCGTCGAAGTCGATCCGTGCCACGAAGATCCGGGCGGGGATGCAGCGTCGTGCGATGAACGACCGGAGCAGCATCGTCTTGCCCATGCCGCCCATCGCGACCAGCTGCAGGGCGCGGATGCTCTCACCCGCCAGCAGCTCCTCCAGCAGGTCGCGGTACGCGGGCCGATCGAGGAAGCCCGCGGACCGGTAGTAGTCGGTCGACCAGGCGGCGCGGGTGTCGAGCTGCGCCCGCCACTGGGCAAGTCGCGCCGCCAGGCTCTGGTCGACGACCTGGCGCCGGTCCGGACGCTCGAAGAGGTCCAGCAGGTCCCGGGCCGTGGTCAGGTCGAACCTGGCGTCGGCCGCGATGAACAGCTTCTCGAACAGCGCCACGGCCGCGTTCCGATCGGCCGGCATCAGGTGGTAGAGCCGCTCCCGGTCGTCACCGGCGAAGGCCTCGGCCAGCTCAGCGCTGTAGCGACGCAGCTCGCCGCTGTCCCACTCCTGGAGGTACGCCGCGCGGGTCTCGTCGGCCAGCACGAACCGGCCCGGCTCCCTCGGCAGCTCCCGCACCAGGTCGCGCTCGTGGAGCTCGGCGAGGGCGACGCCTGGTGCATGCCGGGCGACAACCTGTTCCCACAGGCCGGCGGTCAGCCACCGCAGCGGCGCGGCGTAGCGCAACGCCGTCCGGATGCCCGCCGGAAGCAGGGTCGCGGCCAAGGTGGCCGGATCCTCCCCGGCCTCGAGTCGGGCGACGATCTCGGCCGGTGAGTAACCGCCCACGTCAGCCCTCCGCCCCGGTGCTCAGGTGGTACAGCTCCCGCAGCTTCCTGAGCCGCCAGGGGCCGTTGACCCGGGTGACTTTCACATAGGAGTCGTACTGGTCGATCGTCGCCTGGTCGAAGACCGCCGTGGCGAACCGGATGTCGCGGTAGACGGCTGCGAACCGCAGGAACTCGTCCGCGCCGGGCAGCTGGACGGGAACCAGGACGGCGGGGAGACCGCGCAGCGGATCCAGGGCCGTCGCGCCGGCGACCAGGACGACCGAGACATCGGGCACCTCGCCCTGAGCGATCGGCCTCACCAGGCGGGGAACGATGAACTTCGTCAGCTCGGCCGGGTCCACGTTGTCGAGATGGTCGAGGACCAGGATGAGTCGGCGACCACCGGCGGCCGTCGTCAAGGTCTGCAGGAAGACGTCGAACAGAGTGCCGATGTGGTCCAGCGTGCGCTCCCCGACGGGGCCGATCAGCGAGCCCTCGTCGACGACCACGCCGTCGACCCGTCCGGGTGGCGGCTTGCCGACGGCCACCGCGTTCAGGCCCGCGTTGAACAGGGCGAACAGCTCCGCAGGCAGCAGCGCGGTGGGCGGACCGTCACCGGTTGCGGGGTCACGGATCGCCCGCAACACGTCCTGCCAGCCGAGCGGGCTCGAGCCGGACAGGTCGACGTACCGGACGACGGCGCCCGCCGAGCGCAACAGGTACCCCGCGCTGCGCGCCACCCAGGTCTTGCCGACATCGGCATCACCGTGGACGATGGCGGCCCGGCGTGGCTCGATCTGGGCGTCGGGAGCCAACGCGAACAGCAGTTGCCGCCGTTCGGCGGCCCGGTCGACCGCAGCCTCCGGATCGGGTGCGGCCAGCTGCGGCGGCGGGGTCAGCAAGGGGCCCGGAGCCGCGCGCAGCACGAGCTGTGGCAGCCACAGGTCGACCCCGTCGTGCTGAGCCGCGATGGCCTGCCGCCCGGCCACGCAGGCGACGTCCAGCGGTTCCCCGGCGACGACAGCGCGGTAGAACGCCCTGCTGAAATCCCCTGCTGCGGCACCGTGGATGGCGCCCTGGATGCAGACGGTGGCGAGCGACCCGTTGTCGCGGAACGCCTCCCCGAGACCCATCGCGCCGTCCAGGGCAGCCGACTCCCCGGTGTGGCAGGCGTTCAGCACGACGAGCGGGAACTTGTACGGCAGCTGGTTGACGATCACGTCCGCGTCCAGCACGAAGGAGGTCGGCGGGTGCCCGATCCGCACCCCGGGTGAACCGCCCAGCACCATGCCGTGGGCGATGACGTGCAGGACGTGCGGGCGGAGCTCCTCGCAGGTCGCGCTGAGCCTCGGCTTGTCCGGCGCCTCGAGAACCTCGACGTGGAACCGGTCCGGCATCCGGGCGCCGAGGACCTCCAGGGCGCGCAGCTCGTCGCGCCACTTCAGGGTCTCGTCCAGGCACTCGCCGACGACCACCAGCACCCGCAACGGGGCGTCGACGGTCGGCACCGGCAGGCTGTCGAGAGGCGCTCGGACGAACGGCTCCGGCGCCATGAACATGATCTTGAGGTTCTGCTGCAACGCTTCCCAGGGCAGCCGTTGCAGCTCGTCCGGCCGGATGTCGAGGAGCGTCCGGGGCGGGTTCCGGCCGGCCCAGGCCGGGCCGATCGCCTCGCCGAACGTGACGCGCCACAGATGCTTGCCGAGCCGCCGGACGGCCTGCACGTCCGGATGCGGTCCGCTCAACGCATCCCGGAACTGCGCTGCCAGGTCAGGCGACCACTCGTCATCGCCGTCGAGCGGTGGAAGCGGCCGGTCGACGAGCACCCGCGAGACCTCGGCGAACCCGCCGGCGGTCTGCTCGTGCAGGGACACGGCGTAGTGCTGGTCATCATCGACGTCGATCACCACTCCGACCGTCGGCATCTGCTCCCCCTCGCCGCAGCGAACCCACCTCGGCTTCAACTGTGACCGAGTGCGAGGGAATGTCAAGGTATCCGCCTGCGTCACCGGGGCCACAAGGTCGTTGCGGAGGGCACCGGAGCGCCGGGGCGGCACGACTTCCCGGCAGCGACCGGACTCACCGCGGACCAGGCCCGCGCACGTGGGCGAAGGTCCCGGCCGACAGGGGTATGAGGCCTCTGCTGCCCTCCGGCGCGCCGCAGCAGGGTGGGAAGTGGCCGAGCAGTGCTTCGCGGTGCTCCCGGCCCGGTCCGCTCCGCGAGCGACCGTCGTTCCCGACCCGGAGGTGATGACCATGCAGACCCGGCCACCGTTGCGTGAGCTCGGCCTGAACAGCGGTAAGAAGGCCCGGTTGCGGCGCATCCTTTTCGACCACGGTCTGCGCAACGGCTCGGCGTTCTTCCTGCCCTACGACCAGGGCCTGGAGCACGGCCCACGCGACTTCTTCGCCAACCCGCAGGCGGCCGACCCGGCGTACATCGTCAAGCTCGCGGTCGCCGGCGGTTTCAACGGGATCGCGATCCAGATCGGCCTGGCCGAGAAGTTCTACTGGGACTACGCCGGCGAGGTGCCCCTGATCCTCAAGCTGAACGGCAAGACCGACATCCCGTCCGACGCCGAGGCGCTGTCACCGGTGCACGCGAGCGTCGCCGACGCGGTCCGGCTCGGCGCCGACGCGGTCGGCTACACCCTGTACGTCGGCACGCCGGCGCAGGAGAAGGACTTCGCCCAGTTCCGGCAGGTACGGGCCGACGCGCAGCGGTTCGGGATGCCGCTGATCGTGTGGGCGTACCCCCGGGGAGCGGCCATCGAGGCCAAGGGCGGCAAGGACTCCTTCTACGCCGTCGACTACGCGGCCCGGGTGGCCAGCGAGCTCGGCGCCGACGTGGTGAAGGTCAACTTCCCGCACCCGGAGAAGCAGACCGGGGTGAAGCCGGCGTACCAGGCCGAGTTCAGCTCGCAGCAGGCCATCGACGCGGTGGTCCGCTCGGCCAACCGCACGCTGGTGCTGGTGTCGGGCGGCGAGAAGGCCGGTGACGAGGCGATGCTGAACAAGGCCCGGCAGGCGATGGACGCCGGCGGCCTGGGCCTGATCTTCGGCCGCAACGTCTGGCAGCGGCCGTACGACGACTCGCTGAAGTTCGTCGACGCGCTGAAGGAGATCCTGTCGGCCCACCCGAGCGATTGACCCTCGCGCCGGTCAGGGGGAGGAGTCGCCGGTGTGCGTCGACGGAGGCCCACCGGCGACTCTGTCGCGCCAGCCTGGTGTCCGCAGCGACCCGTAGCAGATGCCGGCGACGGGAATGGGCGCCCAGAACTGGAACAGCCGCCAGGAGATGACGCCCAGCACCGCGGTGCTGCCCGGCACCCCGAATCCCAGCAGCCCCGGGATCAGGACGCCTTCGATGATGCCCAGCCCGCCGGGGGTGATCGGGAGAACGGCGAGCAGGTTGGCGATGGTGTACGCGAGCAGCAGGGCCACCGGGTTCATCACCTCGCCGTAGGCCGCCAGGAACACCCAGAGGGAGGCCGCGTCCAGCACCCAGTTCAAGGTTCCCCAGATCGCGAACGCGCGTCGCACCTGCCGATCGGCCAGCAACAGGCGCAACTGGATCGCAATCGCCTCCACGCGAGGCTGGGTGCGGCGGGGGAGCCGGTGCAACGCGAACCGCAGGGCCCGGCGGGCAGGGGCCGCCAGCCGGGATCTCTGCCGGACGGCGATCACGCTGCAGGCGGCGAGCAGCGCCCCGATCAGCAGCACGGTCAGATAGAGAGCCCGCGGCCCGTACAGCGGTATCGCGGGGATCAGGGCGAACCACAGCACCGCCGCCAGGGCGAACACGGACCCAAGGCCCTGGGCCGCGATCGCCGCGGTGACATCCTCCGGCTTCGCGCCTCCGGATACCAGGAGCCGGTACCGCAGCGCGGTCGCGCTGGCGCCTCCGCCCGGGACCACGTGGCTCACACCGAAGCCCGTCAGGTCCGAGCGCAGCAGCCAACTGAAGCGCAACGTGCTCTCTCGTAGCACGCTCCGCGTGAGCATCGAGTAGCTGAGCAGGCTCAACACCTCGAGAAAGATGCCGAGGGCAACCCACCACGGCCGGATGGAACCGAGCAGGTGCAGCGACTCCCTGGTGCCGGCGAGCTTGGGGAGGACCAGGTAGTCCACCACGGCGACCAGCACGAGCAGTCCCACCACGCCCCGGACCCAGCGAGGCACGACCAGCCACCTCCGTCGCGGGGCAGGCCGCGGCGGAGGTGGCTGCATCCTCCTACCGGTCTGCGGCGACGGTTGCGCCATCGGCGGCGGTGCTGAGGTACACGGTCATGGCACGATCCTTTCGCGACCGGCCCAAAGTACCGGCCCCGCTTCGAGACTGACCCGGCGGCAGCCGTCCGGAGCAGGGCCGCCGGTCCCTGGCCCGGCTGCCGAAAGACCTCCAGAGGGATGATGCCTGCGCTGGAGGATCAGATGACTTTCGTCCCTGCCAGGTGCTCCAAGAGTCTGAGAAGGTCAGGGAATGAACGAGAAGATGGCCGCCTGGGCGGTCGATCGGCCCGCGCCGATCGATGCGCACCCGCTGCGGCAGGTACGGCGGGCAGTGCCGTCGCCCGGGCCGGGGGAGCTGCTCGTCCGGGTCCTCGCCTGTGGGGTGTGCCGCACGGATCTGCACCTGTGTGAGGGTGACCTGACGCCCCGCCGGCCCGGCGTCGTACCGGGACACCAGGTGGTTGGCGAGGTGGTGGAGCGAGCCGCCGGCGCCGACAGGTTCGAGTTGGGGGACCGGATCGGGATCGCGTGGCTCCGAAGCACCTGCGGGTCCTGTGAGTTCTGCCGAGCCGGTGCGGAGAACCTGTGCCCACGGTCGACGTACACGGGCTGGGACGCCGATGGTGGCTTCGCGGAGTTCGCGGTGGTTCCGCAGGACTACGCCTACCGGGTCCCGGCGGCTGCGCCGGTCGAGGAGATCGCGCCGCTGCTGTGTGCGGGCATCATCGGCTACCGGTCCCTGTTGCGGGCGAACCTGCCGCCTGGCGGACGTCTCGGCATCTACGGCTTCGGCTCGAGCGCGCACCTCACCGCTCAGCTTGCCGCCGCCCAGGGCGCGGAGATCTTCGTGATGACGCGCGGGGAGGCGAACCGGGAGCTGGCTCGCGAGCTGGACGCGGCCTTCGTCGGTGCTTCCCAGGCCGCGCCGCCGGTGCCGCTGGACTCGGCGATCGTGTTCGCCCCGGCCGGTGAGCTGGTGCCGCTCGCGCTGCAGGCGCTGAAGCCCGGCGGCACGGTCGCGGTGGCCGGTATCCATCTCAGCGACATCCCCACGCTGAACTATGAGCGCGACCTGTTCCGGGAGCGCGACCTGCGAAGCGTCACCTCGAACACCCGTCGCGACGGCGAGGAGCTGTTCCGGCTGGCGACCAGGCTGTCGATCGTCCCGCACCCGACCGTGGTGAGGTTCGAAGAGGTCGATCGCGCCCTGTCCGACCTCGCGCACAGCCGGAGCTCGGGTTCGCTGGTGATGACAACCTGACCGAGGGCGGTCCGGCGGGTTCAGCAGACCTGAACGGCGACCACGCCACGGACGGTGCCGGCGAGAGCCTCCGCCCGGCGGCGCTCGTCATCGTCGGACAGCCCGGTGATGATCTTCACGACGCCGTCTTGGACCTCGACCTGCCAGTCCGGCCGCACGTTGACGAAGAGCTCGGCGACGTCGTCGCGGATCCGCTTGTCCCGGCCGGCGAGGAGGTGGATGACATCGCTGCGGCTGATCATGCCGACCACCTGGCCGTGTTCCACCACGGGCAGGCTCTTCACCATCGTCGACCGGAGCAGGTCGATCGCGGCGTCGAGCTCGTCGTCGCCGTGCACGCTCACGACGAGATGGGTCATCACCTCGAACACCTGGCGGGCACGTGAGTTCGACACGTGCACGGCCCGCTGGACGCGATCCTCGAGCTGCAGCGCGTCCGGCACCAGATCGGCCTCGCTGACGACGCCGATCAGGTCGCCCCGGCCGTCGATGACCGGCATCGCGGTGATCTTGTGGTCGTCCAGCAGGCGAAGTGCCTCACTGATCGGGGTCTTGGCCATGACCGTGACCGCTGGAGACGTCATCAACTCCCGGATCAGCATCGCACTCACCTCGTCCGTCCGCTGTCCCTGTCTGATCCAACGGTCCCGCCGCGCGCGTCGCGCCGACAGGGACGAAGGGCCCGTCCCGTCCGCAGGAGGTCACCTCGCCGGCATCAGCGGCGGAGAACCAATGGATCAGGACGCGACGATCAGGCCGTAGCCACCGTCGTACCTGCGGTAGAGGACGTGTCCCCGGCCCGCGGTCGGGTCGAGGTAGAACACGAACCGGTCACCGGTCACGTCGAGGCGTTCCTTGGCCTGCGCGAGGCTGATGGTCGGCGGCGGCTCGTCGGGGCGTTCCAGCCCGGCAGTCCCACCGGTCCGCCCGAGCAGCCGGTAGCTGCCGTCGTCTCGCCGGTAGACGAGTGCGTCGCCGCCGGTGTCCCGGTCGATGAACAGGTAGAAGGCGTGGTCGAGGAGGTCCATCTCGTACGCGGCCTCGTCCGGGGTCATCGGCTCGAGCGCGAAGGTCTTGTGCTTGACGACCGGGCGCGAGCCGGCGTCCTCGGCCACCTCCGCGACGGGACGCGGTGGCAGGTCTCCGTGGCGCCACTCGTGCTGCTCGGGGACGCCGATCCAGCGGTGCCGGGTGCGGGTCCGTTCGCGCAGTTGATGCAGCCGGCGCTTCAGCCGGTCCGCCACCAGGTCCGCCGCTTTCGTCAGGTCTTCGGCGCTGACGTGCGCGCGGACGGGGGTGCCACCCACCAGGGCGCCGACCTCGATCCGGGCCGGCCGCTCCTGGGCCGGATTCGGCTCGAGAACCATGGCGAGGTGAGCGTGCAGCACCGGCGCGTGGGTCCGGCTCAGGACGTGCTCGGTCTTCCGGAGCGCATACGACGTCGCTTCGTCAGGCACCGCGCCCCGCACGGTGAGCTGGATGGGGATGTTGGTCACATGATTGGTCATCCGAACTCCATACCCGTCAGCCGTGCCGCGGCTTCAAAGAGGCGGGAGAGGCCCACCGCCGCTTGTGCAGCGGGCCGAGATGTACGGTGCGCGGCACGACCGCTTCTCCGTACCGATCCACCAAGGGCCTCCCTCGCCCACTTCCATTACAGGTCGCCGGACGGCGCGCGATCAGGGCCGAAGGTCACCAGCAGGCAGGCCACTCGCCAGTGGGCGGAACTCAGTCGAGGAACGCGAGGATCTCGGCAGCCGGTCTGCGGTCGGGGTGCCGAGATGGGCCTTGCCCGGGTGGAGGATCAGCTGCGCATGGGGCAGCAGCGCGGCGGTCTGCTCGAACAACTTTTTGCCGTAGAACGGATCCCGGTCCGGCGGCCACCAGCGCCGACCGGGCCACCGGACACCGGCGGCCGCCGGGCGGTTCACTCACGATCGCGCTCCGGTGGTCAGCTGCTGAGGAAGGCGACGCAGTCGCCCATCGTCCGCAGGTGCGGGTAGTCGTCCTCGTCGATCCGCCGTCCGGAGCCGGTGCTGAGCAGCTCGACGAAACTGAGGAAGTCCAGCGAGTCCAGCTCGAGCTCGTCGCGGAACAGTGCGTCGTCCGGCAGGGACTCCAGATCGGCGTCGGGCACGATCCGCAGCAGGGAACTGCCGACCAGGTCCCGGGCGGTCTGCTGGGTCAGGGTCATAACTCCTCCGGTTTCTGCAGCAGTCTGTCGATGGTGTCCAGCAACCGGCCACCGGTGAAGCCGTCGGTGGCGCGGTGGTCGGCGGCCAGCGTGAGCGTCACGCACGGCCGCACGCCGAGCAGGCCGTCCACGGCCCAGGGCCGTTCGACGATCTTGCCGGCACCGACCAGGGCGACCTGCGGTGGGTAGATCACCCCGTGCACGCTCTCCACGCCCTGGTCGCCGAGGTTGGTGATCGTGATCGTCGCGTCGGTCAGTTCGGTACGCCGCAGCCGTCCCGCCCGGGCCCGGGCCACCACGTCGCGGAGCCCGGCCATCAGCTCCGGGACGCCCAGCTCGTCCGCGTCGTGGATCGCCGGTGCGACCAGACCTCCACCCCGCAGCGAGACGGCGATGCCGAGGTGCACCTGCGCGGCGGGCTGGAACGCCCCTTCGGTCCAGTACCCGTTCAGCTCCGGGTGCCGCCGCGCGGCGACGGCAGTTGCTTTGAGCAACAGTGCGGCCGGGACCAGCCGCTCCGCCACGGGCAACGACCGGTTCTGCTCACGCAGCCAGTCCACGGCCGGACCGAGGTTGACGGTGGTGGACAGGTAGTAGTGCGGGATCTCCTGCTTCGCGCGGGTCATCAGGCGGGCGATCGCCTGTCGCTGTGAGGCCTGCTGGACGACGTGGGCGGCCCGCGGACGTGCTGCCGGTTCCGGTGTGGGCTGGACCGGGGCCGGGGCAAGCGCCCCGGGTGCCTCAGCGGCTCGCCTGACATCGCCGGAGGTGATCAGTCCCCGTTGCCCGGTGGCGTGCACGGTGGTGAGGTCGACGCCGAGCGACCTGGCGAGCTTGCGTGCATAGGGCGAGGCCTTCACCCGCGCGCCGGCCGGTCCCGCCGTCACCGGCTCCCGCGGCTGAAGGGCCGCGGGCTCGACGACGGGTTCGGCAACCGCCTCGGGAGCGGGAGCGGGCTCGGGCATCGGTTCCGCCGGCGCCTGGACGGCCTCGGCCGGCGTCTCCACCTCGGCCGGGGTCTCCACGACCTCGGCCGCCGGCGTGGCCCCGTCCGCTCCGATGGCGGCCAGCGGTGTCCCGACCTGGACGCGTTGGCCGACCGGGACGAGGATCTCCTCGACCTTGCCGCCGACGAACGTCTCGACCTCGACCGCGGCCTTGGCGGTGTCCACCACTGCGACCGGATCGCCCTTCTGCACCACGTCTCCGGGCTTGATCAGCCACTCGAGCACGGTGCCCTCGTCCATGTCCGCTCCCAGGGACGGCATCCGGAACTCAGCCATGGTCACCCACCAGCTTGCGCGCTGCTGCCGCGATGGTGCCGGGCTGCGGCAGCGCGGCCTCTTCCAAGTGCTTCGCGTAGGGCATCGGCACCTCGACGCTGCAGACCCGATCGACCGGGGCGTCCAGGTCTTCGAAGGCCTGCTCCGTGATCCGGGCGCTGATCTCGGCCGACAGGCTTCCGCTGCGCCAGCCCTCGTCGACCACCACGACCCGGTGGGTACGGCGGACCGACCCCATGATGGTGGCGTCGTCGAGCGGCCGGAGCGTGCGCAGGTCGACCACCTCGGCCGAGATGCCTTCTCCGGCGAGCTGCTCGGCGGCCTCGAGCGTCTTGCCGAGGGTGCCGCCGTACGTCACCAGGGTCACGTCCGTACCCGCTCGGCGGATCGCCGCCCGGTCTATGTCCACGGGTCCCGCGTCGGGCGACAGGGTGCCGGACATGTTGTACAGCGAACCGTGCTCGAACAGCAGGACCGGGTCCGGATCGAGCAAGGCGGTCCACAGCATGCCGCGCGCGTCCTCGAGGGTGGCCGGCGCGATCACGCGCAGGCCGGGGATGTGGGCGTACCACCCCTCCAGGCTGTGCGAGTGCTGCGCGGCCAGCTGACGCCCGGCGCCGGTCGTCATCCGGATCACCAGGGGCACGCCGAGCTGGCCACCGGACATGTGCCGCAGGGTCGCGGCGTTGTTGAGGATCTGGTCCAGTGCCAGCAGGCTGAAGTTGACCGTCATGATCTCGACGATCGGCCGCATCCCGGCCATCGCGGCCCCGATGCCGGCGCCGACGAAGGCGGACTCCGACAGCGGCGTGTCCCGGATCCGGTCCGGCCCGAACTCCTCCAGCAGGCCGAGGCTGACGCCGAAGCAGCCGCCGTACGCGCCGACGTCCTCGCCCATCAAGAAGACCCGCTCGTCGCGTCGCATGGCGTCACGGATGGCCTCCCGCAGCGCCTCCCGGTACGTGGTCTTGGTCTCGGTCGCGGCCGGCGCCGGTTGCGTGGTGGTCATCGTTGCTCCGCATACAGGAATCGGGTCAGCTCCTCGACCGGCTCCAGCGGGCCGGCCTCGGCTCCGGCCACCGCCCGCTGGATCTCGTCATCGACCTCGCGGTGCAAGGCCTTCAGCGTGTCGTCGCTCAGCTCGCCGTCGGAGCGCATCCGCCGGATCAGCGCCTCGATCGGGTCGCGCTCCTTCCAGCCGGCGATCTCGGCCTTGTCGCGGTAGCGGTCCGGGTCGTACATCGAGTGCGCCCGATACCGGTAGGTCCGCAGCTCGAGGAAGCACGGCCCGCTGCCGCCCCGGATGCCCTCGACCGCCCGTTGAGTGGCATCCTCCACCGCGAGCACGTCCATCCCGTTCACCGCCCAGGACGGCATCCCGTACGACGACGCGCGCAGGGCCAGGTCGGTCTGCGCCTGCGCCCGGGCGAGTGCCGTACCCATCGCGTAGAGGTTGTTCTCGCAGCAGAACAGCACCGGCAGCTTCCACAGGGCCGCGAGGTTCATGCACTCGTGGAACTCGCCCTCGGCGACGGCGCCGTCGCCGAAGAAGCAGGCGGTGACGTGGGACTCGCCGCGCATCCGGTCCGCGAGGCCGAGGCCGATCGCCAGCGGCAGCCCGCCACCGACGATGGCGTTGCCGCCGTAGAACCGCCGGCCGGCGTCGAACAGGTGCATCGACCCGCCCCGGCCGCGGCTGCAGCCGGTCGTGCGTCCGTACATCTCCGCCAGCACGGACTCCATCGGGACACCGCGGGCCAGGGCATGGCCGTGCTCGCGGTAGGTGGTGACCAGGGCGTCCTCCGCGGCCAGGCCGTTGACGACTCCCACCGCGACGGCCTCCTCACCGACGTACAGGTGCAGGAACCCGCGGATCTTGGTCGCGCTGTAGAGCTCGGCGCACACCTCCTCGAACCGCCGGATCCTGATCATCTGCCGAAGCAGGTCGGCGCGGTGCTTGGCCTGGGCCGACTCGGGCACGGGTTTCTTGGCTGACTTCATCGCGGACGCTCCAGGGTGGACAGGTCGCCTTCCGGCAGGCCGAGCTCGCGCGCCTTCAGCAGGCGGCGCATCACCTTGCCGCTGCTGGTGTGCGGCAGGTGCTGGTCGAAAGCGATGTCGCGAGGTGCGACCGCGCCGAGCCGCCGCCGCCCGAAGGCGAGCAGCTCGCCGCGCAGCGCCTCGTCGGGCTCGTAGCCCGGCCGCAGCGTGACGAAGGCCTTCACGATCTCGCCGGCCATCGGGTCGGGGACGCCGATCACGCCGGCCTCGGTCACGGCCGGGTGCTCCAGCATGGCGCTTTCCACCTCGAACGGGCCGACCAGGTGGCCGGACGACTTGATCACGTCGTCGGCGCGGCCGACGAACCAGAAGTAGCCGTCGGCATCGATCTTGGCGAGGTCTCCGGTCATGTACCAGCCGTCGGCGAAGGTGGCGCGATACCTCGCCTCGTCGTGCAGGTAGCCGCGGAACATCGACGGCCAGCCGGGGCGAAGCGCCAGCTCGCCGACCTCGTCGGGCCCTTCGCGAACCTCGACCCGGCCGTCCGTGACGGCCGCCCGGCCGTCGTCGCCGCAGCGCAGCACGCCGGCCTCGATGCCCGGCATCGGCCGGCCCATCGAGCCGGGACGGATCGGCATCGTCGGGTAGTTGCTGATCATGATCGCCCCGGTCTCGGTCTGCCACCAGTTGTCGTGCACCGGCATCCCGTAGGCCTCCTCGGCCCAGACGACCACCTCGGGGTTGAGCGGCTCGCCGACGCTGGCGATGTGCCGCACCACCGAGAGGTCGTACCGCTTGGCCATCTCGGTGCCGGCCCGCATCAGCATCCGCAGCGCTGTCGGTGCCGTGTACCAGACGGTCACCCGCTGGTCGACCAGCACCTGGTACCAGCGCGCGGCGTCGAAGTCACCGTCGTCCGCGATCAGGGTCACGCCGTGCGTGAGCGGCGCGATGATGCCGTACGACGTCCCCGTGACCCAGCCCGGGTCCGCCGTGCACCAGAACACGTCGTCCGGCCGCAGGTCGAGCGCGAACCTCGCCGTGGCATGGTGAGCGACCACGGCCTCGTGCACGTGGATGGCGCCCTTGGGCGTGCCGGTGGTTCCGCTGGTGAAGTGCAGCAGTGCCATCGACTCCGGGTCCGTGGGCGGAATGGTCCACTCGTGAGGCTGGGCGGCGAGGGCGGCGCGCAGATCCGTCGTGCCCGCGGGAGGCTCGGCCGGCGCGTCGATGAGCAGTACATGCTCCAGACCCGGCAGCTTGTCGCGCTGCGGCGCGATCTTGCGGCGGTAGAGCGACGACGTGGTGACCAGCGCCTTCGCGTCGCCGAGCAGCAGCCGGTGCCGGATGGGCTCAGGGCCGAAGGCGGCGAACAGCGGGGCGAGCACGCTGGTGTTCTTCCAGCAGCCGAGCGCCGTGACATACATCTCCGGCTGACGGCCCAGCAGCGTGAACACCCGGTCCTCCCGGCCGACGCCGAGCGAGTGGAGGAGGTTCGCGAACCGGTTGCTCAGCTCGCTCAGCTCGCGGTAGGTCACCTCGGTCGTCTCGGACCGGCCGATGGATCGCAGAGCGACGCGATCGCCCCGGCCGGCCGCCACGTGCCGGTCGACCGCCTCGTAGGCGATGTTGAGGCCGCGGCCGTCCGGCAGGCCGGTGAGATCCCTCCTCGCGGCCTCCCAGGAGAACGTCCGGCGCACCTGTGCGTAGTCGCTCAGGTTCGGCGCGGCGAGGGTCGCCTGCTGGTCGGAGAGGTTCGATGTCATGTCATGTCCTAGGGTGGATTCCACAGCAGCGCGGGTCCGTCCTGCCGTTCCTGCAGCGCCTGGTCGGACGTACTGGACATCAGCCTCGGCTTTCGACCACAGCGTGCGGGATGACTGCCACCGGGCAGTCGGCATGGTGCAGCAGGGCCTGGCTGACTGAGCCGAGCAGCATGCCGGTGAAGCCACCACGGCCGCGGGAACCAACCGCGACGAGCTTTGCGTCGGCAGACAGCCGCAGCAGTTGCTCGGCTGGGTGGCCGTCGACGTGCACGAGCTCGGCCTCCAGGCCGCCCTCGCGGCTGTGGACCTCCGTGGCCAGGTCGGGTTGCGAGACCCGATCGTGGTCGGTGTGCGGCGGTTGTACCGCCACGACCCGAACAGCGAGTCCGTGTCGCCGGGCATGGGCCAGTCCGAAGTCGAGCGCGGCGATGCTGGCCGGCGAGCCGTCGTACCCGACGACGACACGAGTTCCGGCCTCACCCGGACGGTGGCGCCGTACCACGACGACCGGGCAGTGCGCGTTGGCGGCCAGGTCCAGGCCGGTCGAGCCGGCGAGCACGCTGAGCGTGCCTCCGAGCCCTCTGCTGCCGATCACCAACAAGTCGGCCTGACGGGAGGCCTCGATCAGCACCGGCGACGGGAAGCCGTCGACCCTGACTCCTTCGACCTTGACTCCGGGGTCGATCTTCTGCGCGAGCTCGACCGACTCGCGGACGATCCGGTCGGCGGCCGCGCGCAGGCCGGGCGCCACCTCGCTCGGTCCCAGGGCGACGGGGAACAGCGGCCAGACGAACGCGTGCACCAGCCGCAGGTGTGAACCGCGCGCGGCGGCCTCCGCGACAGCCCATTTGATCGCGGCCTCCGAGGACGCGGAGCCGTCGGTCCCAACCAGCACTCGGGTCTGAGCCATCGGGTTCTCCTTCGCCGGTTCCTGTGCCTCCACCGTCTCCCGCGGCGCGTGCCGGTCACAGGGGCGAAGGTCCCGGACCCCCTGGCCGTCGGACCCGGGGCAGCTCACCGGATGACGGCCACCGGGCACGGTGAGTGATGCAGCATGGACCGGCTGACCGACCCGAGGAGCATGCCGCGGAAGGCCCCACGCCCCCGGGAGCCGACCACCAGCAGCTGCGCCGAGCGCGCGGCCTCCACCAGGACCTCGGCCGTGTGCCCGCGGACGAGCTTGCGGTTCACCGTGACATCGGGGTACTTCTCCGTGTGCCCCGCGAGCGACTCGGCCAGCACCGCGGCGTTCTCCTGCTCGAGCTCGTCCAGGTCGTACACCAGCGGCACCTGTTCGCCCGGTCCGGTCCACACCGGATCCCGCCAGGCGAGCACGGCCGTCAGCGTCGCGCCGGTGGCCTGCGCCTGCTCGAAGGCGAAGTCGACGGCCGCAATCGAGGTCTCCGACCCGTCCACGCCGACCACGACCTCCGCCGGCTTCGTCCGGCCGGGCTCCCAGTGCGCCGGTACGACGACGACCGGGCAGGGCGCATGCGTCGCGACATGGGTCGTCACCGAGCCCGACGCCAGGTTGCGGAACTCGCCGAGGCCACGCGAACCGAGCACCAGCAGACCGGCGTCGGTTGCCTCGTGCAACAAAGTGGGCGCGGCATCCGCGACGGTCACCGCCACGTCGATCGCGAGGTCGGGGTGCTTCGCCCGGATCCGCCGGCACGTGTCGTCGAGCAGCCGCTCGGCCGCCGCCCGGATCGGGTCGATCCGCAGCATCACGGCGAGCCCCATCGGGCTGCGCACGATCGGCAGCGCGAGGGCGTGCACCAGGCGGAGCGGCGCGTGGCGACGGTCCGCCTCCTGCGCGGCCCAGGTCGCCGCCGCATCACTCGCGGGCGAGCCGTCGTAGCCGACGACGACCATCCGGGTGGGAGACGTGGTCATGACGAATCCTTTCCTGTCCGGCCCGTCCGGCGACGAACCTGCAAGAGCCTTCACTTGGAGGCTGGCATGCCGGGCGGCCCGGCAGAAGGCTCCGGTGGTTCTTCGGTGCTTTCGGCGGCCGATGCGGGCCCTTGGTCCCTGCTGGGTACCTGACGGTCCTCTCGATGCTGTTACGTGGAGGTGCCTATGCAGGGCCCACGACAGGTGACCAACGCGGGAGCTGAAGGCCTGAGCGCGGCTGAGGCCGCACGCCGGCTCGCGGCCGACGGGCCGAACGTCCTTCCGCCACCGCGACGGACACCACCCTGGCGACTCCTGGTGGGGCAGCTGACCCACCTGTTCGCCCTCATGCTGTGGGCTGCGGCAGCCCTGGCACTCCTGGCCGGCCTGGCTCCTCTGGCCGCGGCGATCGTCGTCATCATCCTGCTCAACGGCGCCTTCGCGTTCGCCCAGGAGTACCGCGCCGACCGGGCGGCGCAACGGCTGCGGGAACTGCTGCCGGCGAAGGCCCGAGTGCGCCGGGACGGCCGGCTGACCAGTGTCGACGTCGGCGAGCTGGTTCGCGGGGACCTCGTCCTGCTGGAGGCCGGCGACAAGGTGAGCGCCGACCTGACCCTTTCGCTGGGACACGGCCTGGCTGTCGACGAGTCGATGCTCACCGGTGAGAGCGTGCCGGTCCGGCCGCCGGACGGAGGTCCGCTGTCGGCGGGCACGTTCGTCGTCCAGGGTGAGGGCGAGGCCGTCGTGGCCGCCACCGGTGGCGGCACCAGGCTGGCCGGCATCCAGGCCATGACCGAGAGCGCGGAGCGGCCGGACAGCCCGCTCACCATCGAGCTGCGCCGGCTTGTCCGCGTGATCGCCACGATCGCGGTCGGCGTCGGCATCTCGCTGGCCGCGACTTCGCTGCTGCTCGGCCTGGGCAGCACCCAGGCGCTGCTGTTCGGGGTCGGCGTGATGGTTGCCCTGGTCCCGGAGGGCCTGCTGCCGACGGTCACCTTGTCGTTGGCCCGCGGCGCCCAGCGGATGGCACACGGCAACGCGCTGGTCCGGCGGCTCGACGCGGTTGAGACGCTCGGCGCGACGACGTACGTGTGCACGGACAAGACCGGCACCTTGACGATGAACCAGATGTCGGTGCTGGACGTGTGGACCCCGGTCGGCACGGTGGCGATCACCGGCACCGGCTACGACCCGCGAGGCGAGGCCGACGGTCCGCCGGACGCGGTGGCGGCGGCAGCCGAGGCCGCGGCCGTGGCGGCCGCCTGCGTGCACGGGCATGCCGTCCGCAAGGGAGATCGCTGGGTTGCCGAAGGAGACCCGATGGAGGTCGCCCTGAACGTCTTGGCGCGGCGGCTCGGTTCACCGGTCCTGGGAAGGGCCTCCTTCCGGGTCCCGTTCCGCAGCGAGACCCGCTACAGCGCGGTCGTCATCGACGGCGTCACCCAGGTGATCGGCGCACCGGACGCCCTCCTACCGCACTGCCGCCCGGGCAGCGCCGGTGATCCCGTCGCCGTCGTCGACAAGCTGGCCGGGCGCGGCCGCAGAGTGCTCGCGGTGGCCCGGTCAACCGCCCCGCTGGCCCGCAACGGGCGCCTGGACTTCACCGCCGGGAGCCTGGAGCTGCTGGCCGTTCTCGGGCTGGAGGACCCACCGCGCAATGATGTGGGGGCGGCCCTGACCGCCTGCCGGACGGCAGGCATCCGGATCGCCATGGTCACTGGTGACCACGCCGGGACGGCAACGGTCATCGCCCGCGAGGTCGGCCTGTTCGGCGACGGCGGGCTGGTCGTCGCCGGCGCCGACCTGCCGGCCGGTGACGACGAGCTGGGCGCTCTGCTCGACCGCCCTGACGGTGTGGTGATCGCCCGGGTCACTCCCGCGGACAAGCTGCGGATCGCACGGGCGCTCCGTAGCCGTGGTCACGTGGTGGCGATGACCGGCGACGGCGTGAACGACGCCCCGGCGCTCCGGGAGGCCGATGTCGGCGTGGCGATGGGCGCCTCCGGCAGCGACGTGGCCCGGGCCGCCGCCGACCTGGTCCTGCTCGACGACCACTTCGCCAGCATCGTGACGGCGATCAAGCTGGGCCGGGCCACGTTCTCGAACGTCCGCCGATTCCTCACCTACCACCTCACCGACAATGTGGCCGAGCTCGCGCCCTTCGCGGTCTGGGCGCTCACGGGCGGCTCGGTGCCGCTGGCGATCGGCGTGCTGCAGGTGCTTGCCCTGGACATCGGCACGGACATGCTCCCGGCCCTCGCTCTGGGCGTCGAGCCGGCAGGCCGGCACACACTGGCCGGGCCCGCCCTCTACCACCGGCTGGTCGACCGGCCGCTGGTGCTGCGCGCGTTCGCCCTGCTCGGCCCGACCGAGGCGGTCCTGTCCATGGGTGCCTTCATCGTGGTGCTGCTGCAATCGGGCTGGCGCTTCGGCGAGACGCCGTCAGCGGGCGTCCTCGCGGCCGCCTCCGGTACGACGTTCGCCGTGATCGCCGTGGCGCAGATGGGCAACGCGTTCGCCTGCCGTAGTGAGAGCCGGCCGATCACCCAGCTCGTCCCGTTCGGCAACCCGGCCCTGCTGGTCGCGATCGGCGCCGAGCTGCTGCTGCTCGCGACCTTCCTCGGCCTGCCCCAGCTGGCCGACCTGCTGGGTGGCAGCTGGCCGTCGGCGACAGGCTGGCTCTGGGCGGCGGGTTCCGCCCTGGTGGTGATCGCTGTGGATACCCTGAGCAAGAGGATCCGGCGGTCGAGGCGTGCGAGGGGAGCGGGCGATGTTTGGCGAACCGGACGACAGCACGCCTGAGCTTCACGGCGGTGAGCCGCACCGCGGCGGGCTGGCCGGTCGGCTGAACTGGTTGCGGGCCGGCGTCCTGGGCGCCAACGACGGAATCGTCTCCACCGCCGGTCTGGTCGTCGGCGTGGCCGGCGCGACCACGTCCACGGCGGCGATCCTCACCGCGGGCGTGGCAGGCCTGCTCTCGGGCGCGGTGTCGATGGCGTTGGGCGAGTACGTGTCGGTCAGCAGCCAGCGCGACACCGAGCGCGCGCTGCTGGCCAAGGAGCGCGCCGAGCTGGCGGAGGCGCCCGAGGCCGAGCTGGAGGAGCTGGCGGCCCTGTACGTCGCGAAGGGACTCAGCGCGGAGACGGCGCGACAGGTCGCGGCGGAACTCACCGAACGGGACGCCTTCGCCGCTCACGCCGACGCGGAGCTCGGGATCGACCCCCACGCCCTGACCAATCCCTGGCATGCCGCCGGAGCCTCCGCACTGGCGTTCACGCTGGGCGCGCTGCTGCCGCTCGCGGCCATCTTGTTGCCGCCGGCGTCGGTGCGAGTTCCCGCCACCTTCGTGGTGGTGCTGCTGGCGCTCGCCGGGACCGGAGCACTGAGCGCTCGGTTGGGCGAGGCCCGTCGCCCGCCCGCCGTCGTCCGGCTGGTCGTCGGTGGCGCACTCGCGATGGCCGTCACCTTCGGCATCGGTCAACTGGTGGGCGCGGCGGCGTACTGACGTCAGGTCGCCATCTCGGTGGCGCGCTGCTGCCGGTTGATGGCCAGCGCGACGAGCAACGCCCCACCCAGCAGGAGCACCAGGCCGGTGCCGATGAACCAGAACGCCAGATCGTCCAGCCAGGGCAGGGTAGCCGCGACGGCCAGCTCTGCGTCGACCGGCCGACTGCCGTCGGCGTTCATCACGACGACGCTCCAGTCGCCTGTCCGGGCGTCCCAGCGCACCGCCTGGGAGCCGGTGCCGGCGGCCGATGCCACCCAGAAGGTGGCGTCGCCGGGCAGCGTGTCCGGCGCGTTGCCGTCATGCTGGCGGTACTTCGGCGTGAGCGGGTCGCCGTCCAGGTCCGAGACGACGGTGTGCGCGGTCGGCTCCAGATAGGCCGCGGCCTCCTCGGTCGGCGCGATACCGATGAACAACGGCGTCGACTGCGCGCTCTCACCGCTGACCCGGACGTCCCCGAGGATGCGGTGCATCACCCAGTCCGGCCCGTCGAAGCGCAGCGCGCCGGGCTCACTGGTGAGCGCGTAGTTCGGACTGGAGAAACGATGCAGGTCGGTGCCGATGAAACCGGCGGAGTCGCGGGCGGTCTGGTCGAGCCACAACCCCACCGCGCCGATCGGGATCGCGGCCAGGCCCGCCGCGATCAGCAGGGTTCCGATGATCACGCTGACGATGCGCCCGGGCGACCACTTGCGACGCGGCGGTGGCGGTGGCGGCGCGGCCCGCTGGACATCCTGGGGGTGGGGCGGCTCGCCGGCCGTCGAGGGTCCGGGACCCGGCTCGCCGGGCTGGGTCGTAGCAGCGGATGAGGCCGCATCAGCGGGTGGGGCCGCGCCGGCGGCAGGCGGCATCGCCGCACCGGCGGCGGGCAGGGCCGTCGTACCGGTGGTGGGGCCGGGCAACTCTGCGGTCGGCTCCTCGCCACCGGTGTCGAGCCGGAAGGGCGGGTACTGGTCGGTCATCAGCGTGACGTAGCCCGCGACGCGGTAGACCCAGCGGTTCAGGCCCATGATCAGGGCGAAGAGGTCACGCGGGTAGCGGCCGCTGAAGAGCAGCACGAAGCCCGCGATCAGCACCAGCAGGCCGATCAGCCCGCCGCCCTCGAAGGAGACGTTCGAGTCCTCCCAGCGGTAGCTCAGATAAGGCCCGCCCCCGAGGAGGACGGCCAGTACGAGGAAGTGCGGGATGGCCAGGATCCATTTCACCAGCACCAGGCCGTGCGACAGCCGTTCGGGATAGGCGACCTCCAGCCGGGCCGGGTAGTCCGGCACGTCCTCCAGAGTGAACGGCGGGTAGCGGTCGGTCCCCAGCGCGCTGTAGGCGTAGAAGGCCACCCGCCAGTTCCACCGCAGGACGCCGACGTTGAAGTCGAAGATCGCGCGCGGGTACCTGCCGGTGAACAAGATGGCGAAGAACGCCACCACGGTGAACACCCAGAACACCATCCAGAGGAAGAACAAGAGGATGTAGTGCGGGATGGCCAGCAGCCACTTCACCAGCCAGAGCGCACGGCTGACGTTCGGGTCCAGCCGGGCCTCCAGCTTCACGGGATTGTTCGTCATCGCGGTTCCCTCCCTATGGTCACGGTCCTTCGGCCGGTGCGTCGGCGGCGCCGCCGCTCAGCATCTCGGTGGGCCGGCCACGGCGGACCACACGGCCCGCGGCGAGCTCGAGCACCTCGTCCAGGTCCTGGAGGCCGTCCAGCCGGTGCGTCACCAGCAGCGTGGTCCTGCCACGGGTGGCGTCGAGGATGTCGCGGGTCAGCTCGGCGGCCGTCGGTTCGTCCAGGTGCGCGGTCGGCTCGTCGAGCAGCAGTACGGCCGGGTCGGCGAGCAGTGCCCGCGCCAGCGCGAGTCGTTGCCGTTCGCCGCCGGACAGCCGGTCGGCGCGCTCACCGACGGTGGTGTCGAGGCCGTCGGGCTGCCGCGCGACCCAGCCGGCGAGCCGTGCCCGGCGCAGTGCGGCCATCAGCTCGGCGTCGGTCGCGCCGGGCTTGCCGACGAGCAGGTTGTTGCGGATGGTGCTGTCGAACAGGTGGTCGTCCTGGGCGCAGACCGCGACGTGGCGGCGCAACGCGCACTCGTCCAGGTCGGTCAGGTCGATGCCGCCGAAGGTCACTCGCCCCCGTGCCGCGGCGAGGAAGCCCAGCAGCACGGCCACCAGGGTGCTCTTGCCGGCACCGCTCTCACCGATCACGGCCACCCGTCGCCCTGGCGTCAGGCTGAGGCTCACCTTCTGCAGGGACAGGGCGCCGGAACCCGGCCAGCGGGCGTCGACCTCGTGCAGGGCCAGGGTGTGGCCGATGACATCTTTCTTGCCCCAGGCAACTGACGGGTGAGGGAGCTCTTCGAGGGCGTGGAGCCGGTCCACCGCTCGCAGGCCGTGTACGAGCCGCCTTGCGGCGCCGGGCAGCGGCGTGGTCACCTCGAACGCGGCCAGCGGGGTCAACGCCAAGACGGCGAGCAGCACCCCGGACAGTCGCCCGTCACGAACGGCGGGCACACCGACCATGAGTTCCCCGACCACCGTCGCCGCCAGTGCGGCCGTACCGAGACCGGAGCCCGTGCCGGCACCGGCCGCGGATCGGCGGGCCAGCGAGGTCAGTGTTCGGTCGCGGCGGGCGATGTGGTCGAGCGCGCGCCCGGCGGCGCGGTATGCGATCAGGTCCGCGGCCCCGGTGACCAGTTCGTGCACCGGACCGGCAAGGGCCCCCCTTGCGGGCGCGAGACGGCGCTCTGCCCGGCCGGCGACGATCAGCGTCAGGATCGGCGCCCCCAGCCCGGCGACCAGGAGTCCGACCAGCAGCACCACGCCCGCCGCGGGAAGCAGTGCCCCGAGCAGGATGACTGTCGCCGTGCCCGTGATCGCGGCGACGGCGACCGGCAGGACGCCCCTGACCAGCAGGTCCTGGACGGCCTCGACGTCGCCGACGACCCGGGCCAGTACGTCGCCGTACCGGAGCCGGCCGAGTCCTGCCGGGGCGGCGCGGTCGAGATCGAGCCAGGCGCGCACCCGGGTCCGGGCGAGCACCCGGAAGGCGGCGTCGTGCCCGACCAGGCGTTCGGTGTACCGGAGCACGCCACGGCCGATGCCGAAGGCACGGACCGCGACGATGGCAACGGTGAGGTACAGGACCGGCGGATGCTGGGCGGCGCGGGAGATCAGCCAGGCCGAGGTGGCCATCAGTCCGATCGAGCAACCGAGGGCCAGTGAGCCGAGCAGGGCCGCGGCCAGCAGCCGCCCCAGTTCCGGGCGGGCGATCCGCAGCAACCAGCGAGCCGAGCTCATGCCGACACCTGCTCCGGCGCCAGCTCGACCACCTGGTCGCACAGGCTCAGCAGCGCGGGCCGGTGCGTCACCAGGACGACGGTGCGGCCGGCGAAGGCACCCGGCAACGTCTCGAGCAGGTCCTGCTCGGTCGCCGGATCGACGCCTTCGGTGGGTTCGTCGAGAAGCAGCAGGGGAGCCTCCAGCAGGAGCGCGCGCGCCAGTGCGATACGCCGACGCTGCCCGGCGGACAGGCCGTGCCCGCGTTCTCCCAGCCCATGGTGCAGCGGTACGTCGACCCGGGCCGCGCGGGCGGCTCGTCGTACGGCGAGGTCGTCCGCGTCGGGGCGGCCGAGCCGGACGTTCTCGGCCACCGTGCCGGCGAACAGCACCGGGTCCTGACCCAGCCACGCGACCTGCGCGAGCCAGCTGTCCGGTTCGACCGTCGCCAGGTCGATGCCGCCGGCAACAACCCGGCCGGTGTCGGGCCGGACGAAGCCGAGCAGCACAGCAAGCAGCGTGGACTTGCCGCACCCGCTCGGCCCGACGACGCCCGTCACCTCGCCGGCGGGGATCGTGAGCGACAACTCGTCCAGGGCGGGGGCCTCGCGGTCGGCACTGATCACGGTCACCTCCTGGAGCTCGATCGGCTGGTCGGCCTGCGCTCGCGCGGTCGGTGCTCCGGCTGCCTCCTGATCCAGTACGGCGAACACCTGCTCCGCCGCGCCGAGTCCCTCCGCACTCGCGTGGTAGTGCGCGCCGAGCAGCCGCAGTGGCAAGTACGCCTCGGGGGCAAGGATCAACACCAGCAGCGCCGTCTGCAGGTCCAGCCGTCCGTCGACCAGCCGGAGACCCACGGACACCGCGACGAGAGCCACCGACAAGGTGGCCAGCAGTTCCAGCACGAGCGACGACAGGAAGGCGATCCGCAACGAGGCGAGCGTCGCCTTGCGCTGCCTCGCGGCCAGTGCGGCGATGGTCGAGACCTGCGCCCGGGACCGGCCGAAGGCCTTCAGCGTGCCGAGGCCCGACAAGACGTCGAGGAAGTGGTGTGCCAGTGACTGGAGCGTGGCCCACTGCCGGGCCATCAGCGGCTTGGTGGCGAGCCCGACCAGCACCATGAAGATCGGGATCAGCGGCAGCGTCACGATCACGATGAGCGCGCTCACCCAGTCCGCCGCCAGCATCCGGCCCGCAACCACGAGCGGCACGAAGCAGACCAGCACCAACTGCGGCAGATAGCGCGAGAAGTAGTCGTCCAAGGCATCGATCCCGCGGGTCGCCAAGGTGGTCAGTCCACCACTGCGCTCGCCCGTCAGCCAGCGCGGACCCAGTTCCACCACCTTGCGGAGCAGGCGCATCCGCAACTCCGACTTGACGGCGGCGGACGCGTGATGAGCCGCGACCTCCGCCGCCCAGGACAAGATCGCGCGACCGCCGAGCGTCGCGGCCAGGGCGATCAGCTCACCCCGCAGGTCCGACAGCTCGGCACCCTGCAGGAAGGCTGACGTGATGATCGAGGCCAGCAGCCACGCCTGCGCGAGGATCAGCAGAGCCTGCAGTGCTCCCACGAGGGTCGAGAGGGCGATGAAGCCCCTGGTCGCCCTGGCGTAGCGGAGCAGGCGTGGATCGACGGCAGGCATCAGGCCGTGCCCTGCCCGGCCGGGTGAGGTACGTCGGACCGGCCCAGCCGACGGCGGAACACCCAGTAGGTGTAGCTCTGGTAGAGCAGCACGATCGGCGTGATGATCACTGCCACCCAGGTCATGATCTTCAACGTGTACGGCGTGGAAGCCGCGTTCACCGTGGTCAGGCTGTACGCCGGGTCCGTCGTGGACGGCAACACGTCGGGGTACAAGGTGACGAAGAGGGTGGCGACGGCGAGCACGATCGTGGCCGCGGTGCCGAGGAAGGCCCAACCCTCCCGGCCGAGGCGGGAGGCGGCCAGCGCGCCCACCAGGCAGAGAGCCGCCGCGACCGCGAGGGTCCAGGTGATCCAGGAGCCGTCCAGCGACTGGGTCCAGCCCAGGAAGGCGGCCGCGACGACCACCGTGGCCGCGCCGATCGGCCAGACCAGCCTGGCCGCGCGATCGTGCACCTCACCATGGGTCTTGAGAGCGAGGAAGATCGCGCCGTGCAGGGCGAACAGCAAGCAGGTGGTCACGCCACCCAGCAGGGCGTAGGGGTTGAGCAGGGTGAAGAAGTCGCCGGTGAACTCGTGGTCGGCATCCAGCGGCACACCGCGCACGATGTTCGACAGGGCGACGCCCCACAGTAGGGCGGGGACCGCGCTGCCACCGACGATCACCAGGTCCCAGCGACGTTGCCAGCGCGCGTCGTCGACCTTGCCGCGGTACTCCAGGGCGACCCCGCGCAGGATCAGCGCGACCAGGATCACCAGGAGCGCGAGGTAGAAGCCGGAGAACAGCGTCGCGTACCAGAAGGGGAACGCGGCGAAGGTCGCCCCGCCGGCGACCAGCAACCACACCTCGTTGCCGTCCCAGACCGGGCCGATGGTCTTCAGGGTGACTCGACGGTCGACCGCCTCGCGGCCGACGACGGGCAGCAGCATGCCGACGCCGAAGTCGAACCCCTCGAGCACCAGGTAGCCGGTCCACAGGACCGCGATCAGGAGGAACCAGACGTCTGTGAGAGCCACCGGACTGCTCCTCAGTACAGGAAGGCCGGCGTGACGGCCCCGGGCTCGGTATCGGACTCGGACGGCTCGGCCTCGGGCGGGACGACCCGGGCGAAGCGCATCATCAGCAGGACCTCGATCGCGGCGAGGACGGCGTACAGCAGGGTGAAGACGATCAGCGAGGTCAGCACGCTGCCGGCACCGACCGCAGGAGACACCCCGTCCCGCGTGTCCATCAGGCTGAACACGATCCACGGCTGGCGGCCCATCTCGGTGAAGATCCAGCCGAGGCTGTTCCCGGCCAGCGGCACCAGCGGCAGGACCAGCGCCCCTCGCGCCAGCCATTTCGACGGCGGCACGGATCGCTCCCGCCGTAGGTACCACAGCGTGAGCAGCGCCATCAGCGCGGCGAGGGCGCCGGCCAGGATCATCAGCCGGAAGGCCCAGTACGTCAGCGGCACGTTCGGCTTGTACGAGCCGGGCCCGAAGCGTTCGGTGTAGGCGCTCTGCAGGTCGTTGATGCCCTTGACCTCGCCGTCGAAGGTGCCGGTGGCCAGGAAGGAGAGTGCGTTGGGGACCGTCAGCGACCAGACCTCGCGGCTGCCGTCGAGCGAGCCGATCGTCAGCAATGAGAATTCGGCCGGCGCGGACGTCTCGTACAGTGCCTCGGCGGCGGCCATCTTCATCGGCTGGGTGTCCGTCATGACCTTGCCCTGGATGTCGCCGCTGATCACCAGCGCGACCGCGGCGACCAGCGTGGTGATCGCGCCGAGCTTCGCGGCCGGGCGGAACAGGTCGGTGTGCTCGCCCTGGCGCCGGACCAGGTGCCACAGCGCGATGCCCAGCATCAGCGCGCCCGCGGTGAGGAAGCTGGCCGCGATGGTGTGCGGGAACGTCACCAGCAGGACCTTGTTGGTGAGCACCGCGCCGAAGTCGTGCAGCTCGGCCCGGCCGCCGGCACGGTTGTAGCGGTAGCCGACCGGCCACTGCATCCAGGAGTTGGCGGCCAGGATGAAGTACGCCGACAACCAGGTGCCGATGGCAACGAGCCAGATCGACGCCAGGTGCATCTTCTTCGGCAGCCGGTCCCAGCCGAAGATCCACAGGCCGAGGAACGTCGACTCCAGGAAGAACGCGGCCAGGCCCTCGATCGCCAGCGGCGCGCCGAAGATGTCGCCCACGAACCGGGAGTAGGCGCTCCAGTTCATCCCGAACTGGAACTCCTGCACGATCCCCGTCACCACACCCAGGGCGACGTTGACCAGGAACAGCTTCCCCCAGAACTGCGTCATCCGCCGGTACTTGGCCAGACCGGTCCGGTACCAGGCGGTGTGGAGCCCGGCGACCAGCGCGGACAGCCCGATGGTGATCGGGACGAACAGGAAGTGATAGACCGTGGTGATACCGAACTGCCACCTGGCAAGGTCAATGGCATCCATGTCCAGAACCGTCTCAACAGCGTTGTCGGTGGACCTAGAGCCGAAAGTCCCACGGGGTCGGGACTCCCGTCTCAGGCGGGTACGGTGGCGGGCCTCCACCCGGCCAGGTCGTCAGCGGTGACCACTCCGGTCACGTGTCCAGACGCATCCACCACGGGTACGGCGTGGCACCCGGTGCGGGCGAGGATCGCGGCGAGCTCGACCACCGGCGTGTCCTCGGTGACGATGACCACGTCGGTCTCCATCACCTCCCGCGCCATCCGGACGATCACCCGGCGGTGACGGCACGCCGGTACCGGGGACACCGCCCGCTGCCGAAGGGCCGAGTCGAGCGGTCGGAACGGTGCCAACGCGTCCGCCAGGTCGGCAGGCGTCAGGATCGGGGCGCCGGTGTGCCGGTCGTCGCCGATCGCCCGGTGCACGATGTCGTCGAGGTCCTGATCGATGGGCGGATCGTTGGCGCGGCCGACCCGGGACCTGGCCCCGCCGAGTTGATCACCGCCCTCCCAACAGCCTGTCAGTGCGGCCAGCAGCAGCAGCCCGAGACCGCAGGTGTCGGTCCGAGCCGCGTCGCCGGTGTCCGAGCCCAGCACAGCGGCCCGGATACCGGTGCCCAGCACCTTCACGATCCCGGCATCGCTACAGACCACGGAACCGGGGTCGAGGCCGAGATGCGCAAGACCCGCGGCGTGCGCGGAGCCGAGCGCCCGGGCCGCCTCGACGACCAGGTCGACGGCCACGGGGGTGTCGAGCGGACCGGCCACGAGTAGATCCGCCATGCTGGGCCCCGGCACCCACTCGGTGACGACATAGGGCGGTTCGGACTCCTCGTTCACGTCGAGGATCCTGGCCAGCCGGTCGTCGGTCAGCAGGCTGGCCCGGCAGATCGTCCGGGCCACCTCTTGTCGCCAGGGTGAGGTGGGGTCGAGCAGCTGGACCACGACCGGGCGCCGGAGCCGTTCATCGGTCGCCTGCCACAGGGGGGCGCGCAGCGGCCCACCGATCCGCAGATGGAGCCGGTAGCGGCGGTCCAGCCGGACACCGGCCAGGTCGTCGGGCAGGGCCGCCTCGACTGCTACCACTCGTTGTCGCTCCATCAGCCCGGCCTCCCCGTTCGACCCAGTGCCGCGCCTCGCTGGGGGCGAGAACGGCACTGTCGCACCTTCCACAGTTTCTGCTTCGCACGGTGATCGTCCCCAGGGTCCGAGGTCCTGGCCCCGGCCGACCAACTACCCGATCTGGCGACTCCCGGCAGGCCGGCGCGACAGTTTCGGCGACAGACCGGCCAGCAGCACGACGGTTGCGGCCAGGGCCGCTGCTGCGATCGGAGGCTCCTGCGGGTCGAACGCGGTGGCGCCCGGTACGTCCGCAGCGGCCTGGAAGGCAAGAGCGGTCATGTAGTTCAGCTGGTACACCACGCTGAAGCCAAGCAGCGCGGCGCCCAGCACATATCCCCAGGCCTGCCGCCGCCACAGCAGCACGCCCGCGACCAGGTACCCGGGCACGAGCAGGGCCAGGTCGAGGACGTAGGCGAGGTGGAGGTTGGCGGCAGGTGTCACGAGTCGCGTCTCCTGCGGCGCATCACCGGTGACGGCGAACCGCACCGAGTAGAACAGCCAGAGCACACCGAGGCCCACACCCAGGAGCAGCAGCACGACGCTGATCCAGCGCACCGGCGTACGCTCAGCGAACCGGGCGGCGATGCCGGCTGCATCGAGGTTGGCCAGCACCAGGCCGAAGGCGAACACGGACGACGAGAAGGCCGTGACGTGCAGGAGGAAGACATCGTTGAACGCGGTGCCGAAGAGGTAGATCGCGTAGTTGTAGACACCGTAGGCGAGCATGGCCGTCCACAGCAGCTGCGCCCGGGGCGACTCCCGCAGCGACGGCAGCAGGCTGATCGCGAGCACCGGGGCGGCGATGACGAGCGTCACGAGGTCGTAGCCGCGCAACATCGAGCTGACGGCCTCGGGGTCTTGGTACAGCCCGTCGACCAGCAATCCGGCGGCCGAGGCGATGACCATCGACCCCAGCAGAACGAAGGAGAGCGTCCGGGCGATCCGGATGCCCGCCGGCTCGGCGCGGACGTCAGTGTCGGCCATACCGCTGACCACCCCCCATGGTCCACCCGCATCTCCCAGGATCCACCAGTCGGCGGCGCCGTCAAGATGGTGGCTGCGGCGGGCGCCAGGTGGTGCAGTCGTAGCGTTCGACCAGGGTGAACGGCCCCCCGCCGACCGACACCTCGTTGCGCCAGGTCATCCGATCGGCGTCCGCGAGGTGCCAGAACAACCGAATCCGCACCGGCGCGTGCTGGTCCATCGTCTGGAAAGTCAGCAGGTCGCCTTCGATCCAGCCGCGCAGCACCTCGGCATGCCCGTAGCTGTCCGCGACCGTCGCGCGGTACTCCTGCGCCACCGGGTCCCAGCCGGCCACCCAGTGGAGCTGCCAGCGCAGCACGAACGTGCCGTCGGCCAGGTACTGGTCCTGTTCGTACGTGCCGACGATCCACCGCCCGTCCTGGATGAGCTCGTGGCGGCCATGGCCGGTGGCGCTCATCCTCGGCGTGCCGGGACCCATGCCGCCGGGCTCGATGACGCCCTCCCAGGTCACGTCCCGGTGGAAGCGGGCCAGCGCCGTCATCTCGGCGCCAGGTGTGGTCGGCCTCGGTACTGTCTCGATGGTCGGGTTCATGGCTCCAGGTCCCTGCTAGTTGTGAGCGGCGATGTCGCGGCCGTCGAGCGATGGCAGTGCGATCAGCACCAGGACGACGGAACCGGCGGCCAGCCACAGGTACGCCAACGGCAGACCGGCACCGAGCGGTCCGCCCGTCAATGCCTGGTGGAACGGCGACAACGGCTGCCATGGCTCGACCGCCTCGACGAGCAGGCCCGCCGCGTAGAGCACGTAGGCGGCGACCGCCGCGGCCGAGGCGATCGCGATGGCGACGGACCGGCGACCGAGGATCGACCCGGCGGCCAGCGCCAGCGCGCCGTACTCGGCACCCAGCAGGACCATCGACAGCGATCCGGAAGCGGCCTCGCCGGCACCGATGCCGACGTCGAAGATCACGCTCGACACAGTCGTGACGATGAACAGGCCCAGCCCCAGCACGACCAGGCAGGTGAACAGTGCCATCGCCTTCTGGAACACGATCCTGGCGCCGGTGACCGGGGTGACCAGCAGCAGGTCGAGCGTGCCGCCCTCCTCCTCGCCGGCCACCGACCGGGCTCCGTGCCCGATCCCGTAGATGAGGAAGAGCGCGGGCAGCATCAGGGTGTACAGCTCGGCGTTCAGGAAACCCGTCCCCGTCATCATGGCCTGGATGTCGAACAGCTTGCGCAGTTCCTCGGGGAAGCTGGCATACATGTCGTTGAGGCCGGGCGTGTCCCGCAGTGACGGCCACAGCGCGGACTCCAGCAGGACCAGCAGGGCGATCGCGGTGGACCAACCGATGAGGCCACGACGCTGGTCGTGCAGCGTCTTGAGGAAAACGTTGCGGAACATCGCCGTCACCTCTGTGCGGTGTAGTAGTCGAGGAAGATTGCCTCCAGGTCGACCTCGTGGCTGACGACGTTGGTGATGTCGTACGGGGCGGCCGCGCGGAACAGGCCGGCCGTCGAGCCCGCGACGACCACGTGCGTCGTCGGGCCGTCCGACGAGACTTCCTGTACGCCGGGCGCCTGCCGTAGCCGGTCGACCGGGACGGGCCCGGCGAAGGTCAGATCCAGCCGCCGCAGCGCCTGCGACTTCAGCGACTCGACGGACTGCGTCACCACCAGCCGGCCGTCGCGCAGGATCCCCACCGTGTCGGCGGCGGCCTCCACCTCGGACAGGATGTGCGAGGAGAGGAAGACCGTCCGGCCGTCGTCTCGGGTCTCGCGCAGCAGCGCCAGGAACTCGCGCTGCATGATCGGGTCCAGGCCTGCGGTGGGCTCGTCCAGCACGAGCAGCTCAGGGTGGTGCATGAAGGCCTGCACAATGCCGATCTTCTGCTTGTTGCCGTGCGACAAGGTGTTGATCCGCGCCGTCAGGTCCAGGTCGAACCGCTTCGCGAGCTGATCCACCGCCACCGGCTCGACACCCCCGCGGAGTCCGGACAGGTACCGCAGGTACTGGGTCACGGTCAGGTTGGGATAAGCGACGAAGTCACCCGGCAGGTAGCCGATCCGGCGCTGCACCTCCTCGCAGTTGTCGACCACTTCGAAGCCGAGCACCTGCGCTGATCCGGACGTGGGCCCGATCAGCCCGGCGAGCAGCCGGATCGTGGTGGTCTTGCCCGCGCCGTTGGGTCCCAGGTAGCCGAACACCACCCCGCGCGGCACCTCCAGGTCGAGGTCTCGCAGTGCGGGCCGGTGCCCGTAGCTCTTCGACAGCCCGCGCGTCCTGATCGCGGCGTCCATGGCCGCTCCCTTCGCAGCTCTGGTTCGACGGTAGGGAGCAGGCACCGGACCAGGCAGGGCCGAAGGTCCGTTGGACCGTGGTCCCTCCGGCCCTGCTGCGCGGGCCCGGACCGCGATGGAGTGGACACGGACAGAGCTGTACCCGACGTGAGGAGGACGGAATGGGCACACTCGAGCGGAAGGACAAAGGGCGCCAGTTCGCCGACCTGTTCGACTGGGCCGAGGGCCTGCCGAGCATGTTCGCCTGGCCCGCAGCTATTCGTGGGGTTCGGATCGAGGAGTACGCCGAGGGCGACCGCTACGTGGTCAAGGCGGAGCTGCCCGGGGTCGACCCCGACAAGGACGTCAAGGTCGAGATCGCCAACGGCATCCTCACGATCGTGGCGACTCGTCAGCAGGAGGAGCGCACCGAGGGTCGCTCCGAGTTCCACTACGGCTCGTTCACCCGCCGGGTCATGCTGCCCGACGGAGCCGACGAGTCCGGTGTCACCGCGCGCTACGACGCCGGCATCCTCGAGGTGAGTGTGCCGATCTCGGCGAAGGCCGCCGAGACTCGCAGCATCCCGATCGAACGCAAGTCCTGATCGGGCCGGCGCATGACGACGACCGGTACGGACCCGGCCGGGGGCGCCCCCGACCGGGTCCCGGGCCCTCTCCCCGAGGTGTCCGCATCCCGTTCGGCCGCCGCGGCGGTCGGGTGGGACGCGCTTGCCTCCGACGGTTCGGTGGTGCGGATCCGCCCGGTCCGCCCCGACGACGAGGCCGCGCTGCAGGACCTGAACCACCGGATCTCGGACCGGTCGCTCTACCTGCGCTTCTTCGGCTTCGACCGTCGCGGCGCCGATGAGCACGCGCACCACCTCGTGGCCTCCGACGACGGGCACGTCGCCTTGGTGGCCGAGATCGGCGGCCGGCTGGTCGGGGTGGCCAGCTACGAGCCGATGCGCACCGGTGAGGCCGAGATGGCCTTCCTGATCGACGACGCGGTCCACGGCCGGGGAATCGGGACGCTGCTGCTCGAGCAGCTCGCGGCCGTCGCGCGGGAGCGCGGCATCCACCACCTGCACGCCGACACACTGGCGGAGAACGCGCCGATGCTGCGGGTCTTCGCCGACTCGGGCTTCGAGCAGGTGCACAAGCTGGACAGCGGCGTGGTCGAGCTCTCGCTCAGCACCGAGTACGCCGCGAACACCCTGGACCGGATGGCCGAGCGCGAACGCGCCGCCGAGGAACGATCGCTCCAACCGCTGCTGGCGCCCCGCGCCGTGGCGGTGATCGGAGCCGGTCGCCGGCCCGGCGGGATCGGCCACGAGGTCCTCGTCAACCTGATCGAGGGAGGGTTCACCGGGCGCCTCTTCGCGGTCAACCCGAAGGCGGACCGGATCGAGGACCTGCCCGCCTACCCGTCGATCGCCCAGGTGCCCGGTCCGGTGGACCTCGCGGTGATCGCCGTGCCGGCCGACCAGGTGCCGGCGGTCCTGGCCGAGTGCGGGCAGGCCGGGGTCGGTGGCGCGGTGATCCTCACCTCCGGCTTCTCCGAGGCAGGTGCCGACGGGCAGCAGGTCCAGCGCGACCTCCTGACGCTGGCCCGCAGCCACAGCCTCCGCGTGATCGGCCCGAACTGCCTCGGCCTCGTCAACACCGCACCAGGCGTCCGGCTGGACGCCACCTTCGCCAACGTGGAACCCCTGCCCGGCTCGCTCGCCCTCGCGGCGCAGTCCGGTGCGGTCGGCATCGCCGTCCTCGACCACGCCAGCCGGGTCGGCCTCGGCATCTCCGAGTTCGTCTCGCTGGGCAACAAGGTGGACGTCAGCGGCAACGACCTGCTGCTGCACTGGTGGAACGACCCGCGGACGGACGTGATCGGCCTCTACCTGGAGTCGTTCGGCAACCCGCGCAAGTTCGGCCGGCTGGCCCGGCTGGTGAGCCGCACCAAGCCTGTGCTGGTGGTCAAGGGCGGCCGCTCCAGCGGTGGCCGCCGGGCCGGTGCCTCGCACACGGCCGCGGCTGCGACGCCGGACACAGCCGTCGACGCTTTGTTCGCGCAGTCCGGTGTGCTCCGGATGGAGACGCTGGAGGAGCTCGTGGAGACGGCACGAGTCCTCGCCGGCCGGCCGTTGCCGTCCGGACGCCGGCTGGCCATCGTCGGCAACGCGGGCGGCGCCGGCGTGCTGGCGGCCGATGCGGCCGGCGCCCTGGGCATCGACGTACCAGAGCTCGGCCCCGCCACCGAGCGCGAGCTGGTGGAGGTGGCCGGAGCGGTCGCGGCCGGCAACCCGGTCGATCTCGGTGCGGCCGCCAGCCCGCAGACCCTCGAGCGGGCGATCCGCGTCATCCTCGACAGCGGTGAGGTGGACGCCCTGCTGATCGCCTTCGTGGCCACCCGGGCAGGCAGTGTCGAAGAGGCCTACGCCGCCATCGCGCGGGCCACGACCGGGTCGACGGTCCCCGTGCTGGTCAACTGCCTCGGCGCCCCGAACGCCGACTCCCAGGTCCTCCTGGCGGACGGCACCCGGCTCCCGGTCTTCCCGTTCCCCGAAGCCGCCGTGCGCGCACTCGGCCACGCGATCCGGTACGCCGAGTGGCGCGCGCGGCCGCAGGGCGTCGTACCCGAGCTGAGCGGCCTCGATCTCGATGGCGCCCGGACCGTGGTACGTCGCTTCCTGGATCACCACAGCGAGGGTGGCTGGCTGGACGCCCGGCCCGCCGAACAGCTGATGCGCTGCGCCGGGATCCGGGTCGTACAGGCCGCCGTCGCAGCCAATCGGGAGGTCGCCCTGGGAGCCGGCGCGGAGATCGGCTACCCGCTGGTGCTGAAGACTGCGGCCCCGGGGATCGTGCACAAGACCGACGTCGGCGGCGTCCGCCTGGGTATCACCGACAGCGACGAGCTGGGGAAGGCGTACGACGACGTCACGGCGGCGACCGGTGACCCGCACGTGGTGGTGCAGGCCATGGCACCCACGGGCTTGGAACTGGTCACCGGACTGGTCCGAGACCCTCTCTTCGGGCCGGTCCTGATGGTCGGCAGCGGCGGCGTGCTGACAGATCTGCTGGCGGATCGGCGGTGGCGGGGGTTGCCGCTCACGGACCTGGACGCGGCGGCGATGCTGCGCTCGCTGCGGTGTGCACCGTTGCTCGCCGGGTACCGCGGTGCGGAGCCGGCGGACGAGCCGGCGGTGCTGGACGTGCTGCATCGGGTGGCCTGGCTGGCCGAGGCCGTGCCGGAGATCGCGGAGCTGGATGTGAACCCGCTGATCGCCGCTCCGTCCGGTGCCTTCGCGGTCGACGTCAAGGTGCGGCTCTCGCCGGCCCAGGCCGAGCGCGACTGGTACTCGCGTCAGCTCCGCTGGAGCTGACTCCGCGAAGCCAGGACTTCAGACCCGGCGGTGGAGCAGCCGAAGGACGGCCACCACGGCCCCGGGGATCAGCGCGAACGCGACAGCCACCGCAAGCTCGGCGGCGGTCACGGGCTCGAGGCCGAGCAGGTTCTGCAGCGGGGCGACGGCCACCGGTCCGACCTGCAGGAGGAAGGCCCCGGCCACCGCGAGGTCCAGGAAGCGAAGGCGCCCGGCACCGCTCGGCCGCGGCCGGCGCAGGGCCATCGCGACGCCGAGCTGGGCGACACCCAGGACCAGGTAGACGATCGTCTGCCAGGGTGCGCCGGAGCTTCGCGCCCACAGGGCGGCCCCGAGCGTGACGGCCGCGATCAGGGAGCCGGTCCAGGCGATGCGCTGCCACAGCCCGGCGCCGAGAACCTGTTCGCGAGGCGACCGCGGACCGCGGTGCATGGCGCGAGGGTCGGCCGGTTCGGCGCCCAGCGCGACGCCGGGCAGGCCGTGGGTGAGCATGTTGATCCACAGGATCTGCGCGGGCAGCAGTGGCACGGCGAGGCCCAGGACCGGTCCGACCAGCATCACCAGGACCTCGGCCAGGCCGCCGCTGAGCGCGTAGCGCAGGAAGGTCCGGACGTTGGTGTAGATCCGCCGACCCTCCTCGATCGCCGCGACCACCGTCGCGAGGTCGTCGTCGGTCAGGATCAGGTCGGCCGCCTGCCGGGCGACCTCGGTGCCGTCCTTGCCCATCGCGACGCCGATGTCGGCGCGACGCAGGGCCGGGGCGTCGTTGACGCCGTCGCCGGTCATGGCGACCACATGGCCGTCGGCCTGCCACGCCCGGACGATGTCGAGCTTCTGCTCGGGCCGGATCCGGGCGAAGACCCGCACCTGCTCGGCCGCCTCGGGATCGAGGCCCGCGTCGATGTCCGCCCCGGTGATCACCCGTTCGCTGTCCAGGCCCAGCCGGTCCGCGACCGCCTGCGCGGTGCCGGGGGCGTCCCCCGTGATCAGCAGCAGGTCGACGCCGGCCGCGTTGAAGGACGCGATCATGTCGGGCGCGTTGTGCCGGACCGGGTCCGTGATCGCGACCAGCCCGGCCAGCCGAAGCCCGGACTCGGACTCGTCCGGCTCCGTGCCCGCCGGCAGGGTGCGGTCGGCCACGGCGAGGACGCGGTAGCCCTGCCGGGCCAGGTCGGCCGCGATCGCCCTGGCCCCGGCGACATCGCCGAACGACGTGACGTCCTGGTCCAGCAGGACCTCGGGTGCGCCCTTGCTGACAACCAGGACATGGTCACTGCCGGGGGTCCGGTGGAGCGTCGTCATCCGCTTGCGAACGCTGTCGAACGGTGTCTCCGCGGTCCGTGGGTACGCGGCCCGCAGCGCCGCCGGGTCCACCCCGCCACGCTCGGCCAAGGTGACGAGCGCGGCTTCGGTCGGGTCGCCGAGTGGCAGCCAGTCCGGGTGGTCGGCGTCAGGAGCTCGCAGGTCGGCGTCGTTGCAGAGCACCAGGTCCCGCAGCAGCCGCCCTACGGAGTCGCCGGCGGGATGCCCGTCGGCCTGCAGCAGGGACCCGTCCGGCGCATAGCCATTGCCCTCGGCAAGGTATTCGGCCTCCTCGGTCCAGAGCCGCTCGGCCAGCATCACGCCCTCGGTCAGGGTGCCGGTCTTGTCGGCCGCGACGACGGTGACGGCGCCCAGCGTCTCCACCGCGGGCAACTGCCGGACGACCGCCGACCGGCGAGCCATCCGGTGCGCGCCCAGGGCGAGTGCCAGAGTCACGACGGCCGGCAGCGACTCCGGTACGGCGGCGACCGTCAGGCTGATCGCGGTGACCACCATGTCGGCCAGTGGCAGCCCGCGAATCAGACCCGAGATGGCCACGACCGCGGACAAGGCGATGGCGACCAGGCTCAGCGTGCGGCTCAGCGACGCCAGCCTGCGCTGCAGCGGCGTCGGGCGCGGCCGCTGGTCGGCCAGCAGTTCCGCGATGCGGCCGAGGGCGCTGTCCGGCCCGGTCCGGGAGGCCAGGCCGGCGCCGCGACCGCGGGTCACCACGGTCCCGGCGAACAGGTCGGCGGGTACTTCCTTCTCCACCGGAACGGATTCACCGGTGAGGGCCGACTCGTCCGCCTGCAGCCGGACCGCGTCGATCATGCGCAGGTCCGCCGGCACGATGTCGCCCGCCTCGACCAGCACGAGGTCGCCCGGCACCACCTCCGCCGCCGCCAGCACGTGGGTCCGCCCGTCGCGGACAACCCGGGCCTGCGGGGCGGCGAGACGGCGGAGTGCAGCCAGCGCGTGCTCGGCGCGCAGTTCCTGGATGACGCCGACGGTGGTGTTCAGCGTGACCACGACGAGGATGACGGCCAGGTCGGTGAGGTCGTGCAGGGCCGCCGTCAGGACCGCCGCGCCCAGCAGCAGCATGATCATCGGGTCCCGCAGCTGCGCGAGGATGCGCGGCAGGACTCCGACGGGGGCCGGCTCGGCGATGGTGTTCGGCCCGTACTGCTCCAACGCCTCTGTTACCTCGGACTCACTGAGCCCGGTCTGTCTGGTGGGTGCTGTGGACTCGACCGTCACACCTGCTCCTCGTTGTGGACCACTGCAACCGGGCTGCGGCTGTGGTGCAGCAGTCCCCTCGCCACGGAGCCCATCCGCAGCGGGCTGAACCGGGTCCGGCCGAGACCACCCACGACGACGAGATCGGCGGTGTGCGACGCACGGCCGAGGACCTGCACCGGGTGCCCGGCGCAGAACCGGGTCCGGACCACGACCTCGGGGTACTTCTCGGTCCAGTTCGCCAGTGCCTCGGCCACCAGCAGCTCCGCGCCGGCCCGCCAGGGTGGCTCGTCGGGGTCGAGCCAGACGTCCGGGCGTGGGAACGCCTCGGGCACGTCACTCACGTGCACGACCTCGAGCTCGGCCCTACGCGTGGAGGCCAGCGCGAAGCCGAAGGCCAGTGCGGCCTGGCAGGACGGCGAGCCGTCCACCCCGACCACGATGCGGCCGCGGTCGGGTTCGTCGGGTCGCCAGGTGTCCGGAACGACCACCAGCGCGGTGCGTACCAGGGCCGCGCAGACCTGCGAGGTGGAGCCCAGGACCAGCTCGGCGAAGCCACCCGCGCCCCGGCGGCCGATGACCAGCAACGAGGCGTCCCGGGACAGGTCCAGCAAGACCTCGGCCGGGTTGCCATAGCGAATCTCCAGCTTCGCGCCCTGGTAGCCGATGCGGGCCAGCTCGTCCGCGGCGTCCTCCAGGACCTCGGTACCGTCGTCCTGACCCGGCGAGGAGCCGAGCGGTTGTGCCGGCCGGGACTCGTCGACGACATGAACGCCGCGCAGCTCGAGGTGGCGAAGGGTGGCGTGGCGGGCGGCCCACTCCAGGGCGATCCAGCCGTCCAGGGAGCCGTCGACGCCCACGACCACCGATGGCCGTGGTTGTCCGGACATGGGGGGCACCTCTCGTTCGGCTCTGCTGGTCTCAGTCCATCCGCCCGGGTGCCGCAGGAGCCAGGGCGCAAGGGCCCGGGGCCAGACGACGAAGGTCCCCCCTGGGTGGTGTGTTTCTGCCCTGCCGACCGGCCATGGCCGGAGCGAGGGTCGAGGTGACAACTTCGAGCAGTGGAGGTCGACCCACGATGAAGGCACTGGTTTACAACGGTCCCGGGCAGCGGAGCTGGCACGACGTGCCGGACCCGGTGATCAAGGACCCCGAGGATGCGATCGTCCGCGTCGACGCGGTCACGATCTGCGGCACGGACCTGCACATCCTCAAGGGCGACGTACCGACCGTCGAGCGCGGCCGGGTGCTGGGCCACGAGGCGGTCGGCACCATCACCGCCGTCGGCGAAGGCGTCCGGGCCGTCGCTCCGGGCGACCGGGTGCTGATCTCGTGCATCAGCTCCTGCGGCCGGTGCGAGTACTGCCGGCAGGGCCACTACGGGCAGTGCCTGGGCAACGGTGGCTGGATCCTCGGCCACCTGATCGACGGGACCCAGGCCGAGCAGGTCCGGGTGCCGTTCGCTGACCAGTCGGTGTACAAGCTGCCTGCCAACGTCAGCAACGAGTCCGCGCTGCTGCTGGCGGACATCCTGCCGACGGCCTTCGAGGTCGGCACGCTGAACGGCCGGGTGTCGCCCGGTGACACGGTCGTGATCGTCGGCGCGGGCCCGATCGGGCTGTCCGCCATCGCGACCAGCAAGCTGTTCAGCCCGTCTCGGATCATCGTGGTGGACGCGGCGGCGGCGCGGCAGAAGGCTGCGCTCGAGCACGGCGCCGACCTGGCCATGGGTCCCGACGACAACGTGGTGGAGACGGTTCACCAGCTGACCGACGGGCTCGGCGCGGACGTGGCGATCGAGGCGGTCGGCATCCCGCCGACGTTCGAGCTCTGCACCCGGGTGATCCGGCCGGGCGGCCGGGTGGCGAACGTCGGCGTGCACGGCGCGCCCGTCACGCTGCACCTGGAAGACCTGTGGATCAAGGACGTCACCGTCACCACCGGCCTGGTGGACACGTTCAGCACGCCGCGGCTGCTGTCGATGCTGGCCGCGGGCCGGCTGACGATGCCCGGCCTGATCACGCATCGGTTCGGTCTGGACGAGATGCAGGACGCCTACGACGTCTTCTCCCGCGCGGCAGAGACCGGTGCGCTGAAGGTGGCCCTGTTCAGCGAGGAGTCGGTGGAAGAAGGGCTGTGACGCCCAGATGGGCCTGCCGGCCGGGCGCGACCGCGACGAGCTGCTCCGGGCAGCTGTCGCGGCACCCTCGATGCACAACACCCAGCCGTGGAAGTTCCGCTTCACCGACTGGGTGATCGAGGTCTACCGCGACAGGGAGCGAGAGCTCCCCGCGGAGGACCCGGACCGGCGGATGCTGTACCTGTCGCTGGGGGCGGCCGTGCTGAACCTGCGGGTGGCGGCGGCCCGCCTCGGGTACGGCACGGACGTCCGCAGCGTGCTCGACCGACGGCGGCCCGACCTGGTCGCGGAGGTCGAGCTCATCGCGGCGGACGCGGAGAGCCGGCAGCTGAGCCCCCTGGCGCCGTACGTGCGCAAGCGCCAGACCAACAGGCAGCCGTACAGCGACCGGCGGCTGCCGGACGAGGTACGGCGGCTGCTGGACCTCAGCTGCTCGCTGGAGGGCGCCGAGCTGCAGTGGCTCGATCAGGAGGCCAGGCTCAAGTGGCTGCGGCTGGCGTCGCGGGACGCGTACCGCGAGGATGACCTGAACCCGCGGCGGACCGCGGAACGGCGGCGGTGGGTCGGTGGTGAACGAGACGCCGAGGGCATCCCGTCAGCGTCTCTGGGTCCCCGGGCCGACGCACCGGACTCGCCGGCCAGGGACATGGCGGCGACGCCCGCCGATGCCAGTCGCCCGGCTGCCAGGTTCGAGTCCGACCCGCAGCTGGCGATCGTCGCCACCCGCAGGGATGGCCCGGCGGAGTGGTTGCGAGCTGGGCAGGCGTTGCAGCGCGTGCTTCTGGAGGCGACGGCGAACGGCCTGTCGACCTCGTTGCTCAACCAGGCGATCGAGCACGACGTGCTTCGGTGGCTGCTCCACGATCCGTTGGGGGCCTGGACCCGTCCGCAGGCGGTGATCCGGTTCGGCTACGGCCCGCCCGTCCCGCCGACACCTCGCCGCCCGATCGGCGACGTGCTGCTGCCCTGATCCGTCCGGGTTACGCCGGTTCACCGCCGTCGGCGAGCCACAACGGTTCGGACGGGGTGATCAGGCCGTAGTGACCGTCATACCTCGTGTACAGGACGCGGCCGCGTCCCGTAGTGGTATCGGCGAAGAACTCGAACGAACGACCGGTCAGGTCGAGGTGCGCGATCGCCTGGGGGACGGTGCGCCAGGGCGCCGGGACGCGATCCACCGTCAAGGGCAGCACCAGGTCCACCACGACGCCTGGCCGCGGATCGAGCTGGATCAGCCGGTAGGCACCGGGGCCGCATCGGCAGACGATGCTGTCCTGCCCGGTCGACTGTTCGCGGAAGTAGTGGAAGTCGTAGTCCAGCGCCTCCAGGTCCCGGACGGCTCCCGCCACGGTGGTGACGGCCGGCGAGCAGACCTTGTTCCGCGCCAAGGTGCGGGCCGTCGGTGGTCGCAGCTCCGGCGACCAGGTCCGGCCGGGCGCGGCCGCCCGGCTGGTCGTCCGGCCGTCCCCCCGGCCGGGCACACGGCGCAGCTGGGCCGCGGTGCGTGCCGCGAGCAACAAAGCCGCCACCGGCAGGGTGGGCGCGGCAACCTGCGCGCGCACGCGGCGCTCCGGCAGGTTCAGATCGACCTGTGCCACCACCGGCCGCTGCAGCCGGGGATCGCAGAGTCGCGTCACCCGAACCCGCCCGTACGACGAGGCAGGTCCCAGGACGGGAGCAAGTCGGTCCCTGATCAGCTCGGCGGTGTCGGTCGGCAGGATGCCCTCGGTGTGGACGGTGAGCTCGCTCCGCGGTCTCGTCCACACCGTCGCCGTCATGCGAGGCTCCCCGCCGGGCGGTAGGGCTGGATGACCTCGGTGCGCCAGTCGGCCGGATCGCCGGTGGGCGGGTCGAAGTAGACCTCCCAGGGGTCGCCGTCGGGGATTCCGCCCTGCGTGCGCAGCCAATCCTCCAGCTGCTCGTACGCGGCAGCGAGCCCGTCGTACGGTCCTCGGTACAGGGTCACCGCGGCCGGCCCTCCCGGCAGCGTGGAGGCCTCGGTCATGCCGTCGCCGGTCACCGGCGCGGCGATCGGGAAACCGGCCTCGGTGTCGAAGCGGCCGTCCGACCGGCGGTGGTACCGCGCGAACGGCATCCCGGCGGGTCGGACGCCGTGCCGGCCGAGGAAGGACGCGATCTCGCCGTAGGCCGTGGAGAACCAGTTGGGCATCTCCTCCGGGGCCAGCGTGGCCCGCCGCACGGCTGTCGGCTGCTCCTCGAGAGTGCGGGTCTCGATCTCTTCTGTACGCATCTCTTCCTCCCCGCGGGTCGGTTCCCTCCAGCACACGGCACGCGGTGCGGTCGTCAGCAGGGTCCAAAGTCCCGATCCGGCAAGGCCGATCGGAGGCGTCGGCAAGAACCACGGACCCCGTCAGGACCTGGCCCGGTAGCCCGAGGCGCCCGTGCCCGAGGCCATGATCAGGATGCCCAGCACGAAGCCGCAGTTGTACCAGGCGCCGTTGTTGTGGACCTCGTAGACGTTCACGTTGTCGTTGAACAGCGACACGATCAACGTGATCACGCAGATCAGCCCTTGCCACAGGCCCAGCCAGAAGCCCGCGTCCTGCGACCCGCCGGTGCCGGCCAGCTCGTTCGGTCCTGGCGCGCAGGCGGTCATCGCCACCGCTACCACGACCACCATGGCGGCGATCGCACCACTCCGTCGTACTGCCATGCCGGTGTCCCTCCGTAGCCGGGCTGTTCCTCTCAGCATGACGTCACGCTCGACGATGTGCGAGTGACCAACGGATCGGCCTGCGGGGTCTTGGGTCCCTGTCCAAGGGATCGGCCACCGGCAACGGTGGGACCGACGACCGGATCAAGGAGGCCAGATGGCTGTGCGGAGCCCGGCGAAACCGGCGGCACGTGTGGCGGAGCAGATTCTGACTGTGTCCGGTCTGGTCAAGAGCTTCGGTGACCGGCTCGCGGTGGACGGGGTGAGCTTCGAGGTGGCGCCGGGGGAGACCTATGGGCTGCTCGGCCCGAACGGTGCCGGCAAGACCACCACGATCCGGCTGGTCTGCGGCCTGCTGCGACCTGACGCGGGCAGTGCTTGGATCGTGGGCCGCCCGGTCACCACGTCGGCGACCGGCGCCAAGGAGCTGATCGGGTACGTGCCGCAGGAGATAGCGCTCTACCCGGACCTGTCCGCGCGGGAGAACCTGCGCTTCTTCGGGCGGCTCTACCGGCTGGGCGGCCGGGCGCTGGAGCGCCGGATCGACGAGGTGCTCGAGCTCATCGGCCTGACCGACCGTGCGCGCGACCGGGTGGAGTCGTACTCGGGCGGGATGAAGCGCCGCCTGAACATCGGCGCGGGGCTGCTGCACAAGCCGACGCTGCTGGTGCTCGACGAGCCCACCGTGGGAGTCGATCCACAGAGTCGGCACGCGGTGATGGACAGCGTGCGCAACTTCGGCGCCGCCGGCTTGGCGGTGCTCTACACCACCCACTACATGGAGGAGGCCGAGCGGCTCTGCGACCGCGTCGGGATCATGGACCACGGTCGCCTGGTTGCCGAGGGCACCCGACGGGAGCTGATCGCCCGGCTGGGCGAGCAGGACCGCATCTCGCTGACGGCGGCCGGTGACCTCACCGGGCTCGCCGCCGCGTGCCGGGAGCTGGACGGCATCGACCGCGCGGACGTGAAGGACGGCCAGGTCGAGCTGCTCGCCGTCGAGGGGCGACGCCTGCTGCCGGCCGTCCTCGACGCGGCCGAGCGCGCCGGTGTCCAGCTTCGGTCGGTGGAGGTGGTGGAGCCCGATCTCGAGGCGGTGTTCCTGCACCTGACCGGCACCGCGCTGCGGGAGTGACGATGCTGCCCGCCCTGACCATCGCCGCCAAGGACCTCCGCCGCCGGCTGCGTGACCGGTCCGCGCTCGTGCTCGGCTTCGTGGCACCACTGGGGGTCGCGGTGCTGATGAGTTTCGCGTTCTCATCGGTCGAGACGTTCCACGCGGACGTCGCGCTGGTCGACGCCGACCGGGCGGCGATGGCTCAGGCCTTCCACGAGGTACTAGCGTCGCCCGAGCTGTCCGACGTACTCACGGTGCACCCGGTCGCCGATGAGCAGCAGGCGCGGGCGCAGGTGGACAACGGCGACGTGGGTGCCGCCCTGGTCGTCCCTGCCGGGTTCACCACGGCGGCGACCGGGGAGCAACCACTCACCATCAGGGTGCTCGGCAGCCCGGACAACACGATCCCCGCCCAAGTCGCCGGCGCGATCGCGGAGGCCTTCGTCGCCCAGATCAACGCCGACAGGCTCTCGGTCCACACCGCTCTCGCAGCCGGTGTCCCGCCGAGCCGGACCGCGGAGCTTGCCGCGGCGGCGGCCGGGCTCCACCTGCCGGAGCGGATCGTGGCGGCACCGACCGGCTACCAGCAGCTCAAGACCGTGAGCTACTACGCGCCCGCGATGGGGATCTTCTTCCTCTTCTTCACGATCGGCTTCACCGCGCGCGACTACTTCGTCGAGGAGCGCGGCGGCACCCTCGAGCGGATCGGAGCGGCGCCGGTCGGTCGCGGCGCCGTACTGCTCGGCAAGTCCCTGGCCACTTTCGTGTACGGCGTGGTGAGTCTCGGCACGCTCGCGCTGGTGACGGCCCTCGCCCTGGACGCCGACTGGGGGCCTCCCTTGCCCGCGGCCGCGATCATCGTCGCGCTGTCGACCACGCTTGTCGCCCTGACCGCCCTGGTGGTCGCCGTTGCCCGGACCGAGCGCCAAGCAGAGGGCCTCTCGTCGATGATCACCTTCGGCCTGGTGCTGCTGGGCGGCAACTTCATCCTCATCAGTCGAGCGCCGGAGACGCTGCGCGACCTGGCTCTGGCCACCCCGAACGGCTGGGCCCTCCGAGGTTTCACCGACCTCGCCACCGGGGCGGGTGCCGGCGCCGTGGTCCAGCCGGTGCTGTCGATCCTCGGCACGACCGTCGCGGTCGGGCTGCTGGCCGCAGTGGTGCTGCACAGGAGGGCCGTCCGATGAGGGCTTTGGCGCTGACGTCCGCTTCGCTGCGCCGGATGGTGCGGGATCGGACCGCACTCTTCTTCGTCGTCTTGCTGCCGGTCTTGATGATCGTGATCATCGGAGCCATCGTGCAGGGTCAGGGCGGCTTCCGGATCGGGGTGGTGGGACCGTCCGGCACCCAGGCGACCGCCCTGGTCGAGGAACTGCGGACGGTCGGCCCGGTCCAGACGCCACTTCGCGAGCAGGCGGCCCGTGACTCGCTGCGGCGTGGCGAGCTGGATGTGGTGATCCTGGTCCCGCGGGATCTCGAGGAGGTCCTGCTGGCAGGCCGGGAGATCGACCTCCCCGTACTGGCCGGTGGTGACCCCTCGACCCAGTCCGCGGTCCGGACCGCGGTAGCGGCGGCCGTGAGCCGGCATGCCGAGCGGATCCAGGCGGCGGCCTTCGCGGCCCGGACGACCGGTGGCACCATCGCCGGGTCATTGCCCACGGCCACCAACGTGCAGCGCGTCACGCCGAGGATCGCGGTGCGCACCGAGAACGTCGCGGTCGGCAGCGACTACCTGCCCACCGGCTTCGGCTACAGTGCGCCGACCATGCTGGTCCTGTTCGTGTTCATCAACTCGCTGGCCGGTGGCGCGGCGGTGGTGCAGACACGTCAGCTGGGGATCTACAACCGCGCGCTCGCGGCGCCGGTCAGGGCCCGGGACATCGTCGCGGGGGAGACGCTCGCGTACTTCGTGCTCGCGCTGGCCCAGTCCGCCCTGATCGTGGGTATCGGCGCGCTGCTGTTCGGAGTGAGCTGGGGCAACCCGGTGGCGGCCGGTGCCCTGATCACGTTCTGGAGCCTGGTGAGTACGGGGGCCGGCATGCTCAGTGGAGCGGTGTTCCGGACGCCTGAGCAGGCTTCGTCGGTCGGTCCGGTGATCGGCATCGGCTTCGCGATGCTCGGCGGCGCGATGTGGCCGCTGGCGATCGTGCCGCCGGCTGTCCAGGCGCTGGGGCACATCACGCCGCACGCCTGGGTGGTGGACGGATGGATCACCGTGCTGTCCAAGGCCGGGAACATCGGCGACATCGCCGGGCAGCTCGCCGTCCTGGGCCTCTTTGCCGTCGGCATGCTGACGGCAGCGTCGTACCGACTGCACCGCCGCCTGGTTGCCTGAGTCGGCGCTAGACAAGCAACCAGTGGTTGCGTGATGTGGCGGCCATGGATTATCGTCATGCGCAACCAAACGTTGCAGAAAGCAGAGAGTACATGGAGTACGGAAGCATTGAGCGCGAGATCCACGTCGATGCCTCGCCCGAGGTGGTCTTCGAGGTCATCAGCAGCCCCGTTCACATCCGGGAGTGGTGGAATGCCGAGGCAGACCTGGAGCCGGCCCCCGGTGCCATCGGTGAGCTCGCCTGGGGCGACGAGGCCACACCCCGGGCGCACGTCGCCCCGATCACCGTGGTGGAAGCTGAACGACCTCGGTTGTTCTCCTTCCGCTGGGTCTATCCCCACGGTGAGGTCGCGACCCCCGCCAACTCACTGCTGGTGACCTTCGAGCTCGTCCCGTCGGGCGCCGGCACCGTGGTTCGGCTTACCGAGACCGGGTTCCGCGAGGTCGGTTGGGAGGCTGCCGTCCTGGAGGAGCAGTACAAGGAGCACTGCGTCGGCTGGGACACCTACCTTCCCCGCCTCGGCGAGTACATCGCGCGGCTGGCTTCCACCCAATGACCGTCGTCGTCAACGACGACCTCTGGTCGGCGATCGGGGACCCGACCCGGCGACGGCTGCTCGACCTGCTCCTGGCGGATGGCCACGGGACGGCAACAACCCTCAGCGAGCAATTGCCGGTGACGCGTCAAGCCGTCGCCAAGCATCTGAGGGTGCTCGACCGGGTCGGCTTGGTCCACCCCACGCCGGCCGGGCGCGAGATGCGCTACCGGGTGGACGACGCACAACTCGCCCGGGCGGTAGCTCAGCTCTCCGCGGTCGGGGCGACCTGGGACGCCAGGCTGCGGCGCATCAAGCGGATCGCCGAAGCAATCCAGCGCAGCCAGGAGAAGTGAGTCCGACACCACGACGACCGTCGGCGGCCGCGACCTGCGCGGCCGGTCGGGCAAGAGCCAACACGAGAGAAGAGGATTGAGAAATGGTGGATATTCTGCACAAAGTCGGAGTCAGGTCGTCCCTGGACGACGCCTATGCGGCGCTGGCCACCCGCGAGGGTCTTTCCGGCTGGTGGGCGGACAACACGCAGGGGGACAGCGAAGTCGGCGGAGTGCTCCAGTTCCGGTTCGACGCCGGCGGAATCGACATGAAGGTTCTCGAGCTCCGTCCCGCCGAGAGCGTGCTGTGGCAGGTGGTCGACGGACCCGAGGAATGGATCGGCACCACCGTGAGCTGGGAGCTCAAGAAGGATGGCGACTACACCACCGTCTTGTTCAAACACCAAGGGTGGAAGGAGCCGGTGGAGTTCATGCACCATTGCAGCACCAAGTGGGCGGTCTTCCTGATGAGCCTCAAGTCGCTTCTCGAAACCGGGACGGGTGCCCCCGATCCACGCGACGTCAAGATCGACAGCTGGAACTGAAGCCGCACCGACCAAGGCCGCTGCCATGAACACCAGCGCGGGACCGGGGCCCACCGGTCCCGCGCTGCCGTCGCATCGCCGCTCTCCAGCGCAACCGGGCAGGGACGTCAGCGGACGATGGCGACCGGGCAGTGGGCGTGGTGCAGCACGCTCTGGCTGACAGAGCCGAGCAGCAGGCCGGTGAAGCCACCGCGGCCACGGGAGCCGACCACCAGCAGATCGGCGGACTCCGCTGCCAGCAGCAGTGCCCGCGCGGCCTGGCCGCTCACGAGCTTCACCTCATGCTCGACGTCGGGGTGATCGATCATCGCCCCGGCCAGCGACTCGGCGACAACCAGCCGGGCCGCCGCCTCGACCTCGTCCTTGTCGAACAAGAGCGCACCCTGGCCGTCCTCGTACGTCGACACCGGGCTGGTCCAGGCATGGACGGCGAGCACCTTCGCCCCGTGTGCCTCAGCCTGGTCGAAGGCGAACTCGACCGCCTTGATGGAGGTCTTCGACCCGTCGACGCCGACCACGACCGTCGGCTTGCCATGCACTCGCGGCCGGACGTCCGGAGGGATCACCACGATCGGGCACTGCGCGTGGGTGCTGACCTGCGTCGCGACCGAGCCGACCAGCAGGCCGGTCCACCCGCCGAGACCACGAGAACCGAGCACGACCATGCGGGCCTGCTCGGCCTCCTCGATCAGCGACGCGGCGGCAGTGCCCTCGAGCAGCACGCTGTCCACCTTGA